>JAPHTF010000061.1 GCA_026197095.1 Gammaproteobacteria bacterium
CTTGATAAAGAATACTGGGAAACCAGCATGCACAATATGGCTTCGCGTGGTCAACGACTACTGGCTATCGCATTTAAACCTACCTCGATCGATCATCAAAACTTAAACTTTAGTGATGTTGAAGATGGCCTGACCCTTTTAGGAATAGTCGGTATTATTGATCCACCTCGTAGTGAGGCCACTCTTGCGGTTCATGCCTGCCAGACTGCGGGTATCCGTGTAAAAATGATCACCGGTGACCACGCAATAACTGCATTAGCTATTGGTACGCAAATGGGGATTGGTGATGGTGTTTCCGTTGTTCAAGGTGACGAGCTGGAAAATTTTGATGACGTCGAACTACGAAAAGTTGTTCAGCAAACGGATATCTTTGCACGCGTTTCGCCTGAGCAAAAATTACAATTGGTGACAGCATTACAAGCCGCGGGTGAAGTGGTTTCAATGACAGGCGATGGTGTTAACGATGCACCGGCTTTAAAACGCGCAGACGTGGGTGTTGCCATGGGTTTAAAGGGTACTGAAGTGGCAAAAGAAGCGGCTGAAATGGTATTAACAGATGATAACTTCGCTTCAATTGCACATGCGGTAGAAGAAGGCCGTACTGTTTATGATAATTTAAAAAAATCCATTATATTTGTATTACCAACCAATGGTGGTGAAGCATTCATTATCATTGCGGCTATTGTAATGGGCACAATGTTACCTATTACCCCTGCTCAAATCCTCTGGATTAATATGATCACCGCAGTAACATTAGCGCTGACATTAGCTTTTGAACCATCAGAAGCTAATGTTATGCAACGCCCACCCCGTGATCCTAAAAAACCCATGCTCTCTGGTTTCCTTATATGGCGAGTTTTGTTTGTTTCGCTGATTCTGGTTATTGGCACATTTGGTTTGTTTTTATGGGAACGCCAGCAAGGTACACCTATTGAGCTAGCACGGACTATTGCCGTCAATACATTAGTTATGTTTGAAATTTTTTACTTGTTCAGTGCACGTTACTTATTGGCACCTTCATTGACATTAAAAGGCCTGTTTGGAAATCGCTATGTACTCTACGCGATTGGTCTTTTAATCCTGTTCCAGCTTGCCTTTACCTATCTTGCACCAATGCAAACGTTATTCGCCACAGTTGCTATGAATTTTGACGCCTGGCTACGTGTTATATTAGTTGCATCTTCAGTATTATTTTTGGTAGAACTCGAAAAGTTTGTAATACGAAATTTTTTTAAAATTGAAGCTTGATAGACAGAGCATGTTATAACTTTAAAAAAGAGATGGTCCGCTCGCCTGCACTATCAGCTTGAATACACAAGATGAAGATACTCTGTACCCTGGTTGAATGCAGACGACAAATAATCAATCAACAGATTTTGTATCCTGCTTTTGCAGTGCTTCGATAAAACGCTCGGTAATATCACTCGATAATAATCGCTCAAGTCGTATATCGACAACATAGACTTTAATGATCAGACGTAATAAAAAATCATACTCATAACGTGACTCAACAGTAACGCTAACAGGTTTTTTAAGGTAACTATACGGTGAAGCCATGGCCACTTCTCTGGCCAGTAAACGTGTTGACTGAATATCAATGGTGCGAGGTAAGTCGATATTAATAACGACCATTTCTGACAGTTCACCACTATTTGCATTCGCTACTGCATTTTCCAGCACCGCTGAGTTGGGCACCATGATGACATTATCGTCGAGAGTGCGTAACCAGGTAACACTAAGGTCAAGTTGGGTGACTTCGCCATAATATCCACCGAAGTGAACCATATCACCTACCCGGAAAGGTGGATTGAAGATCATCATTACGCCAGCAAGCAGATTACGCACACCGCCTTGTGCAGCAAGGCCAACGGCTAAACCAAGCGAACCGAGTACAGCAAAAACAATTGTCTGTGGCGGTTTGATCACGCCGAAAATAATATAAGCTGTAGCCAGCAACCAGATGAAAATACGAAGCATTGGATACATCTGGCCCATTTGCAGACGGTAACGTGGCCAACGCTGAATAAGTTGCTGCAACCCTATATGTAAAATACGTAACAACAGCCAGGCAAAGATGATGACCATGCCTGCCTGGAGCAGGCGGGATAGTGAAAGTAATTCAATAAGCTGGGCGATAGTATCTTGTTGCATATTATTTCCTGATACAGGTAATTTGCGTTCTAATACAAATAGTTTGCATTGTTAAGAAACCGGGTAATCACATCAGAATACAATGGCACCAGATGATAGGTTGTCACGTTATCATTAGTGGTTTTATCGAGCAGGCACTGATGATAGAGCCGTTCCAGCAACAGCCAGCTTTCTTCATGACTGCTGCGAAAAATTGACTGGTGGTCATCAATACTGAGTTGTCCGTGTGCCGAGATTTCTGCCAGGGTAAAAAGCTCTTCATGAACAAGCTGTTTAAGCTGGTTAAAATCGAGTTGTTCTACAGGCTGAATATCCCATAATTTATCTTCAGCGTTAAAATTCATGCTGCCAAGAAGATAGAAAAAAGCAATATCAGGTTTACCGTTACTCAATTTGTACAGAGTACTGAAAAGTTGTCCAAGTACAGATGGGCTTTCAGTCTGCTCATTTGAGGTGTCAGAATTCAGTAAAATTCCCGATACCTGTAATCGGCTACTCAGGCACTGCTTAAGTTCATCCTCGCTGAACAATGTTAACCCGATCAGCTCAGTAAAATAACGATCAGCATTGTAAAGGTAAGCCAGGCGTCTCCAGGCAAATTCCTGGCAGCCCAGTATCCAGAGATGTCGCTGTTGTGTTGCAACCATAACAGCACCAAAAGTACGTATCGCCTGATTACTGCCCATAATACGACTTGCAAGATAATGGCCGTTATCGATAGCAAATATCCCTGGTGGCAATGTGTTGATATAGTCGATCAGTTCAGCAACAGAAGCGATGGGTTGTTCGCTCCCTACAATGTTACTGAGTTGTGCCAGGCAATCTTCATTATCAGTTGGCCGGCGAGTCAGTTCACTGTAGTGCCAGCCCTGTTGATCACTGATGTGTTGCGGTATCTGCTGCAGGAAAGAGCTGATGCCACAACCCTGCGGCCCCGTTACAGCGAGCATAGAAGTTTGACCCGATTGCCACATTTCGATAGCAGACAGCAACCGCGTTGATTGTTCATCACGCCCGATAAATCGCATATCGCCTGTAACTAACGGCTTCTCTGTAAATGCCTGCAACAGGCTATCGGGTAATGCCCGATCAGTATATAACTTTTCCCGGCGCGAGGCTTGAGCGTGGCAAAGATCGGTTTTAATGTTAATGGGAATCACCAGCTCATCTGCTTGCGATTTAAAAATTTTGGATAAATTTCGATACAGACGAGTAAAAACGGACATCGTGGACAAGGTTTTGTTTTGTGTAGTATTTGCCATGTTTTGCCTGTTTATCAAATGGTTACAAACCTAAGCATAAACGAAAAGTCATAAGCTGAACACCTAAGCACATAAAGTATAAATGCTGTATTGCTTAATACAGTATATAGCCTGCTGCGATAAAAGTTATTGCCGATTGTTATGATATGTTGCAATCATATTGAGCATTTTTCGTATCAAAGTAAAAAGTCTTTAGGGTAAAAAGTCTTTAATGTCCTCAGCGACATGATAAAAGCATAATTATGCCTCTTGGAAACAGCCATTAATTTTAAATTTATTGTGATATTTTCTATTTTGTTCCTGTACTTAATATTATCCAGAGCAGTGCTAAGACTTTATATTATGACTTATAAACAGGATAGATTTATTTGGACACCTGTATCCTGAATATTTCAAAATAATAGCGCGTTCGATTTAACATTTACTATATAATCATCAATAATTAACCCTATTTCTTCATCGATGCCACAAGATGTGTGGCATGATATTTTATTAGTGAATTTACAGTTCATTCAAACCACCTATCAGGAAAAATAAGACAATGACCAGGATTCGTAACTTTATTTATAATATTTTTATTGGTGGGTTAATTGTTTTACTGCCAGTTATTATTATTTTTAATATTGGGCAATGGCTGTTTGATATTTTTCAGCACAATACTCTGCCGTTAACCCGCTACTTAACCGCAACTTTATCAATTGATAAAGCGACGGCTTTAATTCTAAGTTTAATTGCCGTTTTTATCCTCTTTTCTGTTATCGGCATGATTGTTAGAACGCAGATTGGTGGTGGTCTTTTTCAGTTTTTTGAACGGCTCACATTATTCCGAATCCCGGGATATGAAACGATAAAAGATATCACTGCGCAAATCACCGGCAAACAAAAAGGCCTGTTTCGAAAAGTTGCTCTCATTAAAGTCGGCAATACCGGTGTTGCTGCTACAGGTTTTATCGTTGATGAAATTGACGAGGGTCACTCAACCGTATTTATTCCTTGTGGTCCTAACCCGACTACCGGGTTCATTTTACACATAAAGAATGATGATATAACTGAAATTAATGTTTCAGTAGAAAAGGCGATGAAAACCGTTATTGCCTGTGGTGCGGGATCAACGAAATTGATTCCTGAAAACTTTTTTGCTGAAAGCTTGCATAAACCTGGCAGTTAAACAGACGACTATTTATATGCTAAGTTTGTATTAATAAAACCTGTTTATTTTAGATAATTTAGCATTGAGGGTTTTAACAGCAAAAAATAGTTTACCAATAAAATGATCTTATTTAATTATCAAGCATTAAAATTTAAGTATCAGCTGTGGCTGTTGCTTATATTTTCCTTAACCTTTTCCAGTACAACTTTCGCACAAATAAATTTAAACATTAAAATTCATGGCGTGAGTGAGGTAATGGAAAGAAATATCCGTGAATTACTCAGTATAGAACAACAAAAAGATCACACGCTGTTAAGTGAAGGCCGACTGTATCATCTTCATAAAAAAGCAGAGAAAGAGATCTCAAGTGCATTACAACCCTACGGCTATTATCGAGCTGAAATTAAAAAGGAGTTAATTAAACAATCTCAAAATCAATGGCAGGCAATTTATACCGTTAACCCCGGTCCTCCCATACCTATCGCTGAATTAAATATCATATTGAGTGAAGAAATAAAAAACGATCCTGAGTTCAAGTCTCTGCTTGAAAATATGACATTGCACATTGGTGAGCCCTTTAGTCATATTAAATATGAAGATCTTAAAAAAGAACTTGCCAGGCTTGCAGCTGAACAAGGATATTTCCGTGCTCATTTTGTTGAGCACCGTGTAGAAATTAACCTGAATACATACCAGGCACATGTTAATTTACATTTTGATGGCGGTATTCGATATAATTTTGGTCAGGTTTTACTTAATCAAACTGTTCTTGATCCAGCTTTTTTACAGAAATATATTTTATTCAAGCGTGGCCAGCCTTATGTGCAAAACGAATTAATCGAATTACAACAAGCACTTAATGACAGTGATTATTTTAGTCATGTCGAAGTCTCGCCAGGCCAATTGGACGATAGCGCTCATGAGCTATCTGTTAAAATCAAATTAACACCCCGTAAAAAACATCGCTATAGTGCCGGCCTTGGCTATGGTACCGATACGGGTGCCCGTGCAAAATTTGGTTGGGAAATACCGTTATATAATAAAAGTGGCCACCGCATAAAAACAGAAGCCAGTGTGTCTGAAATTGGCTATAGCGCAGGTGTTCAATACCGTGTACCCGTACTTAATCCCCGTACAGATCAAATGATCTATAGCGCAGGCGTAATAAATCAGAAAACAACAACCAGTGACAGCACTGTGAGCACCATCGGCGCCAGCCTGAACCATAGCCTGGGGCTTTGGCGTCAATCTATTGCACTTAATTATCAAAAAGAAGAATTTATCGTAGGTGCTGATCAAGGTATATCTAAACTTCTTATGCCAAGTATTACTTTAAGCCGTACCTGGGGAAATAATTTTATTTATGCAATAGATGGTTTACGTTTTGATGTGAGCTTACGCGGTGCCAGTGAAGAGCTACTTTCAGATAATAGTTTTTTACAACTGCATGGTGGAATAAAGGCAATTACACCATTATGGAAAAGCAACCGAATGATTACACGTGGCCGGCTGGGAACAACCTGGACTGACGACTTTCATGAACTACCCGCATCCGTGCGTTTCTTTGCCGGTGGCGCCCAAAGTGTGCGTGGCTATTCTTATCAATCATTAGGACCAACAGATACCACTGGCACAGTGATTGGTGGTCGCCACTTAATGATTGGAAGTATTGAATTTGAGCATAATCTCAGTGACAAATGGGGAGTGGCACTCTTTTATGATGCGGGTAATGCCTATGATAATCTTGACGATAAATTAGAACATGGTGCCGGATTTGGTTTTCGATGGAAATCACCCATAGGTTCTGTACGTATTGATTTTGCAAGTGCAATCAGTCAGCCCAATCAGCCATGGCGATTACATATTAATATTGGTCCTGATTTATGAAGCGGCTGTGGCAGAAAAGAATCGTTCGTATATTGGGCCTCATATTGCTACTCCCGATAGTATTTTCACTTTGGCTAATGGGCACTGAAAGTGGTTTGCGTTTTATTTACTATTCCAGCATTCATCTTGTGCCAGGCACTATCACTCTCGACAGACTTGAAGGTCATTTAGCGGGTTCTATCACCG
The DNA here is from genome assembly GCA_026197095.1 of Gammaproteobacteria bacterium. Lineage (GTDB taxonomy): Bacteria > Pseudomonadota > Gammaproteobacteria > UBA6429 > Thiohalophilaceae > JAGLTQ01. The sequence goes on from JAPHTF010000061.1 coordinate 6,637, forward strand.
CACACAAAATTCAATATAAATACAATGATATTGAAGTTAACGCAGATAAATTAACTTTTCACTGGCTACCTGCAGCACTATTTACTAATCATTTAATTATTAATGATCTCCATGCGCAATCATTAAAGATTAAACTGCCAGTAACAGAAAAAAGTGACCGCAATCAGCCAGTCATACTTCCCCGTACACTTCTGCCCATGCGAATCACACTTAAAGATATTGTCATTGATGATTTTAAGGTTAGCCAACCGGACCAGGAATTTGAATTTAAATTAAAAAAAGTTCAACTCGATGCTGGCCTGGTGCCTAACCAAATAAACATTAAGTCACTGGCATTGAAAATGCCACATTTTGAACTCGTACTAAAAGGAAAGATTTATCCTGATAAAAACTATAAACATAAACTGAACCTCAATTGGCAAGCGTCTTTAACGGAAAATGAAAATATTGCTGAAAAAAATATTCTAGGTACAGGTTTAATTGAAGGCGATCTCACTGCACTTAAAATAAATCAACAAGTAAGTGGATTTGCACAACTGGCATTTCAGGCAGATGTGCATAACTTACTTCAACAACGTAGCTGGCATGCTGAAGCAAACATACTTGATTTCAATCCCGCTAAACTTTGGCCCGACTGGCCAGGTCAGCTTAAAGGGAAACTAACAAGTGATGGTCAGACAAAAAATGATCAACTAAACGCAAATATTAATATCACTAACATTACAGGAACATTACGTGACTACCCTATATCACTCAGTAGCCGCTTAAACTGGATTAATTCATCCCTGGATATCAAACTCTTTGAAGCACGTTCAGGTAAAACACAATTAAGTGCAAATGGACAGATAAGCTCATCAATGAATGTGAACTGGAATCTCACATCAAATAATCTATCTGAGCTTTACCCTCAGGCACAGGGGCAGCTTCATGCCAAAGGCACACTCACGGGTGAGCCATCTACTCCTGAATTCAACACCACATTTGATGGTAAAGCATTAAGCTTATCCGGTTACAAAATAAATACCGTCAAAGGAAGTGTTGCTCTGGAACTTTTCAGCTGGGAAAAAATTAAGATCCAGTTTTCTGCGAAAGCACTTAACTTAAATGAGTATGAACTGAAATCTGTCGACATTCATTCAAAAAATCACACTACACAGATTACAGCCCGCTCTGAATTTTTGACCGCACGCTTTGTTGTTAAAGATAAATTCAACTCGCCAGATTTGTCATCTACATCAAGTTGGCAAGGTCGTATTGAAAAAGCTGATTTTATCAGTACCCGATTTAATAGTTGGAAACTTGAATCCCCCTCTTTTTTTTCTTTTAACAAAAATAATTTTTTTATTGACCCTCTATGCTGGAACAGCACAAATGGCAGTCTCTGCGCGGCTTTAGAAAATAATACTAAAGCAGATGATAAAAATAAAAGTTGGCTAGCACGTCTTAATATAAACAATCTTCCTCTCATGGCGGTCAGTCCATGGTTACCGCCAGACTTAAAACTTGAAGGTTTAATTAATGCTAAGTCGGAAATTCAATTTCACAATCACGAAGAAGCACAAGGCTATGCCCATATCACTTTGCCACCGGGCAAGTTGAGTTATCCCATCATTGAAGGTGAGCGGCATCATTGGGAATACCGCGGTGGAAAAATAGATATCACTCTCCATAATAGTCACCTGGCTGCCACTTCAGACATTGCGATAAGTGATAAAGAACATTTCAAAGGACAACTCACCCTGGAAAATATAAATATATTAAGCCTGGACAGTCATGCACAACAAATTCAAGGAAATGCGGAACTTAATATTAACGATGTTTCTTTACTCGAAGCAATTATTCCTGAAATAAATAATGTTCGCGGAGAGATTGGATTAAAGTTTGCTGTTTTGGGAACACTGGCCGAACCAAGATTCAATGGTAATGCACACCTTAACAACGGTGAACTCCGCATACCCCGGTTAGGTTTAAATATAAAACAAATTAACCTGAAGAGCCAAAGCAATGGTTTGGATAAAATTGATTATCAGCTAACAGCACGTTCTGGTGATGGTCAGATCTTAGTTCAAGGCCAAACAAAGTTAGAGCAGCAAACAGGATGGCCAACTTCAATCACAATGAAAGGGGAAAATTTTGAAATTTCTCATATTCCTGTTTCACAACTGGTTGTCTCGCCTGATCTGAAAATAAAAATACAAAAAAATAACATCAATATTTCCGGTAATGTTCATATTCCATATGCAAAATTACAGCCGAAAGATGTTACTACCGCAGCACGAGTATCTGATGATGTTGTCATTGTAGGTAATGAGCAAGGCATTAAAGAAAAATGGTTAATGACAACCAAAGTAAGACTCACCCTGGGTGAGCGAGTGAATCTTTTTGCATTTGGTTTTGATGGCCGTCTTGGAGGCAACCTGTTGCTATAAGATGAGCCAGGTCAGCTGACAAAAGCAACAGGTGAAATTAATGTACCTGAAGGTCGTTATGCTGCTTATGGCCAGCGTTTAGAAATTGAACATGGCCGTTTACTTTTTAGTGGCACCCCGATTACAAATCCCGGGTTAGATTTACGAGCCGTGCGACGTACTGGCGAGATCACTACTGGCCTAAAAGTTAAAGGTAATCTAAACAAACCAAAAGTTGAACTCTTTTCTATTCCTGCCATGGGGCAGACGGATACCCTGGCTTATCTTCTGCTGGGACGGCCGATTGAAAAAGCGAGCGGTGATGATGGTGAGATGATGGCGAAAGCAGCACTTGCTTTAAGTCTGGTCGGAGGCGATAGCCTGGCTCGTGCAATCGGAAACCGATTTGGCTTTGATGAAATGCGCGTTGAGAGTAGTAATAGTGGAGAACAAGCTTCACTAGTGATTGGACGTTACCTCTCGCCTAAACTTTATATCGGTTATGGTGTTGGGCTCATAGAGTCATTCAATACCTTTAATTTACGCTATCAAATTTCTGATAAGTGGCAACTCAAAGGTGAAAGTGGCGTCAATCACGGCGCTGACTTGCTTTATACCATCGATCGTTAAAATATAAGCTTGTTAAAATATGGAATCGTTAAAATATAAGATCGTTAAAATAAAAGAACGATAAATTGAGCAAACCTTCCTTCAACGGCTCCGTCTCACTTACGAATAACCAGCAGAAAATGAATTTTCACCTGGGCGTGTTGTTCTTTCGGATTTTGAGCTCATTTTAACAATAATACACAGTCATTGCGAAGGAATAAAATAACTGCGGCAATCTCATATTAACTATACTTTTATGGAGATTGCCACGTTTTGCTTTACTCATCTCGCAATGATGCACCATCTTGTTATTGAGTAAGAGATGAATTTACTCTTTAACATTAAAACTGGTCAGCATAAGATATTAAATGAAAGCTCAACAATCCACTAAGCATCTTTTACTTTATTTACTATTTGACCAGTTATAACTTTTGATAACACCCTTTTTACTAAAGCGTATCTGCAATATTTTTATTTTGGTATCTTGCATTTTCGGCAGTGTTCCACCGCCATGAAAATATAACCACTCTTCAGAAAGTTCTCCATCTTTATCTAAAGACACCCCCGTACTGCTGGGCGCACCCAGCCAACCATGTACCTGTGTTTTGTTTGTTTCACCAGCTTTAACCATACTGCTAAATAACTGGACATCAAAATCTCGCCCTACCTGTACTGAGCTACAGCCACTAAGTAATATTAAAAATAATAAAAATGGAACTGAAATAAATCTCAGTTTGTTTTTTGTATCGCTATAATATTTCATATTAATATCCTTAAATATAAAAAATAAAATTTAGTATAGAAAATAATAAAAAGAAACAGATTCTTAGTAATATATTCCAGTTTTTTTAAGCTTACATTACCCTGATTTATCCTTAACCTGGTGAAAGATCACGAAGCGCAATTCCACGTAACAAACGCCCTAAAATATCTGCCCCTGTAATAACGCGTTTGTCATCTGTCCAGATGAGAATTAAATCATCATCAATAACATCATCCACATCAGACTTCGGGTATACCTTCAATTTTGCCATAACATTGCCCAGTAATGTCTTTGCATCCGTCACAATAATGGGACGATGACAATAAGAAAACGGATTAAAAGGCGTTTCACCAAATACGCTATCACGTAAAAAGGCATTCGCATTTAAAACCATAAATGGCTGGTTATTGTCATCAACAATAATCACCCACTTTTTACCAGAACGGTTAAGGCTCAGCAAAAATGGATCATCTGGTTTTCGCTCAAATTCAGGAAAGACCGGCTTATCCTCTTTTGCTGGTAATGTAATGATACTTGCAGGATCAATATTTTCACCTTCCTGAGTTACCTTTATGTCATCAAGTGCTAAAAAGTTAACGGCACCAATGCCTTCAAGCCGATCAATATCGCTCTCTTCTGCTTCAATGTGTTTACGAATGACTGTGCGCAGGTCACTTTCTCTGAAATAACTAATGCCCTCTTTACCTAACCACCAGTCCAGTATAATGCCACTCGGTTTTGCGACAGGATAAAGAATAACTTGATAAACACGAATCAAGGGTGCAAGAAGCGCGCCCATGCGCATGGCATGCCGAGAAAAATAAGCCTGCGGTGTAATCTCACCTAAAAAGGTAATAAGAAAAGTTGAAAATATAAAGGCGGTCAAACCCGCCATGACAGAGTTAGATAAAAGGGTTAACAAAACATTGATAGAAACATTACCCCAAAGAATGGTCGTTAAAAGAAAGTTAAAATCTTTGCGAAGCGTAAGAATTTTAATTGCTTCATGGTTATTAGCGGTGGCTTCGACTTCGAGGCGTAAGCGGCTAATACCCAGCAGAGCTAAATTTAAACCAGAAAATATTGCAGACTGAGTAATACAAAATGCAATGCCTACCCAGGTTAAAACATTCATCGAAAGATCTAACATTAATCACTTGCTGGCTATCGAATAGATGACAATACTTTAGTTTACCTATAAAGTGATAATTTGTACTTACTAAATACAGCGGACGCATTATTATGGAACACTGGTCTGAATACACACGCTTTGTCACTGCGCTTTTTCTCATACTCAATCCGTTTGCCGCTTTACCTATTTTTTTAGTTCTGGCTAAAACATACACAGATGCTGAACGCAACCGCATCATCAATATTGCAGCTTTTACAGTCATGCTGATACTCGTTGCATCTGCCATAACAGGTGAAGCATTACTGCACGCGATGGGAACAAGTCTTGATTCATTCCGCGTTGGTGGCGGTATCGTGATATTACTGATGGCGCTCGCAATGCTGCGTGGCCAGGTAGACAATGTTCGCACATCGCCAACAGAAGAAGCTGAAGCTGAAGACAAACATTCAATTGCAGTGGTGCCGCTGGCGATACCTTTATTAGCCGGCCCGGGTTCTATCAGTAATGTGATCATTCAAATGCATCGTTCAGAAACGGAATATCATGCTCTGTTAGTTATCGCAAGTATCATGTTTGTGTGCCTATTACTTTGGCTAGTGCTGCGCATGGCGAATCGAATTGGAAAAATATTAGGGAAAATCGGCTTAAATATCATTAATCGACTCTTTGGTCTGATTCTAGCGGCAATAGCTGTGGAAATTATGGCTAACGGTTTAAAACAACTTTTTCCTGCACTTGCTTGAAACAGGATACAAATGGTTTTGTATTCTGATAACAATATTAAACTCGCTCCATGAATTAAAAATATTTAAACCCTAATATATAAATCATACTGAAGTATAAATAATGCCTCGACGCATCAGTATTTTTTCAAATTCAACGGCAAGTAATACCAAAGAAGAGAGAAATAAACAGACTATGAGATCATACAAGGGCAAGGGTTGGGTATGAAAAATATCATTTAAAAAGGGAATATAAATTACAGCAAGTTGCAAAAGAAAAGTCACCGTTATCGCACCCAGCATAGGTAAATTACTCAGCAAACCAATTTTAAATATCGATGCGCTTTCACTTCGCACAGCAAAGGAGTGAAACAATTGAGATAGGGTTAGCACAGTAAATACCATGGTCTGCCAGTATGTTACTTCACGAGATATAGCCCAGGCTTGTGAGGCAATCGAAATACCACCGACGAACAGACCGACCCAAAGAATATGCTGCCACATACCATGGGCGAATATGTTTTCTTCCGGCGGCCGCGGCGGTCGCTCCATGATCCCCGGCTCAGCTGGTTCGGCGCTAAAGGCCAAACCCGGTAGACCATCAGTAACTAAGTTAATCCATAAAATATGAATCGGTAATAATGGTATCGGCAAACCGAGAAACGGTGCGAGGAAGAGCGTCCAGATCTCTCCTGAATTAGAACTCATCGTATCCTTGATGAACTTGCGAATATTATCAAAGATACGGCGCCCGGCACGCACTGCACGAACGATGCTGGTAAAATCATCATCCAGTAATACCATGTCAGAGGCTTCACGAGCGACATCGGTACCCTTTTGTCCCATCGCAATACCAATATTCGCACGTTTTAACGCAGGTGCGTCATTCACGCCATCACCTGTCATCGCAACAAATTCACCATTTACTTGCAATGCTTTAACAATACGTAACTTCTGCTCCGGGCTCACCCTTGCATAAACGCGAATTGACTCAACTTTGTTCGCAAAATTTTCGTCACTGATTTCTTTTAGTTCAACACCCGTAAGCAGCTCATTATTGTTATTTGAAATACCTAAACGGCTTGCAATGGCCATTGCTGTACCAGGGTGATCACCTGTTATCATGACGGGGGTAATGCCTGCACTAAGGCAATCATTAACGGCCTCTACTGCTTCTTCACGTGGTGGATCAATTAATGCGACAAGCCCAAGAAAGGAAAGCGCTTGCTCAATTTTTTCAGGCTCGCTTGCTTCAGGTAATGAGGAAAACTCACGTATAGCAAAAGCGATAACTCGATAACCTTCATTTGCTAACCGTGTTGCCTCCTGAAGAATCAGCTCCGAATCAAAGCTGTTAACAGCACCACTATTAAATGCCTGAGTGCATTGCGCTAAAATCTTTTCAGGTGCACCTTTAACATACGCAACTACACCATTTTTTGACTGATGTAACGTTGTCATCTGTTTTCGAATGCTATCAAATGCAAGTGTGGCAACTCTTGGCTGTTCTGTTTCAAGGTTAACCTTGTTATAGCTCGCCGTTAATGCAGCTTCGAATAAAGCTAATTCAGTTGGTTCACCAAAAGGTGAACCATCTTTATCTGTTACATCATTATTCAATGCCATGGCAAGCCCAAGTTCAGGCAAGCTATTATTTAATGCCTGATGAATTTCGCCATTGTAAAGATACTTTTCGACTGACATTTTGTTTTGAGTTAGCGTACCCGTTTTATCTGCACAAATGTAGGTAACGGATCCTAATGTTTCTACCGCAGGTAAATTTCGTACTAATGCATGATGCTTAATTAATTTTCGAGCACCCAATGCCAGTGATATTGTCACTACGGCAGGTAATGCTTCGGGAATAGCCGCGACAGCTAAACTTACCGCGGTAAGAAACATTAATAAAATGGGTTGGCCTTGTAGCAAGCCGGCAACAAAAACAATGATGCAAATCGCCAGTATCGCGATAGCAAGATAACGTCCAAAGCGCTTCAGTCTTTCCTGTAAAGGGGTCTTTACCTTTTCTTCAGTTTGTAATAACTCGGCAATGCGACCAATCTCCGTATTTAGTCCGGTTGCGACAACGACTCCTTTAGCTTTGCCCCTGGTAATTAGGCTGTCTTTGAACGTTATATTTATGCGGTCAGCGACAGGTAAATTAGCATCGGTTAATTGTTCATAACTTTTATTTACTGGATGAGATTCACCTGTCAATGCAGATTCATCAGCTTCCAAGTCATCAACGTCTATCAAGCGGAGATCAGCGGGCACAATATTACCCGCATCAAGCAAGACGATATCACCGGGCACAAGATCTGCAGCCGCAATGGTTACCGCCTGGTTATCGCGCAGCACCTGTGTGTCCGGTGCTGCCATTTTTCCTAACGCAGCCATGGATCGCTCTGCCCGAAATTCCTGTACTGCGCCAATAATGGCATTGAGTAAAATGATCACCAGTATCGCAATCGTATCCTGCAACTCACCAATAACACCTGAAATCACAGCCGCAATAAGCAATACCACGATCATAAAATCGGTAAACTGCCCAAGAAACATATATAACAATGAACGGTGAGATTTATCTGGAATAGAGTTTGGACCTGATTCGGTTAGTCGTTTTGCCGCTTCCTCACTATCCAGACCTTGTACAGATGATTCAAGCTGAAGTAGTACTTCATCAGCTTCAAGAGTATGCCAGTCCATCTTTCCTTCAAGTTGAGGCATTATTAATTTTCCGTAAATAAATAAATTAATAATGCTGTAATGGTTGCAATGAGTAATGTCTGTAAGCCGCTACGCAACCAGGAAATTCCTGAAATACGTCCAAGAAATACGCCAAGTAAAAATATCAAAAAAAATGCTATTCCTATTGCAAAATAAAGAGGCGAAACAGGAAACAAAATACCTGCTTTTGAGATAAAAAATGGAAGTAATATCAGAAGTGAAATAATCAGGGGCGCACTCCCGTTTACCAGGGCAATTAACCAGGGAACATTGCGTGCCGCATCCCCGTGTGCACTATCGTGTAAATCACGAATCATGGCTCCTTCGAGTTTACTAAGCTCCCGGTTACGCTCTGCTGACTCACTGACATAAGCACTACTCACACCACTCATCCCTAAAGCAATAGCAGCACCTAAACAGGCATTTAAAATTACCGTAGTTGACACGACATCACTAAAAAGAAAACCCATTATCAGGCCCAACATAGTCAAAGCACCATCAAAGCCATTTACAACAAAGTAGCGCCGTGCAATATCATGGGATTTAGTAAGACGAAAAGTAGCTTTAATTTTCTGAAGCAACTTTATTGACCTTTATTCAGTATTTGATTCATTTTGAACTTCCACTTCATCAACACTGTGAAGTGAACCACCAATATCACTAATAGTTGCTTGAATGACTTCAAAGTCAATATTACTAGCGGTAATTTCTAGTTGAAGTGTTTCTGTTTTTTCATCAATTTCAAGCACAGTTAAGCGGACACGATAATCACTTCCGGCTTTAGCAATTGTTTTACAAAATTCTAACGCATTGGGTTGGTGTGGTTTCAGTACATCAAGAATCATTCTTTTGACTGCAAGCATTCATCAATCTCCTGTTAAACTGTACTTTTAAATTATTTCAATTTACAAATTTAAAATAATATTTGTTCTCCGTGATGAGGGATATTCGCGGACCATCCTTGCTCGGAAAGTTTATCTTTCAATACGGCTTTTGCATTATCTTCACCATGGACTAAATATAACCGTGGATGTGGTTTGTTAAAATGATTTATCCAGCTGAGTAATTGTGATTGACTTGCATGAGCTGAAAAACCACCTAATGTATGGATTGATGCTTTAACCGCAATATTTTCACCCACTACACGAAATTTTTTTTCTCCATCTACCAGGGCACGACCTGGCGTTCCCATTGCTTGATAGCCAACGATAACGACATGTGCATTTCGCTTCCACAAGTTATGTTTTAGATGGTGCCGTATCCGGCCACCATTACACATGCCACTGCCAGCAATAATAATTGCACCGGACTCAATTCTGTTTAAGGCCATCGATTCATCAGTTGTACGTGAATAGCGTAAACTCGGCAAGAAAGTATGCATACTGCCTGATTTGCTTTGTAGCAATGACGCCCTGTCTTCACTATTAAAAACATTTTGAAAACGGTGATAAACTTCTGTTGCCGCAATTGCCATAGGACTATCAAGATAAACAGCCTGATGTTTTAACAGACCTTTTTGATAAAGCTTCCCCAGGTAAAAGATAATTTCCTGAGTTCGTCCAACGGCAAACGAGGGAATTAAAATATTGCCGCCATTTTTTGAAGCTTCAATTATTATTTCTTCAAACTCATTGAGGGTTTCATCCATTGGTCGGTGGTCACGGTCACCATAAGTCGATTCCATCAGCAATACATCGGCTTCTTGTATTGATTCAGGATCACGTAACAATGCAGCACAACTATTTCCAAGATCACCTGAAAAAACCAGTTTCTTTTCTTCACCTTTCTCAGTTATGAATAGTTCAACAATAGCTGATCCCAGTATGTGGCCTGCATCGCGAAAACGCACTTCAATATCATTTGTAACTTGTTGACGTTGTCCATAAGGAATTCCTTCATATAATGTCAACGCGACTTCAACATCCTCCATCGTATATAGAGGATCAATTTCTTTTTTGCCTGAGCGGCGACGTCGTTTATTTTCCCATTCTGCGTCTCGCTCCTGAAGTGAAGCGGCATCTTTGTGTAATATCTCAAGCAGTTCACTACTGGCAAAGGTCATATAGACAGGTGAATTATAACCTTCTGCAACAAGTTTGGGGATGCGCCCAGAATGGTCAAGATGAGCATGCGATAAAACGACAGCATCGATTCTATTTATATCAAAAGGGAAAGGTTCTTTATTTCGCGCTTCATCTTCACGTCTGCCTTGAACAAGACCACACTCTAATAATATATTTGATTTTTCGGTTTCAAGAAGATAACAAGATCCTGTTACTCCTTCGGTAGCGCCATAGAATGTTAACTTTGCCATAACAGCTCCAGTGAATCATGAGATTATCAATATAACATAGATTTTTTCCATAAAACCGCAATCTTTTATTAGATAAGTATAGTCAAATATAAATATTCCACTCTTGAGGTTATTTTTATTATAGGTTAGTTTTATACGAGCTTATTAACATTAATAACTGCATCGCTAGTGATAGTCTTAAAGCTATTTTTCATAATCACTGAATCTTAAATACAGTGATTATTTTTTAAATATGATCACATGTTTCCATTTTGAATTAAAACAGGAATACATAATGTCTACACCATCGAATGAAACGCCACTTTTATATCCACGCCAGCTTAAGTATTTAAGTGATTATCTTTCAGGATTAACACGTGGTCGATTGTGGTTACAAGTTCTTATTGGAATGGCATTAGGTATTGCTATAGGCGTTTTACTTGGACCCGCGGTGGGTTGGGTAAAACCCGCGACAGCTAATATTGTTGGTAACTGGCTGGCATTACCTGGTCAGTTATTTCTGACACTTATTCAAATGATTGTCATTCCGCTGGTATTTGCTTCAGTCATTCGTGGACTTTCTGCTAGCGAGAATTTAGAGCAGTTACGAAAAATAGGCATTCGAGTCGTTATCTATTTTGTCATCACAACAGCAATAGCCATTACAATAGGCATGGCCGTTGCTTTGTTAATTAAACCTGGCGCCTATATTGATAGCACACTTATTCAGAATACGCTTGGAAGCGGAGCGGTTGTTCCGCAAGGAACTTTAATACAGCCAGGCTGGGATGAGTTGCCTAAAAAGCTTGTCACCATTCTACCTAGCAATCCATTAACCTCGATGGTTGAAGGGCAAATGTTACAAGTTGTTCTATTTGCCATTATTATAGGTGTCGCTTTAGTTTTAATGGCACCCGATCAAGCCAAACCATTACTTGACCTGATGGCTTCCTTGCAAGAAGTGTGTATGACCGTTGTGCGCTGGGCAATGTGGTTGGCACCTTATGCGGTATTCGGTCTTCTTGCACAACTCACCACCAAAATTGGGCTGAATTCATTAATTGGTATGGCCATCTACGTTGCAACTGTCCTGCTTGGCTTATTCATTTTAATGCTCTGTTACCTTTTATTATTGTTCTTATTTGCAAAACAACCTCCACTGGCATTTCTAAAAGCAACGAGAGAAGTATTACTGCTCGCTTTTTCAACCTCAAGTTCAGCGGCTGTCATGCCCTTATCAATAAAAACAGTGGAAGAAAAATTACATGTCCGCCCATCAATATCACAATTTGTCATTCCGCTGGGTGCGACCATCAATATGAACGGTACGGCACTCTACCAGGGCGTCGCAGCTATCTTTCTGGCCCAGGTTTTTGGAATAGATCTGAGTACCGGTGCCATGCTGTTAATCATAGTGACCGCGGTTGGTGCCTCGATTGGTTCACCCGCCACACCGGGAGTGGGAATCGTCATTCTTGCATTAGTGCTGGATAGCGCAGGCATACCCACTGCGGGTATCGCATTAATTATGGGTGTTGATCGTATTTTAGATATGAGTCGTACTGCAATTAATGTGTGTGGTGATTTAACTGCCTGTATTCTCATGGATCGCTGGGTAGCAAAATCGGACAGAGTAGAATCAGCCGAGGTGGAAGCGGTTACCTGACCTATATTCCTGATAACATTGAGAAAAACTCCACAGTCGACTCTTTGTTTCTAATGTAAATTTATTTCTATAAATGAGGCTTTTAATCGAGTTTACACCGCTGAACGAAGGCAAACTTAGCTCTTATTGCTATGTAACTTGTTGATTATTATTAGTTTATTTTTTATAGCAACTGATATACCCTGCTTTATCGATTTTCCTTGATTTTTCACAAAAAAAACATAAAATGCGCGCAGTTTATCAACCTTCCGAGGATTTATGTTTACTTAGCTCAGGCGTCATATGAGTATGGCGCGAAAGCAAAAACAATTTGTTTAACCGCCGTATGGCTCAACTGTGAGGTTCTTTGATGGGTAATCCTTCAACCAATCAAGTTGTTGATGTTGACACTGCTTTGGATATTGTACAAAACAACAATATCGCTCAGTGGCCGACATTTAATCAACACACAAACCCTGATTCCAATCCTGAATTGGTCACTCAGGATCATTTCGTTCGACGCAATGGAATCGTCTTTGCCGGAACACATTTAATTTTCGATTTTTGGGGTGCCTGCCAACTCGATAATCTTGAACTGATGGAATCCGCATTACGCGAAAGTGTCGAAGTTGCCGGTGCAACATTACTGCATATTCATTTACACCATTTTACCCCTAATGGCGGTATTTCTGGCGTTGCAGTTCTTGCCGAATCACATATCAGTGTACACACCTGGCCTGAACGTGGTTATGCCGCGTTTGACGTTTTCATGTGTGGTGATGCTGAACCTGAAAAAACGATTCCGGTACTTAAAAAAGCATTTCGCCCAGATCAGGTCAATATGACTGAACACCTGCGCGGTATGGTAGATGAAGAAAATGTCTAAGTACTGGTCTGAAACGCTTTATGATGCGTATGGCCAGTCATTTTCAGTTGATAAGATTTATTTTGAATCTAAAACTGAACATCAGCATTTAATGATTTTTCATAATGCGATGTTTGGTCGCGTCATGGTGCTGGATGGCATAGTACAAACAACTGAAAAAGATGAATTCATCTACCATGAAATGCTCACCCACGTGCCATTACTTTCTCATGGTGCAGCAAAGCGTGTGCTCATTATCGGCGGGGGCGATGGCGGTATCCTGCGTGAAGTATGCAAACACAAAAGTGTTGAGCATGTTACCCAGGTAGAAATTGATCAGGCCGTGATTGATATGGCCAAAGAGTATCTGCCTGGCCATAGCAAGGGTGCCTTTGATGATTCACGCGCCAATATCGTGATTGGTGATGGGATTAAGTTTGTCACTGAAACCGATGAAAAGTTTGATGTCATTATTTCAGACTCAACCGATCCTATCGGTCCGGGTGAAGTATTATTCACCTCAACATTTTATGATGGCTGTAAACGCTGCTTAAATGATGGCGGCATTCTGGCAACTCAAAATGGCGTTGCATTTATGCAACCAGATGAAGTGACAACAACGGCTAAACGTTTGGCGTCCGTGTTTGCAGATCGTTACTTCTATGCCGCAGCGGTACCCACCTATGTGGGTGGTATCATGACGTTTGCATGGGGAACAGATAACCCGGAATATAGAAAATTAGCTTTAGAAATATTAGAGCAACGTTTTGCTGCTGCAAATATCCAAACAAAGTACTACAATCCTGAAATACATCGTGCAGCATTTGCTTTGCCGCAATATATTATTAATGCACTTAACGAAACGGAATAAGAATGAAACCATTTTTAACTGATGCTGAAATTCAACAAATGTCTGACCAATATGGTTCACCACTGCTGGTGCTGGACTGTGCTCAGTTACAAGAGCAATACACAAGTTTGCAACAAGCCCTGCCCGGTGTTGATTTTTTCTATGCCGTAAAAGCCTTCCCAAACGATTCCGTTATTAATACCCTGAACCAACTGGGCGCAGGTTTTGATCTCGCCAGTTTGGGTGAGATTAATCAGGTTCGCAATTATCGTGTTAACCCACGTAATACAATACATACTCACCCTATTAAAAAAGACAAAGATATTCGTGATGCCTTGCGTTTTGGCTGCACCACCTTTGTTGTTGATAATATTGAAGAGCTAAAAAAATTCCAACATTATCGTAACCGCGTGGGTTTGTTATTACGTGTCAGCTTTCGTGGCACGACTGCAAAAGTCGATCTCTCACGTAAGTTTGGTTGTGCTGCAAATGAAGCCGTGCATTTAATCAACCAGGCAACAGAAATGGGCATTCATGTTAAAGGTTTATCTTTCCATGTGGGCTCTCAAAGTTCATCGCCAGATGCGCATGTTAATGCTATTAAACATTGTCTTGATATTATATCGAGCTGCGACACACCTTTAAGCACGTTAGATATCGGTGGTGGTTTCCCGGTCAATTACGATGGCAACACTTTAGCGATCAATGATTTTTGTGCTCCTATTCGTGAAGCACTGAAAGCCGTACCTGCGGACATTAATATTATTGCCGAACCGGGTCGCTTCCTTGTTGCTCCTGCCGTTATGACTATTTCATCAGTAATGGGTAAAGCTAACCGCTCAGGCACAACATGGTATTACATTGATGATGGTGTTTATGGATCATATAGTGGTCGTATATACGATCATGCTGAATACCCCATCCGCACACTGAAAACAGGCAAGAAAAAGTCATGCGTACTCGCCGGGCCAACTTGTGACAGTATTGATGTTATTGCAGAAGATATCGCTTTACCTGAACTGGAAATAGGTGATCTCATTATTGGTGAAATGATGGGCGCATACACAGCGGCAACCGCAACTGATTTTAATTCTATAGCTCGCGCCAGTATCATTGTGCTGAATGAAGTCGCAAATGAGATAAAACTTTTCCCTCCTCATATGCAACCTGTACAAATACAGTCTGAGCAAATACAAGCTGATCAGGAACAACTGGCAAATACCATTACAAAGTTAAATATTCACTAATTTTTATAATGTACCTGCAAAAAACTGTGAAGATTTAGTTAATTCGAGCGTGTTTTTTGCACAGTCCAACTTGTTAGAGTATCCATCTAGTTTTTTCTTACAACTATTGTTGAATGATTTACATAAATCGTAAAAAAAATAATACTCAATAAAACTCATCTTATGTTTACAAGTGTTTTTGCAGTAGTAACCCAGTTTGCAATTTCACCGTTTGAAACTTTAATTCCATCCGATTTCAGTAGCTTGCCAATTTCAACAATATTTTTACTACTTAATTCATTTAATGTGTTGATTCCTTTGCGCAAAAATACTGCCCGGACTTTTTTAGGAACTGCACCAAAATCTGAAACCGGTGCATCTTTAATGCTTTCTACCTTGGTATCTATACCAAAAGATTCGGCAATGGCTGCTTCCGTTCCACCACGTGTTCTTAATATGGCCGCTTCTCGATCAGCAATATCAATGATTAACGCATCCAGATTAGTATACTTAGCTTTTTCAGGTAATATGTCTAAAGCTTCAGCAACAGATTTTCCTGTAACTAACATTTCTTTTCCATACTTATCCAGCACTTCTGATTTAGTAACGCGCCCATTTCCAAAGTGTTCTTTTACTCCCTCGGTGTCTTCAATAAATTCAGCCATTGCACCGGGTGTTTGTACTCGTTCATCTTTTAATACATCAACACCAATTGTATATGCACTGGGTAACATCATCATGCCTTGTGCTGTTTCCCAAACACTGACATAACTATCATTAATTTTACTTGCTCCCATATATTTAACGCCGGACTGAGTTAAAGCACCGTATTGTATTTGGGGCCATTTTGTACTGCCATTATCTTTATTACAGCAATTATAAATATCATTATTTATTCTGTTTAATTCCGTTTTAACTTCTTCAAATCGCTTATAGACATGTTCACGCATATCATCCATACAATCAAATGCTTTCAATAACTCAAGTTTTACTGTGTCAAAATCATCCTCGATTGAATGAAAGCGAAAGTTAAACCCATCTTCAGCTGTTGATTGTTCAGCTTGTACAACACTTTCACCATCTATCCAGTCAGAATGAGTAAATGTCCTTATAAAAGAGGATGTACATACAGGCTCATGTTCTGAAAATGTTTGTTTATAGTTAAAAACTCTCTTGGTTTTTCCAAGGTTTTCCAGAATCCACAAACCAACTGCTGTAGCGGCATCATATTCAGTGACGCCTTTAGCGACCATTTCATCATAAACAGTTTCTATTGTTAGATCCTTCATTGTTAAGTAATCGCTTTTATTCATATAGCATCTCCTTGATTGCAGTTTATCTATCAAGCTTTATCTGAAATTAATTCCATACTCACTTCTCCACGGTGTCTAAAACGACGGAACTGCCGATACGTTTTAGATACTGTGGGTGACATTGCATTAGCATGACCATCTTCATCTAAATCAACATGATTTTTTCTGATATCATAAGTATTAACCTCAACACCTACTGGATGAGTATGTGATAACGTATTCATTAAAAACTCATACTGACGAATATTTAAGTATGCATCATCAGGCAAGGCCAGTTTAAACTCATAAGGGTCACTCAAACCCTGTCGACGTGTATAACCGATTGAAACAACTGCAACTAAAGATGACGCATCAGTCGCAGACGATTTATACATTGTCTCGCTGCCTACACTTCTGACAGAGCCACCCTCGCCATTAATAGGTACAACATACCAACGAAAACCTGCCGATCGACGTGAAGCCAGATTTGAACCAGCCATTGGTAAACCAATAACACTCATCACCAAGATAACTTCATTACTTGCGGTAACAACAGGTAACATTGATGCAAGACCACTTTCAGAAAAAATATATTTTAGATTTTTTAGATTATCAACAGCGTTATTCGTGTTATTCAAAATCTCAGTAGCGAAGGAATTTTTTAATTTTAATGTCACGACAAGATCTTCAGGAACACGTTGCAATCGTTCAGAAAACACGGATGGATTCACTATCACTGGCAATTCTGCAGCTGTAAATACCTGATTAGCTATTGCATGAGTATGAATTTGTGCCCATTTACTGAGCGTCTGCGAACGTGTTAATTCTGTCCATGCGGGATGACCATCGTCAATCCAGGAAACTAATGCTGAATCTATCGCTTCCTGTAGCAGTACATTATTACCTGGATCACCTGGCGCATGATATTTTGCTTCAAGAGTAATTTTATTTCCTGCAGCTACATTTGATACACCGTCAATGACCAATCCCGATGTGGGTAAATGCGATAAATATATTCGATTACTTGTAACAGGATGAACCGTGCGTAAACCACAGGCATTAAAAAACCAGCTTCCATATTTATCTTCAGTAGTGGTAGGGATCGTAGCTGAAGCCATACTCTGTATTAAACCTTCAATGGCAGGTTCTCTCACCGGCCTACGGTTTGTATTCCTTATGATATTACGTAGCTGGTTAATTTCAGTTATTGTTAACGACTGCATCAGGACACCGAGTCCTAATTCATAACGACTTTCTCCTGTATCATCCTGCGCCCGATGTATCTTACGTTTACTCAGTGAGCTACCTAACAAAGCTGAGCGGCACTTACTGACAAGATCAAGCGCGCTGGCTAGCATAGGAGCTATGTAGTGCTGAGTATCGAATTCAAATGATTTTCTTAAACGTGAACGTAATTGTGACTGTATTTTTTTATTTGTTGTTGACATAAAGCGATTGTTTTCAAGCGCCTGTCTTGGTGAGATAAGGTAAGTATCCCGTAAGTGTTTAAGAAAGTTTTTCCGTGATGCATCTCCACCATGCGAAACAAGATGAATGGCAAATGAAAAATCATTATCCTCTTCAATCAGTTCAAAACGATGAGAAAATCCCAGTTCAGATAACGGGCCTGAATTAGGTTCAGACTCATTCCCCGTTCCATTTAGTAATTTGCTAATATTTTTTTTAGTGCCCATATTTAAGCATTTATATATCCCAAGCCTTCTACGATAATCAACATCATTTTCAATAATGGGCTCATCATTTACATTGAAGGTATTGGTTATTACCTGGTTATTAGCGCTGTCAAATTTAATATCATCATTAAATCTTGGTACAAATACCTCGGCACCAATTCTATCTAACGCATCACCATAGGCTGTTGCTAAAAATCGCATAGCAGAAATTTCACGTATTTCACGACGGATTCGTTGCTGTTCCTGACCGAGTATGTAACTGAGTATCCCCATTACACCTTCTATAATGTGAACATCTAAATATTCACCAAGTTCAGATGTTGTTATCTGTGTTTCTGTATTATTTTTATCATTATGTTTAACTGAAATTTTAAGAACAAATGGTGCAGCTGTTTTAGTTATGTCATCAACCCCTGGACGATGTGCCGGCAAAAACGCACCATGTTCTGTATATGAAGAAAAAATAAGTTTTTGAAGTGAGATATTTTCTGTGCCCGGATTCAGTTTTATATCAACTTCGATTTTTTCATCTTTTAATTCTTTTTTTAGTCCTATAATCACGAGTGGCTCACGCGCATTCCAGTTAACATCTATTTCCCCGTTACTGGCTATAGATAATGTATTGTTTGACGCTCCTGCTCTTATCGGGCCAACAATATGATCTATATGATTAAGATGAGATGCTGAACCAAGCTGATTAAAATTTTGAAAATAACTGTCCATTTTTATGTGCCTGTTAAATTACAATTATTCCATCATCAATATCCACAAACTCAGGAACTTCATTTACTGCAAGCTGGATATTTTGACCACAATCAAATACGGTTTTATCAGTTAATGTATTTACGTCATTAAAGTCTATCTCATCAAAACCGGGGGGATATCTCACTAGTCGTAGATTTTGAATGTCTGCAATACCGGGTTCATTCATAAGCGCCCACATCACTTCAGATGTTCTTACAGGGTCACCAAATTTAAGCCCGTCAATATAATTTTTAAGTCTTAACATCAGGCGCTTTTTAAGTTCCTGAGCAGCAATCGATGAATTTACTGTCGATTTTGAACCGGTAGGAAGAGGTAAGCCTTTCACAATAAGGTTACACTCAATACCAACACCAATTTGAGAAGCCTCTTCTATTTGAGGAAATATACTAATCGGTCTCAGGTCATCAATAGTTGATTCTACCGCGGCACGTAAACCATCCGGTCCTTCCCATATAGCATCAACAGTCGGTGCAATAAGAACACTAAAATAATAAGGTGAGCCAAGATCTCTTTCACCGCTAAACACCCGCTCAATAAAATTGAAATTACCAAAAATTGACTGATTGATATCAAGCCCACCCCAGCCATCTTTTATTTGTACTTGTCTTACACCAGGAATAAGGGAAACTGCCATTTCAATGGCTTCTACACGCCAGATTGAACGCGGAGCATTTAAAATTAGACTTCGATATTTTTTATCTGACCATTGTTTATCGCCATTATTAAGTTTTTCATCATGCTCAATTTCAACCAGTGTTTCACCTAGCGTCACTTCCATTTCAAACAAACTTGTTAACTTGTTATCTAAAGGATGCCAGCGGTCAATTTTTTGAACATTTTCCCCGTCAGTGTTAACAAAAACAGGATCAAGATTATGTTCAGGACCTGGGTAAAATGCTTGTACAGAAACTATTCTTTCTGACTGATTTTCTGATAATGAAACACGTTCCATTACAGATACATGATGGCCTCCCTGGCTAAGCATCCTTGCACCACGAGGAATTTCAATTTCAGCATGATTAGCTGGAAGTGTGCCAACCAGTTTCAATTTCACCTGACCGCTCGCTCTGTTAAAGGGTCTTTTAATTCCTAACTCTTCCCCTATTAATGACAAAGAATTTCCTTTTGCCGTAACTGCAAAACTGTCATCATAATACGAACCAAGTGCAGACCATGTCCGGGCTTCTTCCAATGCTGTTATTTCAAATATTTTTCGTATTACTGAGGCTGATGTCATATCCAGGTCATCACCAAATAGCTCACGCGCTAGTGCCAGTTTTTCTGCCAGTAATCTTGCAAAGGGCTTGGCTACAAAACCCGTTTCATTAATACCATATTGATGTGCTTTGCTATCCCGTAAAATTGCAGAATCTACTGCTAATACATCCGCTGTATCAATTGATGTGCTATTTAGTTCAGACACTATAAACCTCCCCTATACTCAGAGTGACCTGTTCTTTTGTTACCGTTTCAAATGAAACAGACACATTTAATTCTCGCCGTATCCTACTTTTGCTATCCTGATCGAGCTCTTCATTTTCTAAAAACTCACCATCTGAAGTTAATTGTAATTGTCCCTGTGAGAGTTTAACGTCAATAATTTTTGATACTCTTGGTTCTTTTCTTAATACCTGGATAACCGATACCCGAACCCGTTCACGCATTAAGACATAATCCTGTTCATCTACGAGTGCATTTAATCCATCAAAACCAAAATTTGTATTAAAAACATCATCACCAAGGCGTGTAGTTATTGCAGTAATTAAAGCCTGATTTAATGTCTCCACTCCTGCTGTTATAGCCAAATCCAGACCTACGCTATTACTCTCAAAATTAATGTCTCTTCCTAAAGTTACATCTGGATAAATTGCATTTGTACGCAGGCTTTTTCCAAGCAGTCTGTCACGTATCATTTCTTTTTCCCGTTCCAGATCCATCATTAATTAATCCCTTTAAATTGATTCAAGTTTATTTTGCATTTCTGTTGCACTTAAGTTTGTATTATCAGGTGCACCATTGGTTGTGCCTGATATTGAATCCAGTAATACGGCTACACCACCAACCGTTAGTTTGCTGGATTTTCCTGCAGTAATGGATGCAATAGTGGTACATGATGTACCGCCAGAACTTGCCTGACCACATGGTGTTTTCGTTAATGGCCAACTACTTGCATCACTTTCAATTAATACTGGTTTACCACTTACTTCAAGTTTCGCAGTACTGATTAAATTTGCGGTACCGCCATGGCCACAAATCATGAGGCTTCCGGTTGTTAATACTTTTGCCATAGTTATTCCACTTTTACTTTATTACCTTTTAGGATAATGTCATTACCATCCCCATCAAGCGTGATACCTTTTCCTTTTATTTCAATACTTCCATCTTTTTTCATTTTAATAAAAGAAGACGTATCTGCATTTTCAATAGTGACACAATCCTCTTCACCTGCAGTGGGTCGTGTTCCAGCATTAGCTAACTTGTCTTTAACAAAACGTAAGGTAAAGCTACCCACTTCAATCACTCTATTGCCATCTGCGTCTATCAGATCATTTGTAACCTTATCTTCATATGCAGGAACAACTTCATCATTGTTAACGCTTTGACGTTTATTAGTTTCAACAGCAGCAGGTAAACTTAACCACCAGTCTCCTGGTTGAGTTACAGAAGTCTCACCTGATTTCCAAAGCGAACCAATATCAAGAGGATCTGATTGCAATCCTTGCCGGTGTGTAGTCACTACTCGCATACCAGGATATCGAGGTAACATCAATCCGCATTTTCCCCATGCAAAAGGACTAAGATAAGGTGTATTTGGTGCAGCTCGTTCACTTGGTCTGCGTATATCCAGTCTTCGTGACTGGTTAGCCATACCATCTTCATTAACGAGTCCTCGCCACACTGTTTCTGTTTGTCCAGGAACATCATCCTGATCTTGAACATTTACTGCACGTACTTCACCAATTTCAGTAAATGAATACTGATTGATAGAATGTTGTATTATTCTTTGTGTCGTTCGTGCAACTTGCGCTTCCGGTGTTGCGGGTTGAGAGGTATCACTATTTCGATTTTGACGAGACCTGTCAGAATGAATATCCCAAAAATCATTCTCACCCTGAACGGTAACACCAGTCACAGTGGTAACAAAGCCTGTATTTCTTCCTAATCTGTGTTCAACTGATGAGACATACATGCTTGTCGCATTTTCCAGACTCGAAGATAGAGATGGTAATAAGCCACCATTTACAGTTGCAGAAGCAAGATCGCCATAAACCCCTGTCCAACTACCGGTCACATTTCCCATATCAATATCAGGGGGTGAAAACTTCACGATACTGCCTGGCTTGATATCGGCTCGACCCTTTGATATTAATTTGTATTGATTTCGTGTTGCAGATCTTTCCTGCTCACTTGCACAAGGATCAAAGTTGGGATCTTTTTTAACTTTTGAAAGCGTTTCAACTTCGATAAGCCCAACACTTTCTGTAAGATTAATTTCTGCAGCCAAAAGCGGAATGGGTCGTGGGCCAATATGTAACATACCATCCCTAATAAGAAACATTCCTCGACCACGTTTACAGGTAAGTTGCTCAAGCGCATGATTAATGTTTCTCAAATTTTCCAATACAGACTGAGATGCATCAGCGGCGAGCGTCTGATTTACATTTTGAGACGAGCAGGCCTCAAGCGGATATGGCTGGTTTTTAATTCCAGCTGATGTTGCCAGAGTACTGGCAAGATCAAGCGTTAATTGTGGTGTTTGTTCACCGCAAACTGGTTTATTTTCTGCAAGGTAATAGACTTTTTCCTGAGCATCAATTTGCGTATTGTATTTATTTCTCGTCAGTTTTCTTGATACACGGGTGACCGCTAACTCAGCGACAAGGTGGCCTTCAAGATCATTATGAGATACTTCACCCAGAGTATCTGTTAAATTTGACAAACTCTTCAGGTAACCGGTTACAGATGATGTATCCCGCCAGTACATATAAAGATCCACATAAATATTTCTGTGATCTTCCTGATTATTTGCAATAGAAATTTTTCCATAATCACTATCGGTTAAACCAATAATATCAACTTTATAAACACCACCTTCCAGACCAGATGGCAAAGAAGCCTGGATATCAGCATCGTAGCTATCCCGCCCGATCTCTATAATAGTTACTTTAGTATCATTTACAGTTTCATAGAAGTGCATCAACCAGCCAGCATCATTGCCAATCATAATATCGCTTAATGAATTAATAACTGATGACATTACTGTACTTCCTTTATTTTATTTTGTTTATAACCAAATCGCGGCATTACTTTTATTTTTTTCAAACCAAGTCGCGACTCCATTCTATAAACAGGCTTAAGTCTGGTAATAACATATGTGTTTATCGGTGGAGTTGAAAATTTTTCGACAGCTTTTTCATTTTTCTTCCAGGATATTTTTATCCATGCGCCGTAATCACTCTTGTCACGTAGCAGACCTGTCCGCAGATCCCAATCATTAATCATTAATTCAATCAGCTTAGGCGCACTTGTTGTCGAAGCATCCACAACTGCTCGTAATCCCTTAACCAGAGGAATAGATGCCTTAACTTCACTATTACGCATAACAAGTAAACGAGCATGTATCCCATATCCTGAGATATGTTCTTCTACTTCATTAACGTTATAATCTTTTAATTCATCCACACCTCGACTTAAAACTTGTTTTGGATCTTCATCTCGCCAGGTATTTGCGGTCCCATTTGGAATAACAAGATATAAATACACCTCTGCATCCAGTTCAATCTTCTGGGGAAGTCCTTGTAATAATTTTTTATTTAGATGAGTATATTCTTTATCATTTTCTTCAATAGAATCTTCAAGAAAATATTCCTCTATTGGGAATCGTAAATAATCCATTAGCTACCTCCCCAATCAGCCAGTGCACCAACACCCAGGCTTGCTACGTCAAGTAGCTTACCGAGCACACCCGGTCGTGGCATATGCATAAGTGTTATGGTGACACTAATTGCATCACGTTTAGCCGCAGTTGTATTAAATGACAAACTTTGTATTTGCATATCTGTACGAATTGTCATTGAGGTAATAAGTATTAAACCGCTTACAGCTCCTTTTGACCATGTTTCAAGTGGAGTACCACGCTTGCTTGACTCTGCCATCGTTTCCAGTGCAAATTTCCATGCATATCTTTCTGCTCCAACAAGAATGCCACTTAAACTTATTGTGTCATCATGTGTTGATACAATTGAACGCGATCCAGATGAACCAATCGGTGGCAAGTGATATGTTTCATTCAAAGTCATACTTGTTACTGCCCATAAAGGAATAGGTAACACCCCGTCTGAGAGTACTGCCGAAGGTACTGTTAAGTAATTCTGATAACTTCGTGTGATTGCCATTATTCTACCTTTGCATTTATATTTTTATGGTGATGGTGTACTACTGCCTGGTGTTGAAGGTGGTGAAGCACTTCCGCCAGCCGACTCAATTCTAAAACCCAATGCTCTTAATGCTCGTTCAGCGGGGCCTGAAAATCTACCCGCACGAATTATCAACTCAGGCATATCTAAAGTTACACCGCCCCATGCCTCACCTAATTGATGAGCAAACTTTGCAGCTTGCCAAAGTTTAATAATTTGCTTCCATTTACGATGAGTTGCAGAGTTACCTAAAGCAGACCAATTAATTGTTGTGCCTGTTTGCGAGCTTTGTGGATCTAGAATTTTCCAGGCCTCTGGTAACCCCAACTCACCTGTCGTAGTTTCAACAGCTCTTAAAACACCATGAATTGTGTCAACAAGATGATCAAACTGAATCTCTACCGTTCGTGGTGCACCAGTAACATGTATACCTCCAGGCAAAGGATAAAGATCCGGTTCAATAGTAATTTTATTAATATTACCAATCGTTAAAAGTGAGCCACCCATTTCCATTGCCATAATAGAACGGTTTATTTCTTCACGTAGACCTACAAGATTTCTCAATAAGCCATTTGTATCATCACCATTAGTTAACACCGATTCATATTGACGCTTAAACCTGTCAACAAGGTTAATAAATTCCTGACGAACGGCTTGATCACTGAAGCCTCCTTCATCAAGATGTTGCTCAATTGCTCGTACGATTGAGTCAGTTGACCCTTCCAGTAAATTTATGCCTGAACGTATAGGTAGTGCCAGGTTAGACATTGCAGAACGTAATGGCTCAGGTAAATGTGATACTGAGTCTGAAACTCTTCTTAATGACTGACTTAATGGCGATGCATCTTCCAACATTTGAAGACGTCTTGATGGTGGTGTTCTTAGCAATTCTGCATGAACATCTTTTCCCTGCCGATATAAGTTCAGCATACCTAATAGTGCTTGTGGTGTTATATTTTGTGGTAACTGTAACCGAGATATCGAGATATAAATGTCAATCATTATTCCGGACTGTAATGATGTAAAAATGTCTGAAAATATATGGTTAGCACCCGGCATATCTGCAATACGATTAAAACTTATAAGCATCTGATTAAGCGAACCTGAACTCCAGTTCTGAAACATTCGGTAAATTGCTGTACGAGAAATATTTCTTGCCGGTTCAAAAAGTTTTATGACGCCACGGATGGCATCAAGGTTCCATCTTGTCCAACCACTAAATTGTTGACTAAACAATCTAACAACGCCACTTCGAACTGAATCAGGAACATTTGCAAGAATACTTAAAAGCTGCGGATGAACAGTATTTAATTGGTTTTGTATAACACTACGTTGAGCATCATTAAGATGGCCTTCTCCCAGTGTTCTCTCTAGTGGTGTCAGCGGTCTTTGTGGATCAATATCAACAGGTCTTGAGGGTGTTACATCATGTGGTCTTGTTACTGGTGCATCGGGTGTTACCGCTGTACCTCGTGTCGAGCCAGGCTGAATTATTTGTGCTGGAGGTGGACCAGGTTCAAGATTTGTAAGTCCACGTGCTTTTTCGGTTGGACTATGCAAATCACCAATATGTTGGCGTAACTCTCCAAATAAATTTCTTAACTGGGCTGGTGTTACAGTTTCACCAGTACCGTTTAAAACACTTTGGTATACGCTCGAAAGTTGATCACGAAGATTAAAAATACTATCGAGCCGCTGTGACATCTCCTGAGCATAGCGTGAACTAAAATGTTCAACCGCTCCTGTTAAGCGACGCATCAGGTATTGATCAACTAGCCGGGTATTTCCGCCGGTATCATGAAGCATCTGTTGTCGAATACGTTGTAAGCCATCAAACTGACGTGCCAGACTAGCTGGATTGATGTCCAAATTCACAGATTGATTACCGATACGAATTCTAGGCATTATCGCTACTCCGGTTCACTCTGCATAATGTGCATATGCTCAAGTGCCTGTGGTTCTTGCATAATCGTACCTGAACCACTCGTTACACCAGGCGCATAATCCTGAAAATCACTATAAATTCTTTGTAATGCCGGGCCAAATAACAGTTTTTGTAATAACACATCAAATAGTTGATCCTCAACAAGTTCGCGGGCAACAGCATACACAAATCCATGTTTAAGTTGTTCCGCTAACTGCCTGGTAAAACGCGTTCTAATTGAGCGTCCAACTTGATGCGCACCTTCTCTTGTTAGAGAACGACCAATACTTCGGGTAGACATTCTTCCATAACGTGCAGCAACACGTGCACTTCCGCGTATGCCCTGTCGAATAACAACTTTTCCAACCCGAGCAGAGGTACCCAATACTCGACCTGCATAGGGAATAAAAGAAAGAGCTAAACCTAGTTCTGCAGCAAAAAGTTCTGCTTCAAGTTCTGCCTGTGACATAACTACTTCAGGATGTATCATCGAACGGAATACTTGCAGTCGCTCTTGTGCTTTACTGTATTCATAAGTTGCTACAGCTGCACCCACTGCAACGGCTAAAGGAGCACAGATAACAGCTAATAATATTAACCCGGTAAAAAGAAAAAATTCTTTTAGTGATTCAAGTCCGAGTTTCCTGTTAAACAATGAATTAATACCCATTGCGTAATACGTATCGCCGCGGAAAAATTCACCTATTGCCAGGTGGGCCTGAAGATGTATGCCTTGAAGTGGGAATCGTGTACCTGGAATTGTTGCCGTTTGCAAGTGCTCCTGAATTTTGCTTGCCTCAAAGCCATAAGTCCAATCGTTAATCACTTTACGACGAACTTCATCATTACTTGACCTCATTTCATGTAACAATGACCACAATTCACTACGTATTGCATTTTTGTTTTGACGGAAACGATTTAAAAGTTCTGGAATATCTCTGATTTGTTTTATAAGAGGATCTACTGACTCAGCGACATTTTGTCGAATTGCAAGTGTTGTTTGAAGCTGCTGCTCTGTCCATCTGTGGCCTGTATTATCAGTGATTCCAATAGTGACGTTATTTCGTTTAATAAAACCTTGATCAACAATATCAGGTTCATCCGGATTGTAACCCTGAAATAAATCACTGATTCCACTTGTGGTAGCAGTCCAGTTAAGCATAACCCACTCACCAACATCAGAAGCAACACCACGCTGACCTCTTTCTTCTGCTATTTGGCGAGTCAATCGACCATGTAATGTACGTAATTCGTGAATATCTGCCATCTCACCAATCATGAGTTCTTCAAACAATGGTGCATAGCTTGTAAAATTATCAATTCTTGCATCAATCGCTTTTTTTGAGGTCAGCAAAAACTGAAGCATCAAAACACGACACGTCATAATGAACATCGTACCAACACCAAGTTCCATGTCTTGTCTTAAGTCATAATGAAAACGTAGCATCCAGAAATATGGATTATTTTGTGCATGCCCACTAAACCTGGCTGAATGTTCCGGAAGAGTATAAGTACGATCAAGAATGTGCGATAAACGTGTTATTAGTGGAACTGTTCCGGCCAAAAAACGAATGAACTGTATAGCAGGTGATGCACTGGGTACAAAATTAACCTCTCCCATATTTCCGCTAGCATGAGGAGATTGTGAAAAAAAACCAGCTTCATTGCTTTCATTAATGGCAGCGTAATTGCCAATATCAGATGCTCGAGAACCAATAACCTGTGCAGCATTAAGTAGAAAATTACCCGCACGATCACAAGGACTCATTTGTAAACGGGTAGCAATTTCCTGAATCAAACCTTTAATATATTCACCCACCTGTCCCATTTCATCAACAGAAGGTTCTCCCATATAAGGTTGACAGCTTAGACGTAATCCAAATAATGATGCGGGTAACGCAGGATAAATCGCACCTTGTCCTTGCCCTTCGCCACTACCCCATGGAGCAATGCCTCCTCTTTCGCGTCGTCCTTGCCGCCGACCACTTCCATCTCCGCCGTCATTACCTTGCTGACTACCAGCAGGAATTTCAACAGGCTCCATGACAGGATAAAGTGTTGCCTGTCCCGGCCATGAATGTTGCACACTCAAAGTTGTCATACAGATATACGAAGTATTGCTGAAGTTTATAACAATTAATCCGCCTGGATTTTGTTGAGTAACCATTGCTGTTCTTCTTTGTATTTCAAGATCAACAGCCTGATCTAATAACGTGCGATATATTTCTCGAGCCATTGTTTCCTGACGAGGAAACAAATCCTGTATCTCATTTCGTATTAAACCAGCATGAAATTGTCGAAATAAATTTTCAGCTTCAGAAATATTATGATAAGTCGCATAAGAAATTCTGGCAGGAAGATCATCCCTGCTTTCCCCCCATTGCACTTGCGTTCCACGACGTTCCGCATGATAGGTTTGAGTAACAAAACTATCCGTACGCCACGCCCCCGTAGAATTATTTACTATGTAAAAACTGTAACTATTTTGGCCAATCTTCCAAAGTAATCCAGATACATTGGCCGATGTATTACCGAACTGTTCCGTCGCGGCCTGATATTTAGAAGCCAGTAATTCCCTTGCTGCACGAAAATTTTGCAATACATTCTGATGACTTATACCAAAAGTATAATAACGATATACAACCTGAGGTGGGTTGCTTTCAGAAACGTCAACATGTTCAGTTTCTCCATTACCGTTATAGCTGGGTATTCCATAGACTCCAAAAACTTCCCGCAGCCTCGATTCATCAATTCTCTCCTCAGCCCGCGATGTTAAAGGCTGAACAATTCCTGATAAATCATTACTATTATGCAAACTTGATATTTTCTTTATTAAATCTTTAATTCGTTGCTGCAATTCAATTTTATGAGTATGTGAAAGTTTTACCAGGCCACTTCCTGTATAGTTAAATGCAGGATCATTTATTATAACGTTAGTATATCCACCTCGTTTATTAACGACTTCCTCCTGACTTTTAGCAAATGCTTTCGTTAAATTCCTTGAAATCATGACATCAATATTTGACTGCTGATTTAGAATTGAATTTATTCCTATTCTTATCTTTATTGGAATATCAACATGAACTGGCATTACTGCACTCCATCCAAAGCTCGGTTGAGACGAGATAAAACTTCTTCAACAATTTCCTGCATATTAATTTCAGGCGCATCAATAATTTCAATTTCAACTGGAAAGTGATAGTGAATTGCAGTACGTGAATCATCAGTAACCTGCTCTGCCTGTGCTTCACTTCCTGCAGCAGGAAGTACAACCTCGCCTTCATGTACCAGGGCAATACCTGTTTTTCGCACCCTGCTTGCACTGGAATGGTTGTTACTACCCGTTGAATTATCACTATTTGCCATTAATAGGTACCAAGTTTTACGCAGGCAATGAAACAGCAGCATTAGCATTGTCTGTTGATGTTGCACCTAGACTAACGCCTGAAAATGTTGCCGTTGGCGCACCTGATGGGCTTGCGTTTGTTGGTGTGGCACTTGTAATAATACAATCAGACATAACAATTGACTGGAACGACCAGTCATCACCTGCAGCTTCCTGCAATGTAATATCAAATCGTTTACCACTAATAGCTAACGCGGTTAATTGCGCGGCAACATTTCCAATAGCTTTTACCGCCAGACTAAAAGTCATCTGTTCAGGTGAAAAAATCATTCCCATATGGGTATCTTCAATTGAGTGTAAAATTTCAGCATTTATTGAAAATGTTGGTGTAAATGAATCAATAGGTGTGATATTAACGTTATTGCTGTCTTCATCAGTATAAGAAACAGCAAGTCTTGTTTTCCAATCAGGCATTATTCTCTCCTTTATTTTTTACATTCTAAAATTTTGGTGCCAATGTCACACGTAAATGATGTACAGCAGGCCCATAAGTTATCGAAACAACAAGTTCAACTGTTCGGTTTGCTCTCGCTGTTGTAATAATAGTGTTGTCTGTTGGTGTACGCGCACTCTCAGGTATATCCAACGCATTTAACACGGGGATGCTTACCTCATAATTTGTAATAATCGCTTTACGTTTAAGAGGTCCAAGAATACCGGCAATTTGTGTTTTCAGACGAATCATGCCTGGCTTGGTAATTCGCGCATCACCAATCAGGCCCATTAAACCGGCCTTTAAACGAAATTCAATATCATCAAGTGTGCGAACAATATCTATATAGAGAAGACTTGCATCTGAGGTATAACAACGTCCCTCTGCAAAATGTAAACTTGAGCCAACTATTAATTCTGGATCAATAATTGGAATTAATCCTTCTTCGGATAATCCTTTAATCTCGGAAGGGCTATATTGCTTTTCAACAGGCATTGTAATGCCTCGTACTTTTTTCAGAACTAATGAGACATGAGGAGCAAACCCGGCTATTGATGCCATCGCTGCAGTGGCTGTATCTTCGGTTGCACCTCTTGCTGCAACTATCACCATACGACTTGAATCACTTTTTAATGATGAAACCGCGGCTGACACATCTGCTACATAAGAAGAAGACTTCGCTGTCGTAGGATTAACCATTGCTATGCCAAGTCGCTTTTGACCACCGGAAGACATTTTTTCAACATGTTCTTTAAGGGCTTCAAGGTTTGTTGCTGATGTTGAATCAGTTGCAACGGCGCCAATACTGGTTTCATCTGCAAGGCTGACAAAAGTCACATCATCGGCAGCTTCAAGTCCTGCCAATGCTGCAGCGTAATTAGTTCCATCAACACGGACTCCGTATATTTTTGAAGGCCTGGGGTCTTGTTGCATAGCAAGTACTAATGATGTGTATAGTGTTGTTGCACTAACGCTTCCATCAGGATTCTTTTTTGCAAACAGTGTTGCGGCATCATCTAATGTTTCAACGCGATAGGGTTTATTTACATCAGCTGTGCCACCATTTGCCCCTGTTGGTGTTTTCCCTACAATGGCAATAACTCCCGGCATTCGCTGAGCGACGGGCTGAAGTGCTGACGTATCGATCTTTACATCAATAAATGGAAATGCTGCTGGTACGGACATAATGTTTCCTCCTGTTTTATTCTTATACTAATGCTAAGCTAATTAACATTAAGTGTTTGTAATTGTAATCAGACTAACCCCTTCTTTCTCCAGCCACTTAACAGCGTGCTCTTTTCTTGCTTGCCTGAGTTCTGTTGCATTCATTCCAGACGACCCACCTGGCCAGTCTTTATCATCAAAGATAGATTCATTAACTAACCAAACAACAATTAATGATTTTTTTGGATATAAGTTTTTCTCTTCTGCACGCTCAATACCCGTTACGTCCATTCTTTTTAAAAGTAATTTTGTTTTGACTAATTTATCCCGAATAGAAAAGCCATCTTCACAAATGAGAAAAAGTACAGAAACAGGATATATTTGTGATGTTGCAGGTAAAGAAGGTTTATCAGAATACTTCACTGAGACTGATGCCGGTATTGTTTCTGAAGATTTTTCAAGCAAGCGGGTAACAGAATTAACTTCATGTTGCTGTAAAAAATCATCAACAAATAAATCCGTTATTATCGCTGGGTTATCCGTATTTTCCTTTAAGAGTGAGATGAGATGTGATTTTCTATGCGCTTCAAGAGTCGTAGTATCTGCTGGTAATGACCCAAGAGATGAAATGATGTTTGCATCTATCCTGGACAGGTTTTTCCATCCAAATTTTACCTGCTCAATAAATGCATCGACAGGCGCACTATGCGCTATTACTGAGCCTCGCCACAACACATCTGAATACACGTTATCTTTTACTGAAACATCTGATAATTTAAATGCAATATCAGTATATTCATTATTATTATAATTGCTTAACTTTCCTTCTCCATGCGAAACCGCAAGATCTGCATAACCAAAAACAAACTCTTCGTAAACTGCTGCATAAGGCCCACTTACGGGTAATCTATCAACATCATATGCTGTTGATAAAATATTTTTCAATGCGCTTTCATTAAGCACAGCACTCCTTTCGGAATCATCACTTAGCTTTATAAAAACTTTATCTACAAAATCCATTTTTATCTACTTCTGCTTAGGCACGAAAGATGATCATTTATTACTTAAATACTCTTCATAAGTATTATTTAAAACCCGCAAAAGTTCGTTTATATTATCTGGATGCATAACAATGCGTGAGTGATAGTGAGGATCTTCATCTCCCTCATAATGCATTCCAAATTCAATTACAAACTCAAACGAATTAAAACCAGCTCTTACAAAATTAGAGTATGTATATGTCTTTTTATTTTCGTCAGTCACACTTATCTCAAAATAAGAACTTAATATCTTAATGAGCAAGTAGTGTGCCAGCAGTTAAACGCGACATTATTTTACGTAACGTGTTGATTTTATATTAAAAATTATTTTTTTATGACGAACAATTAATAATTGTGAGGAATTGGTGTTACTTAAACTTAGTTACACTATGTAACCAGTCAATATTAGGTGATTGTTTTTAGATGTTTTTTTTGCTGTTATATTTTGTAACATACGGATATGGGATTGTTACAACTCATATAGATTTTCTTCTATGCTTCCTGTATTTGATGTTTTTTCATTTTCCTATAAAGTGTCATTCTTGACCATTTCAACTTTTCAGCAGCTTTACTTTTATTCCAATGCGTATTGGATAAAACCTCAAGAATAATATCTTTTTCTCTTGCCTCTATTTTAAAGTTATCGTCAGAAGAATATGTATATTTCCTTTTAATTGATCGAATATTTTCTGGAAGGTGGTTTGCATGTATTATTTTTCCAATAACACTGATATAAGAAAACTCGATCGCATTCCTAAGCTCACGAATATTTCCAGGCCAGTGATAAGATAATAAAATACTTAGGGAATCATCATCTACTCCAGTTACACTTTTATGATAACGTTTATTAAATATACCTATAAAATGATTGATTAGGAGAGCAATATCCTCTCTACGTTCACGTAATGGAGGAAGCGTGATTTCAGCAACATTAAGGCGGTAAAACAAATCTTCCCGAAAATTTTTTTGCTTTACGCAATCCGTGAGTTTTTTGTTTGTTGCGGCCACCCATCGGACATCAACAGTATATGTTTTATCAGCACCCACCTCCTGCACTTCAGAAGATTCCAGGGCCCTTAATATTTTTGCCTGTGCAGTTAATGACATATCTGCTATCTCATCAAGAAAAACCGTACCGCCATTGGCGTATCTTATTTTACCCTGTCGAGCGGTGCATGCCCCTGTAAAAGCACCTTTAGCATGACCAAATAATTCACTTTCTATGAGGGTATCAGGTAAGGCAGAACAATTTATATGCGAAATATTAGATGTTCGGCGGTTGCTTTGCTGGTGAATGAGTTGGGCAACGAGTTCTTTACCCGTTCCCGTCTCCCCTAATATCAACACATTACAGTCGCTTATTGATACCCGTTTAATTAATTTTTGTACTTCAATTATACCGGCTGAATTCCCTATCAACATATTCTTATCCTTTTGAAAACAATATATTTAATATTAACAACTAGGTTTTTTATTCTAAAGGGGAATAACTCAATATTTTTTCCTTATATTATTTTATAAAATAACCATCCAGAAAAAAACATTTTGTATTTTCGCTTCAATTTATAAATTGAGACTATTTATGTTAAAAAGCCGTATATAAATATAGCACAAACAATTGAGTTCTTATGTAGGACCATGCTTACTATAATCTAAATATTAAAATATAATAGTATAGTTATATAGCAATATTAATGATGCAATTAGACTCTAAAGTTATACAGCCAAATATAACTATTATTATTAAATAAATATTAATTTATATTTTGCGTATAAAGCTAATGAATATTGTTTCACAATCCCCCTCTTTCCACTCGTCGTCATGTTGAAACTAACCATAAATTTTATCGTAATTCCTGACTTGATTTGATAAATAAAATATTAAGCTTGCTCATCAATTGGCATGAAGATTTAAGATAAAATACCAACATAGGAACAAGATAGAAATAAACCACACATATATTTTAAGAATATACTATTAAAACACTGGGAGTGTTCAGCTTTCCCACATATGGTATCCTAGCACCTGAGCTGGAAATGGGCGATCTCATTATTGCTGAAATGATGGGCGCATACACAGCGGCAACCGCAACTGATTTTAATTCTATAGCTCGCGCCAGTATCATTGTGCTTAATGAAGTCGCAAATGAGATAAAACTTTTTCCTGCTCATATACAACCTGAGCAAATACAAGCTGATCAGGAACAAGCAAATACCATTACAAAGTTAAATATTCATTAAAATATTTTTTAGCTGCAACTTAACCCGCTTAATATCGCTTTGCGGGTACAGGTTCAACCGGGCAATACAGTATTTGTGTAACAAAAAAAAAGGCCAGATTAATCTGGCCTTTTGCTTGCAGTCGCTCTTCATTCTAATCTTTAACAATCTTTTTACTCTGCTCATTTAATATTGTTAAAAACACAAAATTTAAACCCAGTAAAATAATCACTGCTAATAATGCATTTATATATTTTTCAGAAGCGTAATTATGGATTCTTATGCTGTTCTTATTCTCATTTAAGTATTGAATATAGGAGTCTTTAATAGAGTCAACTGTACTTAGTGTGTTTATTTCCTGTAGTTTTGTCTCATAAAAGTTTTCACTTTTTGTTGCGGTAAGTTCAGAATGCTCTGAATACATCCACGAGTATGTCAGGCCAGACAGAATTAATGCCAGGACATTGATGAGTAACAACCCTTTTCGAATCATAATTTATATCCTTGTAGCTTATATTCATTTTTCAACATAACAATGTCACTTAAACTTTATCTTGCATAAATTCAGCTAACTCAATGATGGTTTGATATTCAAACAAATCAACCACATCAACTTTACCCGGGTAACGATCATCAATTTGCTGATGAATTTCAGCCAGCGTTAAAGAACTAATGCCTGACTCAAAAAAGTTATCATTTACACCTAATGTACTGCCTTCGATCACATCATCACATATCATTTTTAATTCCTGTTGTAATGGCGTTAATGATTCTTCGGCAGTGCTCTCTGCCGGCTGACTGAGTTTTTCAATTTCAGATAATACTTCTGCATACTCACCTTCAGCATAAGCATCCCCCAGGATACGCCGTTGGACTTTTCCGCTGGTGGTTTTAGGTATACGGTTAACAGGAATAACATGATCAATCTCTAAACCGGATTGTTCATTTAAAGTCCGTGCCGCTTTTTTTGCCAGGTCGGCAAAGTCTTTAATATCAGCACGGTATAAAATAAAAATAATCAGTTCATCACGTTGTAATTTTTCATTCCATACGCCATAAACAACGACTTTACCAAGTTCAAGACCGTCTATCCCTAATAACAAGTCTTCAAGATCATGTGGGTAATAATTTAAACCATTGGCAAATATAATATCTTTGGCACGGCCGGTGATAATCAGTTCATCATTAAAGATAAAACCTAAATCACCCGTATCAAGCCAGCCATCTGCTGTTATTACTGAGTGATTCGCTTCTTCATTTTTATAATAGCCTTGCGTGACATTAGGGCCAGCAATTTGAATACTGCCTACTGTTTCATCGGCAAAGACATTTTCTTGATCTGCAATGCGCACTTTACAATTTAAAACAGGTTTGCCCACAATAGCAAAACTTAAGGCGTCCTGATTAGCTTCATCAATGAATTTAATTTTTTCACCCACTTTTAGACTATGGCGATCAACATGAACGGCTCTGAACTCTTTATTCACGACAGGGAACGAAACGGCTAATGTTGCTTCTGCCATGCCATACACAGTAAACATAGTTTCACGTTTTAAACCATACTCTTTCATCGTATTTAAGAAGGTGTCACATAGCTCGGTAGAAATAGGTTCTGCACCATTGTAAATAAGACGCACACCAGACAGGTCAACATTATCTAATGATTTTTTGCTCAATGATTTTAAGAAATGTTTATAACCAAAATTTGGAGAACATAATACAGTGGCTTTTTTCTCACTGACTTTTTCCATCCACAGTAATGGGCGACGACTAAATAAATCAGTAGCCATTAAACATTGGCTCATACGATAAGCAATCATATTTAAATGGAAGCCAATCAAACCCATGTCATGGGTTAAAGGCATCCAGCTAAAGCTAATATCCTGATCATTATATTTCGCACCTTCACCAATTGCATTTAAATTGGTCATAATGTTTTTATGCGTCAACATGACCCCTTTTGGATCACTGGTTGAACCCGATGAGAACTGAATAAACGCTAAATCATCTGCATTAGGCGTATGTATTTCACCTTTGCCGCTGACTGATTTAATTTCATTAACCAGCAAGGTTTTTTCTTTTATTTTTTTGTATGTCTCTGCCTGTTGATTTTCATCTGCATAGGCTTGTAAACGTTCTGTAATATCATCGGATGTATAAAGATGCGGGTGTTCTAACTTATCAAATATTTTAAATAACTTAGATCGGTGTTCATCACTGATACCTACCGCAATGGGCACAGGAATAATGCCCCCTAAAACACAGCCCCAGAAAACATCAATAAAATCTTCATTGGAGCGTAAGAAAATAATACATTCATCACCCTGACTTAAACCACGTTGCTGCAATGCAAAAAGTCTGTTCAGTGCACGCTCATGCAAGTCGGCATAACTAATGCTTAACTCTTTATCTTTGCCCTCAATGTAAGTAATACTGCGATCAGGACTGGCGTGTTGTTGTAATGTTTCAACGAGGTTTGAAAAGGTAATCATAAAATCTTCTTTTTATCTTTTAATGAGTTTCATCATAATGCTGTTTTTACTGCGCAAGTTTACCTGGGGGTCTAACTCAACACCTTTTTCACCGGACAGATCAGGAACATACTCAAGTTTAAATTTTTTCGCCATGGTACCCAGGTGAATCTGCATTTCTACAATGCTAAAGTAATCACCAATACAGCGACGAGGTCCTGCTGAAAAGGGAATAAAGGCAAACTTATGACGTTTTTTAACTTCTTCTGCTGAAAAGCGATCAGGCTTAAAGCTTTCAGGTTCATCCCAAAAATCAGGATGACGATGTAAATAATACGGCGTGAAAAAGATATTAGTTCCAGCAGGAATATCATAGCCACAAATTTTATCATCAGCGATTGCTGTACGAGAATATAACCACACAGGTGGGTACAGGCGTAATGCTTCTTCAATCACCTGGCGGCTAAAAGGTATATTGCCCACTTCTTCAAATGTTGGAATATCAGCGGCGATATTATTATCAACTTCATCATGCAGTTTTTTCTCTTCTGCCGGATTTTGTGACAAGAGATACCAGGCCCAGTTTAATGTAGTGGCACCTGTTTCATGCCCTGCAATAATCATGGTCATAACTTCATCGATGATTTCTTTATCGCTCATACCCTCGCCGGTTTCTTTATCAATACCTTCCATAAAGGCTTCAAGAAAATCATCATAACGCTTTGATGATTCACGGCGTTCATCCATGAGTTGTTGGACCAATATTTTTAAAGCACGGAACTTCATAACAAACTGAATATCTCGCGCTAAATCATAAGTCAGAATTTGAAACGGGTTTTCGCCTTCCTGTGCAATCAGCTTATCCATGTCATCGCTGAACAAACAGCGCAGAATAATTTCCAGTGAGAGATCACTGGTTTCACTTGAAACGTCGATCACTTCATTGTTATCGGCTTTTTTCTGCCAGCTGTGTAATAAATCCTGGTTGGCCTTTTGCATTTTTTTGGCCAAACCATCAATGCATTTGCGACTAAATGCCGGTTGAATCATGCGTCGTTGTCTACGCCAAAACGCGCCGTCACTGACAATGATACCGTTACCTAACAGCATTTTTACTCGTTCAAAACCCGGACCTTTTTTATAATTTTCATGATTTTTAACCAGTATCGCCTTCACCGCATCCGGGTCGTTAATCAAAATGGTATTATTAGCGCGAGTCACCGGCTTAATTAGCGTAAAATTGCCATATTTCGCAATATAATCAGCAACGATTGGGAAGGATTCATCCGTGGTATTAATGTCATACGCTTTATCGGGTCCCGGTGGCAAATTCGGTAATTTGGCTTCTATTGAGGTCATTTTTTGGGATAATTTGGATTAAATGTCAGTATCGATACTATATTATAAAGTCACTCCGGAAAGAATAAGTTCAGCTCAACTATCTGAACAAATTGCAGCCTGGATCGCTGACGGGCTTGAAGAATTGCCTCCAGGAAAGCAGTTACGGATCAATAAATTACATCAGCAAAACGATCGGGTATTATCCCTGGCGGGTCTGCGGTTACTCAAAATCGCCATGGCTGAGTTTTCAAATGTCCCCTTTTCTCTTTCTCAAGTTCAGTTCCCTGAACAGGCAAAACCTTTTATCCAAAGTCATATTGATTTTAATATTTCACACTCGGGGGATATTGTCTGTTGCATCGTATCCGATTCAACAAAAGTGGGAATTGATATTGAAGTACAACGTGATGTTAAAGCCGCAACAATAAATAAATATTTAACTGAAACAACTCATTTATTTAAAGCACGTAACCCAGAAAAGAATAAACAGGAATTTTTTACCCTTTGGACAAAATATGAAGCCATTATTAAAGCGGCGAACCATGGTTCCATTTTCAACATGCACGATATTCAACTCGAAAACAACGGCGGACATTATCAAAATCAGTTTTGGTATACCTATCCCGTTGATATAGTGTCTGGCGAAGATAATAAAGAATATACTTGTCACATTGCTTGCTCTGAAGACATAACGCCAGAAAAAATTAATCTCAGACAAATTCATGAATTATAAAAAAGGTATTGAACCATGCGTACGATGACATGGAAGCGGAAGCTCAGTTACGCCCTTATTCGTCCAATTATAAAACTCTTTCTCTCCACTTTTTGGTGGACTTGCAGAGTTGAAAAGATTATTGGCGACGAACATGCACAAAATCTAATAAAGAAAGGCGAACCCATTATTCCGTGTTACTGGCATCAGATGCATATCTTTGGTTCATGGTATATACGCAAGCTACAAAAGCGCGGTCTAAAACTCGGCTATCTTGTTAGCCCTTCTGTTGATGGTGAAGTCCCTGCAAAAATAATTGAGTCATGGGGCATTGTTGCTATTCGTGGCTCAAGTAATCGTACTGGCGCAAAAGCATTAAAAGACATGTACAACCTGATTATGAAGGACAAGGTTTCACCGGTCACCACATCTGATGGCCCAACAGGTCCAATTCATGAATTTAAGCAAGGGGCAGTGATGCTGGCGCAGTTAACACAAAGCCCGATGTTACCTATTGCCTATGCAGCGGATCGTTATTGGCAAGCAAAATCATGGGATAAATTTATTATACCCAAACCTTTTTCACGCATCGTCATTGCTGTGGGTGAACCACATTACATTGATAAAAAATCAAACGCTGAAAAAATAGAAGAAGAGCGATTAAAGATGGAAACGGATATGAATAACCTGATTGAAGTGGCTAAAGCAGGTTTAAATTAAAATAAAATTAAAAATCTTAATATTAACCTGCCAGTTCAGTACGCACCTTCTCTAAGACATTTTTCATGTGCATAGAATCCTGTTGAATTTTAGTAAATTCATCAACAGTGAGTGGTTTACTAAACAGAAAACCCTGAATAGTCTTGCAACCTAAAGCATGCAAATACGCCAGTTCTTGTGCTGTCTCCACACCTTCGGCAACGACATCTAAACGTAAGCTATGTGACAACGCCATAATAGCGGTCACTATCGCTGCATTATCGCCACCGCTTCTGTCCTGAACATTGGTGATAAAGGAGCGATCAATTTTCAGAGTATCAATAGGAAATTTTTTAAGATAACTTAACGAAGAATAGCCCGTGCCAAAGTCATCAATAGAAATAGATACGCCCATTTTCTTAATTTCATGCAGGACATCAATATTCTTCATGACATCATTCATTAAACAACTTTCAGTTAGCTCAACTTCAAGATATTCTGATGCAAGGCCGGTTTCTTTTAAGGCCAGTTCAACTCTTTCTATAAAATCACCCTGGCTAAATTGCACACTTGAAACATTCACTGAAACGCGCAGAGGCTCCAGGCCCTGATCTTGCCAGAGCTTATTTAGTCGGCATGATTCATGTAATACCCAGTCACCAACATCCACAATCATTCCGCTTTCTTCTAACAGTGGAATAAACTCAAGCGGTGAAACCAGGCCACGTTCAGGATGAAGCCAGCGAATCAATGCTTCCATACCTTTAATATTACCGGTAGCTGCATCGACTTTGGGCTGAAAATATAAACAAAACTCACCCTGGTCTAGCGCCTTGCGTAAATCATATTCCTCACTCAGACGTTTTGTATTATCAATATTCATCTCGCTATTATAATAACGATAACCATTGCCACCGGCTTTCTTAACATTGCCCAATGCTAACGCTGCGTATTGATTTAACTCATCTGCACTGCCTTCATCAGTAGGATAAACACAAATGCCATAACTGGTATTAAGAACAATATTTTCATCTTTAATAATAAAAGGCTCTTGCATCCCTTTTATAATACGTTGCAGTGCACGATCAACTTCATCTTCGTGCTCAATAAGGCTCATTATTAAACCAAACGCACTCCCACCCAGCCGGGCAACGGTATCACTCTCTCTGACTAAGTCGCGTAAACGAGTTGCGATATCGATAATTAAAGTATCACCTTTTTTATAACCATAATGCCGGTTTATCTCTGAGAATTTATCAACATCTAAATTTATCACTGCCAATGCTTTTTTATGCCTTTTTGACACCGCATAGGCGTATTCAAGGTGATCGATAAAGAGCGTGTGATTGGGCAGGTGAGTCAATGAATCATGCAAAAGTTCATTTGATTTCGAGGCTATTGAGCCTGATTTTTTTTGTGAAATAAAACTCAATAAAGAGGAAGCGGCCAGTAGCAAAAAGGCCACAACATAAAAAACAGCCGGGATAACAACATACCCCAGCATCTGTAATCCACTCAGTAGCACTATCAAGAGTGATAGGAGTAGCAACAGGAATACAAATTGGTTTGATTGATAAAACTTAGCTTTTTGAGGTTTCAATATGAAGTCCAATATTACCTGTTCACCTAACGAATTCTAACAAGGTTAATATCGGTAGCTAATGTAATACCTTTAATATTATTTTGAAAGAATATTAGAAAATCAGCCAGGAGAACAGAAACTGGAACCCTGTAAGCTATTGATATTGTTTAAATTAAATAACTTCAGCTTGAGGTAAGTGCTCGCCCAAAAGATGGAAAAGCTCAGCACGATCGACAGGTTTAGGTAAAAAACCATTGGCACCTACGCGTAAGCCCCAAAATTTTTCCGTTGCCTGCTCATTACCGCTAATAATGATGATCGGAATTGCTTTTGTAAGCTCTTCTTTACGCAAAATGCGGGTTGCCTGAAAGCCATTTAGCCCTGGCATAATAACATCCATTAAAATCAAATCTGGCTGATGAATTTTAGCCATTTCAATGCCTTCTTCACCATTTGCGGCGCTAATAATGCTGTAACCGGTTGGCTCTAATACCCTGGACAAAACAGCAATAGCTGTACGTGAGTCATCAACAATGAGAATCGTTGCAGTATCTGGTAATTTTATTCGCTCTTCACCACGTCGATCTGCATCAGGTCGATCTGCACCAGGTCGATCCGTAGCACGGTTCTCCTGACTATTCTGGTTGTAACCAAAAATTGATTTCAGATTAAATGCCATGTTTATTCCATGAAATGAGAAAAGTGGCGGTATTTTATCGCATATTTCAAAAACAGCAAGAAAAGTCCTTTTCTTAAAAAATCCGGATATACATAAGTTAATTTTCAATTTACTATTTCATCACTATGAATACTTCCAGCAGATTACTACTTCATATTCTTATTACTTTTTTCACCTCAAGCATATTTGTTTCTCAAATATGCCTGGCTGAGAATGACATCATTGTTCCGGTTTCTTCGGGGGATGAAATTACAATAGAACAATACCCCGCCTCTGGAAAATATTTGATGCTATGGATAGCTCCTGAATACGGCTTACGTGGCGCCCATCGGGCATTAGCCAAAATGTTAAGCGAGCAAAACATTGAAGTTTGGCAGGCTGATATTGTGCAATCACTTTTTATGCAGCAAGGCGCAACTTCAATAAGAAAACTCGATGGTAAGCTTGTTGCAGACATCATTGAATATGCACATAAACTCACAGGGAAAAAAGTCATTATTAGCGGTGACTCCTACTCAACTATCAGCGCCTTACAAGGTGCACACCAATGGCAACAACGCAAACAAACTAATTCTTATTTAATAGGAGCGATTCTTTTTTCACCTTACACCTACACCACTATTCCACCACTGGGTCAATTGCCCGAGTACATGCCAATTGTTTCTGCAACCAATATCCCGCTCATGATTTACCAGGGAAAAAACAATGGCAATATTGGTCAGTTCGATTCACTGCTGGAAAAATTACAACAACATGGCAACCCGGTATATACCCGGCTAACGCCAAAAGAAATCAGTTTATTCTATGAAGAGAAACCACCTAAAGAAATGCTGCAGCAGATGAAACCTTTATCTAACAGCATTAAAAACATGATTACAGCGCTGGAAAAACATAACGTGCCTGCTGAGCCAATCAAACTTGCTCAGTTCAAAGAAAATAAATCAGGCATTGATACCCGCCTGAAAATTTATAGTGGTAGTGCCACCCCTTTAGCTATCCATCTCGAAAATTCACACGGTGAAACAGTGAGCAAAAATAATTATAAGGGCCAGGTCACTGTTATTAATTTCTGGGCAACCTGGTGTCGACCATGCGTAGAAGAGATTCCGTCGCTTAATCGCTTAAAACAAAAAATGGCCGGCCTGCCTTTTGAACTCATTTCAATTAATTATGCCGAGGATAAAAAAACCATTCTTGAATTTATGAGAATGGTGAAAGTAGAATTTCCTGTTCTGCTAGATCAAGAAGGTAACTTTGCAAAACAATGGAATGTCATCGCTTATCCGTCTACTTTTGTCATCGATAAAAATGGAAAAATTCAATATGGTGTTAATGCGGCTATTGAATGGGATGACCCTGAACTTATCAAACAACTAAAAACATTACTCTAAAAATCAGGATAAACAAAATATGTTTCTGGTCATTCTAGTAAATATCTCAATTATCACGCTAGCCGTTCTTATTCATTATGAATTTCTATATCGCATAACAACACTCATTCCTAAAATGAAAATAAAACATCGTTTTAGAATTGTTGCCGGTGTTTTTGGTGCACTCATTGCCCACACAATTGAGATATGGATTTTTGCCACCGCATATTATTTTCTTCCTCATATTGAAGGCTGGGGAAGTATGACAGGTGAATTTAATGGCTCATTTATGGATTGTGTTTACTTCTCATACACGACATTTACCACGTTAGGATTTGGCGATATTCAGCCACATGGATTGATTCGGCACCTGGTGGGTATTGAATCATTAACCGGTCTGCTGTTAATCACATGGACAGCTTCATTTTTATATTTTGAAATGCAGCGATATTGGGATCACCGCTAAGCTGACCTGATCTAGCCTCGTCTGGGTTTCGGTTATTATTTAAGCTAAACTCAATAATCATCACATTGATAATAAAGAGATGCACACTATGCCTACATTTATGAAACACATTTTTATA
Source organism: Gammaproteobacteria bacterium (assembly GCA_026197095.1). GTDB lineage: Bacteria > Pseudomonadota > Gammaproteobacteria > UBA6429 > Thiohalophilaceae > JAGLTQ01. Next base: position 50,670 of record JAPHTF010000061.1, read on the forward strand.
CTGACTTCTATTACGCTTATTACTTCTGCTTGTTCAACCATGAATAAGAACGAATGTTTAAATGCAGACTGGCGAACCATTGGTTATGGTGATGGTGCAAGAGGTTATAAAGCCTCAAGAATTAGTGAACACCGTTCAGCCTGCGCCGAATATGGTGTGCGCCCAGATCTCAATGCATACAACGGCGGCCGCGAAGAGGGTTTAGGTAAATACTGCACACCAACCACAGGTTACAACAAAGGTCTTTCTGGTTATCGTTATAACGGTGTATGTGCAGGACACAACGAAAGAGATTTTGTTGCAGCATTAAACTATGGCCTGACGATTTATAAGGAAGTAAGCACGTTAAATAATTTAAAAAGCCAATATCAAAAAGAAGTTAAATATATTCAGAGCCTGGAAAATGAACTTCGCCTTAAAGAAGATCAAATTGTCAGCGGCCGGTTATCAAAAGTAAAAGCCGTTATTTTACTCAATGAAACAAAAGAAATTGCTGAAGAATTAGGTAAAGCAAAAAGCAACCTGAATAATTTAGATTATGATATTAATAATCAAGCTCGTCGTGTAGCGGATATGAAAAACCAGGGTGGATATCGCTAGCAACAGACTTAGTGAGTAACGATAATGCCAGAGCTTATTTTCATATTATATATTTCAGCCCTGGCATTTTTATTGTGATTAATGAAATAGGTTAGTTAAAAAACCTTTCATTTCTTGCCATGATTTTTTATCTGCTTCTTCATTATAAGCTAAAGGTATTTTAAACTTAGCCCCTAACTCATCTGCATCAGGGTTGGTAAATGCATGCTTCGCATTCGGGTAGTTTATAAATTTATAATCAACTTTTGCTGCCTGCATTTCTTTTTTAAATGCGGTAATACTTTCTGCTTTAACAAAAGGATCCGCAGCACCATTAAGCACTAACACTTTTGCCTTCACCTTTCCTTTTTTAGCCGCATCTTTTGTTCCTAAGCTTCCATGAAAACTGACCACACCATCAAGATCAACTCCACGTCGTGCCATTTCAAGAACAATACCACCACCGAAACAATAACCAATCGCGGCTATTTTATCTTTGGCAACGTGTTCTTGTTTTTGCAGAACATTATAGGCTGCCATAAATCGTTTTTCGGCTACTGCCATATTCTTTTTTACTTCGCCAGAGAACATACCCGCATCTTTCGGATGAGAAGCGTTTTTACCGTCACCATACATATCAAGTGCAATTGCGCTATATCCTAACTCAGCTAACATGCGCGCACGTTTTTTTGCATAGTCGTTATGTCCCCACCATTCATGTACAACGATAATGCCAGGTTGCTTGCCCTTAATACTACTATCAGACGCAAGGTAACCAATCATGTTAATATCGCCATCACTATAATTAAACTCCTGGGTTATTATTTCAGCTTGTAATGCAGCAGGTAATAACAAAACTGCAAGTAGAGAGAGTTTTAAATATTTCATTTTGCCCCCCTTATTTCAAAGGTTATTTATGTGAGTTTATTTTTTATAATATAGCGTTAGATATAAAAAACTATATTAAGTATATGTTAGTATTTTCTTACTTACTTGTCTTTTTTATCATTACTCAAACACGGTTAATCATGAATATATTAATTACAGGGGCAACGGGGTTAATTGGTTCCGCATTACAAATTTCACTTACTAATGCAGGGCATACTCTTTATAAGATGGATCGTAGTCGTCAATCCACAAGCCCATTTAACTGGTATCCACCAGAAAATATCATTAATTTTGATGAGTCAAAAGACATTCATGCAGTCATTAATTTAGCGGGCTCTAACATATCGAATGGCCGCTGGAGCGAAAAAAAGAAAAAAGAGATTTATGAAAGCCGAATTAAATCAACTAAATTATTATCAGAAACATTGTCAAAATTAAACTCACCGCCTGATATATTTATTTCAGCATCGGCTATCGGATTTTACGGAGATACTGAAAATAATGAAGTGAGTGAAGAAGAACCGGCGGGCAATGATTTTTTAGCAACCGTTGCTGAAAATTGGGAACAGGCTACATCTGTTGCTGCTAATGCGGGTATTCGCACTGTAAATATCAGAACAGGAATTGTATTAAGTACTCAAGGGGGTGCGCTCAAACAAATGCTTTTACCCTTTAAGCTTGGCCTTGGAGGCATCATCGGTAATGGTAAGCAATATATGAGTTGGGTAAGCATTAATGACGTCACACGCATAATAGAATTTATTTTAAACACAGATTCTATCAAAGGACCGGTTAATATGGTTGCACCTGCAGCTGTTACTAATTATGAATTCACAAAATCGCTTGGCACTGCATTAAAAAGACCCACCCTGTTTCCTCTGCCTAAAATAGGGGTGCGTATAATTTTCGGTGAAATGGGTGATGCCTTGTTACTTACAAGCATTCGCGTTACACCTCAAAAGTTACTTAGCCACGGTTATCACTTTACCAATCATAATCTATTAGAAACCTTAAATTCCTTGCTTAAGAACAAAACTGACTAGTTTTATATATTCATCTGATAAGTTAGATTCCCCATGCATCTAATTCACTTAATGATGTTGATTCAATTAGATACCTGACATTATTAGCTAAAGATAACTGTTGTATTGTACTCAATAGCCCTTTCATAGATAACGAGTTAAGCTCCTTACCCGATATTGAAGTGTATTTAGATACATACCCCCACAGATGTAGCAATGTGTTTTCTATCAGTTTCGCTTCTGGAGGATTACGCAAAAGCAATGTTAACTCTAACGCAACCTTGCTTAGATCTTTTGAACCATTTTTTGATGTTACCCACCTGCCAATATCTTTGTATGCTTGAATATCGCGGGCCATAACTGAATACTTATGCTGAGCCCAAATATGTTGTGCATTTTTGGGCAACGGTATTCTCCCACCCTCAAGTGTCTTATACTTTCTTCTAAGAATCAGAATTTGATTTACTGGCGAGTCTATATAACTCTCCGGCCAGACTTCAGGTTTTGTTCTTAATAAAACAGGCGTTTTATCTATATAGCCTCGAAGATTCATCTCAGAAGCTAACAATTTATGCCGCTGTTTAAGCGCCCATCCATAGCCAACCCATCGCAGTGTTTCCGGATGTTTAGAATATCCTTTTTTGTTATTGCGTATAATAGAAACAATACCATGTAGTTCACGGTGCTCGCCTAAGAGACTTTGTCTATTTAAATAACCTGGATTTATATCCCAAATTCTCATACAACCTCTATTTCTGTGACGTTAAGTTAACCTGTTTTCATTCAGAGAAAAATATCAGCGCGCTAACTATAAAGCAGTTACTATAAATCCAATTTTAGTATGTGGTAAGTTTACATTTACCAATTAATTATTTTGTGTCATTGGAAGATGCTATTAACAAATCCATCATAAGATGTGAAGCACCCAGGTGGGGAGCAATTTTTATTTTAATATCCGGATAATGTAACCTGGTATCATTCACGATATTTGGAATATCTTCAGTAACATGTCGCCCTGAGTTAAGAAAGTAAGGCAATACGACAATTGATTTTGCTCCATCATCAACACATTTTTGTATGCCAGCGGGTATTAACGTTTCTGCTAGCTCTAAAAAAGCAGCATGAATAATTTCATAAGAATCTGAGCAGTTGCTTTTTAACTTATCAGCCAATATGACTACTTCATCGTTCGATTGTTTTCGACGGCTGCCATGCGCAACCAGTAATAATGCTTTCATTTATAAACATCCTAAATATTTATTTTGTCTTATAGGTTTCGGATTCATGTGCATGCATTCAAAAATGCGAGTCAACTATCATCTTTAGTTTCACAAGGGAATTTAGTATGGCCATAACGAATTGCAAGAATAGCTACAGCAAGTATTAATACCTCAGCTGTAATACCCAGTATTCTTAATGTGTCTAAATTTTTCACATCAATAATCATATAACATTCAATTGCTACCATGGCGATAATTAATAAATTAACATCTTCAACGATAACTAAAACTTTATACCCTGCATTTTTTATCATACTCATGCAATTATTTTTATTCTCATTTGTATCTAATCTATAACAAGTGTGTGCAACGATTATCTGGTTTTACCAGTAACATATGTACATCACTTATTACCCGTTCGATAAATCCACCTTCGCAATAGCAAAGGTAAAAATCCCACATTTTAAGAAATTCATCGCTATAGCCTAATTTTCTAATTTCAGAGAGATTATTCATGACATTTTTTCGCCAGTGATTAAGGGTGGTCGCATAATGGGGACCGATATCATGCAAGTTATATAGTCTTAAATCACTCGACTTTGTAAGCGCATTTTGCATTGCACTAATTGATGGTATACAGCTTCCAGGAAAAATATACCGTTTAATAAAATCGACTTCCTTTTTAGCTGCTTCATATTGCTGGTCGGCAATGGTTATTGCCTGTAACAACATCATGCCGGAAGGCTTTAATAACTCACTGCATTTATTAAAGTACATCTCATAGTATTCATGCCCAACAGCTTCTATCATTTCCACCGAAACGAGTTTGTTATATTGTCCAGTAAGATCACGATAATCTTCAAATAGCACCGTAATTTTATCAGCCAAACCTTCCTCTTCAATTCGTTCACAGGCAAGGTTGTACTGCTCACGTGAAATCGTCGTGGTGGTTACATGACAGCCGTAATTTTTAGCCGCATAAATAGATAGCGCGCCCCAACCAGTTCCTATTTCAAGTAAAGTGTCATTTTCATTCAGGTCGAGTTTTTTACATATTTGCTCAAGTCTGTTTAGCTGTGCATCATGCAATGACATTTCAGCAGACTTGTAGATGGCTGACGAATACATCATGGTTTCATCAAGCATAATTTTGAACAGGTCATTACCAATATCATAGTGCGCAGCAATATTTTTACGACTGCCTTGCTGGGTATTACGGTTAAACCAGTGAAGAACCTTCTGTATTGGTACCGTCAGGTTAGCCAGGCCACCTTCCACATCATCTAAAACATCTCTATTCATTATAAAAATTCTAATGAGATTGGTCAGATTTGATACTTCCCAGTAACCAGACATATAAGCTTCACTCGCGCCAATAGAGCCACCAAAAGTAATATCACCATAGAAACGAGAATCTTTCACATCAATGGTGGCAGATAAATCACATCGTTTTGTTTTTGAGCCAAACACCACCTGTGTTTCATTATCATTAATAATGAGCTCGCCGTCTTTTATTAATCTGAATTGTTTCAATAGAATACGTTTCGCAAGCCCATCAAGCATTCTTGGTTTTAAAGTAGAACCCGGTTTGATTTTGGCTCCAGGAGAAATTTGTGTATTAAAATTAGAGGTAGTTGCAGTCATATCATGTCGCCTAGCAGGCGCCTCCTTCATTATTTTCAGCTTTTTCTGGGTGTGTATAAAAAGGTGTACGTTTCAAATAAAGCCGGAATGCTTGCCAATATATTCCAGTAACAACTTTTATTGTTATTAACGGAAACATAATTAATGCCCTGGCGCAGGTTGAAAAAGAAATTTCCTTGCGCTGTAACCGTAACGTCGCATCAAATATTTTTTCACTCTTTTCAGTATTTATCATGTGAACATTCAGCAAGTCTTCAGGTTTTGTAAAGCGCCAGTCATAACTCATATTCATATGCATAAAAGGAGAGACGTGAAAGATCTTATTAAACTGAAAATGTAATTTTTTATCTGACGAGTTGGAATTCAATACATAACTATGACGTTCTTTCCAGGGTGTATTTGTTATTTCAGCAACAATTGTTTCTACATTTTCCCCGGCCTTATCAAAACAGTAATAAAATGTAACCGGGTTGAAGATATGGCCAAAATAACGCAGATGTGTCAGAACACGCACAGGGCCTTTTGTAATTTCACCTGTTTCTTTTTTTACTATGCAGTTTACTGCTTCCTTAATCGAAACAGAGGGGTCACCAATATAATCTTCGCGTTTAAAACGTGCTAAAGCAGGTGACTTTGTTGACCAGAGCCAGCGTTTATTAAACACAACATCGAGCTCATCCAGATCCAGGTAGAGCAAAAACAAGTTATAATTAAACTCGTGTGCTGATGGGGAAAAACGACGATGTCTAACCTGCCCTTCGTAAATACAGCTTTTCATCTGTGCCCTCCTCAAAATGCTCTAATGCCTGTAACGCACTCCATACACCATCTTCATGGAAACCAAAGCGCCAATACGCACCACAAAAATAGGTATGGTTTACCCCATTAATCTCCTTTTGCTTTTTCTGTGCATCGACTGCATCAGGGGTAAATATAGGATGTTCATATGTTATCTTCTTTAGTATTTTTTCAGGGGCAATTGCTTTTTCATTATTTAGCGTCACACAGAACTGCTTATCTGATTTGATTGATTGCAGGATATTCATACTGTATGTCAGCGCGACCCTGTTCTGGCTATCTTTCAAAATATGATAATTCCATGCCGCCCAGGCTAATTTCTTTTTCGGTAAAATAGAATCATCGGTATGCAAGATCGCTTCATTTTCCTGGTATAAAATAGAACCTAGCACTTCTTGCTCAAGCTCAGTTTTATCCTCGAATAGTTTTAATGCCTGATCACTATGAGTTGCCACAAAAATTTTATCGAAATACTGTTTATGACCATTTATTAGCGTTATTTCTACCCCATCAATCAGGCGTTTGATTGATTTCACACCTGAGCCAAGATGAATTTTATCTGCAAAGGATGCCGTTAATTTTTTAACATACTCTCTTGAACCACCTTTAATCACGTACCATGTCGGCCTGTCATCAATATTTAACATGCCATGGTTATAGAAAAAGCGGATAAAAAATCCCGCGGGAAAACTCATCATTTGTTCAGGATCAGCCGACCAAACCGCAGCTCCCATCGGTACCAGGTAATTCTCGATAAACTGTTTGCTATAATTTCTATCGTATAAAAATTTTCCCAGCGGCACACCAGCATTACCCGCATTCAATTCCTCAACAGATTCTTTATTAAAGCGAATAATGTCTTTAATCATTCGATAAAAACTGGGTTTAAATAAGTTTAATCTTTGAGAAAACAGAGAATTTAATGTTGTTCCATTATATTCCAGCCCCGTTTTTTCACATTTAACGCTGAAACTCATATTCGAAGGTTGTACCTCCACGCCAAGTTCTTTTAGCAAAGCAGTAAAATGAGGATATGTTTTGTAATTAAAAACGATAAAACCTGTGTCTACAGCGTAGTTCTGATTATCCGCCTCTATATCATGAGTATGCGTGTGCCCGCCAATATAGTTATTCACTTCAAACACGGTAATATCATGTTTTTTGTTCAAGTGATATGCAGCAACATTGCCCGCAATACCTGTTCCTATAACAGCTATTCTCATCTTGACGCCTCCTGAGTAATTAATTCTTTTCTGACGTATTCAGGTATTGGACGTAACTCCCAAATCAAGCCCAACTTTTCTAATACTTTAAGAAGGTAATAGCTGATATCAATTTCCCACCAGGTAAATCCCTGTCGTGCTGAACCAGAATAGTAATGATGATTGTTATGCCAACCTTCACCAAATGTAATTAAAGCTAGCAACCAGTTGTTTCGACTATCATCTTTTGTTTTAAAGCGGCGTTTACCAATGGTATGTGCAAGAGAATTAATGGTGAACGTAATGTGATAAAGCACTAATGTTGAAATGACAAAACCCCAGACAAACATCTGTAGTCCATTTGTTCCCATATCAGGATATGCATATGCCAGAAATTCGCCCAGAACATAAAGTAAGGTACCCAGTATTACTGGTACCAGGACATCAAACCTGTCAATAAACTTAAGCTCAGGATATTTTGCAAAATCTTTGATTTTATCCAGTTGTGCTGAGAAGTTATGTTTAGCTAAAAACCAGCCCATGTGACTCCAGATAATCCCATGTTTTTTTGGAGAATGTTCATCAACTTCCTTGTCTGAATTTATGTGATGCAGGCGATGATGAGATGCCCACCATAATGGACCGCGCTGAGCTGCCCCTGCGCCTATTAATGCAAAGATAAACTGAACCAGGCGCGATGTTTTAAATGCCTTGTGTGAAAAGTATCGATGATAAAAACCTGTAATCGCAAACATTCGTATAGCATACATAAAAACTGCAACAGCAATTGCAACTGGACTCCAGCCGACAATAAACACTAACAGGACTGACAGATGCAATATGACAAAAGGAAGTGCTCTAAGCCAATCAATCTTTTTTGAGAATTTGGCGTTGGCAATATCAGCGTTTTCATAAGCATCAAACCAGCGAATAAATGTATTAAATGATAAGGTGTTTTTAGCAGACATGGTTTTATCGCTCGTTTAAGGCTTGTTGAGGTACACGTTCAAGCTTAGTTACATCATAATCCTGGCTCTTTATTATCTTTACCAACTCTTGGTATTCGTCATCACTTATTGATGGAGCCCTTGACATAACCCAAACGTAATCACGTTTAATCCGTCCAATAATTGTATTTTTATAATCTTTATCTACATATAAAATTCTGTAATCAGATTTAAATGGCCACAAAAATTGCATTTTCCAAATCGCGTTACTTTTGTCTTCAGTCACAAAACCCGTTGGACGATATGTTTTCTTTTCCCCGTTAAAACCATCTTCATTAAAGGTGAATGTTGTAGCGATCGAGCCGTCTTTATTCATGGCATATGACTCAACTGCATTGTGCGCACCTTCCTCTATAAAGGTAGGAATATTTGCTATCACATACCAGTCACCCATAAAACGCTTAAGGTCAACATACTTTTCCACTTTGATTGGCGCATAACTTGAACAACCAAGAAGAGAAACAAAACCTAAAAACAATAATGCTTTTTTCATAATAACCTCTTACTTAATCTGGTAACGTAATTTAGTCCCGTCTTGAGTGGTTGAATGCAATGCTACCCATTCATCTTTATCCGAATACCACAAGTCGATATCAAACTCGTCTGTTTTAACTTCATATCTTTTCGTATCAATAATTTCATTTCGCACTAATAATTTCTCATTGGCCACAAAACTTATATCAACATCAACATATTCACCTGTCTGTGAATTCAGCAAAGCTTCACTATCCAGAAATTCTTTATCCCAGTAGGAAAATGTCTTCACGCAACCATCAACTTCTTCGTAACCCAGGTTTGACTTGATTTTAAAGGTGCCTTTATCATCGGCACCTTCTACCAAAAAATTTCTACCATCATCTGACGTCGATGACTCTATAGAGTTAAGACATGAATCTTTCCAGATCTCTATATTTTTGTGTTTGTAGCTATAAACATTAATAAAAAATATATTCACATTAAAATCAGCTTTGATTTCGACTTTTTTATTGTCATCATTTTCAACTACATTAAAATGATGCTCACCAATTACAGTATCACCATAAAAAACTTTAAATTCCCATGACTCCACTGCATATGCATGCTGAACCAAGATAGTCAGACAAAGAGCAAAGATTGATATGTGTTTGTGCACTTTCATATAAACCTCTTTACGATCTCACTCTGCCCGGGAAAAAAGCGTTCGTTTTATCAATATATTCCTGATAATCAGGTCTTCTTTTTACGATGGTTTCTTCAAGCATTACCACTCCAGAAAACTTTAATAACAACCAGGATATTAATAACGGCGAAACAATAATCCACCACGGTCCTGAGCTAAAGGCATAGAGATAGAATCCCCACCAGATCAAAAACTCACCAAAATAATTGGGGTGACGGCTATTACGCCAAAGCCCTGTATTCATAACCTTGTTTTGATTGCTGTTATCTGATTTGAATTTTGCAAGCTGCCAGTCGGCGACTGATTCATAGGTGAAGCCAGCAAGCCAAATTAATATGGCTGCATACTCGATGATGCCTAAATTTACTGGCTCACTTTTTATTCCAAGAACGGAAACGATTGGCAAAGAAATAACAGCCGCTAATATTGCCTGGAATACAAAAATTATGAATAAACTTTTAACTCCAAAATTAGGAGAATACTTTTTACGAATATCCTGGTAACGCCTGTCTTCTGGCTCACCCCAGTTTCGCCATGTTAAATGTGTTGCTAACCGAAGTGCCCAGAGAACAACTAATATAAAAAAGATATTTTCTTTGAGATTAATTAACTCAAGACTAAGGTAGTAATAAATTGCGGAGGCTAAGAACATCAATGACCACGCACTATCAACAATACTGACATCCTTTAAAAACAAACTCAGCAGCCAGGCAAATATTGCGACTAAAAGAATAACCACTACACCGTCAACATAGAGTGACCAGTTCATATGACTTCTCCTTTCACTTCTCCATTAAGATTCCTCGCAGGAGACAAATTACCTTTTGATATTTTTAGCAATAAAGGTGTAAATATTGCCCATCCAATCGACAAAGATATAAGTGAATTCATTACGTTATTAAATTCTACGGCACCCAGTTTGACTCCAGCATAATAGGCAAGCGGTCCTGCAACCGCGCCAAAAATTGCGGCTAACAACACCTTTCCTTTTAACCAACTCATAGAAAAGTTTAATGTTGTGGCAAACAGAGCCCACATTAAAACTATCCAGTATGGAGCCAGAAAACTGAACACCATTCCTGATTGATAAGTTATCCACCCCATTGATACGATCAAGCTATCCCAAACCAGTCCTATTACCATTGCAATTGCAATAATCCTTAATTCCTCTTTATATTGTTTCGATATAAAGAGATGAATACTGATAATTATCACAGCTGCTATTGCACCAAGCATCGGTTGATTACTTGCGGCAGATAATACGCAAGCAAACCAACCAAGCTGGAATAAAACAATATTAAGAATCATGTAATTCATTTTTTTAATACCTGACTATTTCTGGAAGAGATAGTGACTTACCCACCATTCTTGTCCTTTGTTGTAGCCAAACAACTCGGCACAGGCCATAAAAAACATGCGCCATCTTGACCACCACATTTGTGCATTTGAATGGCCATATATATTTTTAAACAAAGGAAATAAAGTCTCTTTGTTGTTATCCATGTTTTGTAACCAGGCGTTGGCTGTTTTTTCATAATGCCTTCCATCCCAACGCCAACGTTGAACAAAGCTAAGATCTTTTTGAAATACTAAGGGCAGGTCATCACTCGGCATTATGCCGCCACTGAAAAAATATCGACTCATCCAGTCGCTTGGACCATTGTCTGCAAATTCATAGGTTGATGTTTTGTGAACAAATATGTGCTTAAAGAAATAGCCGCCGGGCTTTAACCAACGTGACACATTGGAATAGAGTTTTTCCCAGTTACGCATGTGTTCAAACATTTCGACAGATACAACACGATCAAATCTGTTTTCTTCAATCTCGAAATCATTCATGTCACATGTTATTAAGTTTATATTATTGAAACTCTGTAGTTTTGCTTGCTCTTTTATATAGTCACGTTGTGAATGGGAATTTGAAACAGCTGTAATTATTGAATTGGGATAATGCTCAGCCATCCATAATGTTAATGAACCCCAGCCACATCCTAATTCCAGAATTTCCTGACCATCTTCTAACTTTGCATGCTCACAGGTTTTTGCCAGTCCCTGCTTTTCTGCTTCGTCTAGAGTTGTCACACCTTTTGGCCAGTAAGCGCTGCTATATTTTTTCCGTGCACCGAGAGCTTTATTATAAAAATTGGCTGGCACTTCATAATGCTGTTCGTTTGCTTTTTCAGGTACCAGGGCGATTGCAGATTCTTTCATCTGCTGAATAAACTGGTTTTGTAAATCAGCCATTGTTTCTACATCAGAACTGCTTATTTCTTTCAAACGTTGCTTTAGTAGCAGGCGTATTCCACGACGCAATACAATATCTGGCATGATGCCTTGCTCCGTTAAATCAAATGCAAGCTGGCTAACAGAATTCATATTTATTACTCCAAAATTTAGTATTTATGCTCATATTTTCGTTTCTACGTTCAATAAATGAGTCATTGATCTAACTTTCATGTACAAGAAAAGCTTATTTAAAGCAGATGTTAAAAACCTTCGACTTTCAACTTATTTCAATAAATTCAGTAACTTAGTATTAGCAAGAAACGGCTATAACCCACTAAAGTACTCAAGTTAAATAAATCTTAGACGTAAAACTTGTACAAGTCAAATAATGTTGTACAATTGATTTATGAAGAAATTAAATCTCAGTAATAATCGAGTCCAAAATACAGAAAAATCTCTGGATTCAGACTTGTTTCCTATCCGGGTCTTATCCGAACAAACGACAGTAGGAACCTCAACACTCAGGGCATGGGAAAGACGCTATGGATTATTGAAACCTGAACGAACACCTAAAGGGCATCGCCTGTATAGTCAGGAGGATGTAAAGCGCGTAAATAAGATTCTTGATCTGCTCGATGACGGACACTCTCTTCCTGCCATTACGGATATGTTATCGGCTAACCAGAATGATGAGGGTGATGCCGCCAGGACAGCAGAAAAGTTACTGACTGAAGGTAGCTACTCTGTGTGGACAGAGTTTGTCGAAACTACACTTAGCGCAACGCGAGATTTTAATATTGAAAGAATGGATGAAGCCTACAACGAAGCAACCTCACTTTATCCTGTAGATCTGGTCATCGCCCGTTTAATCCAGCCTGTTCTCGATAACCTGGGAACAGGCTGGATTGAGCATCCTGAAAGCGGTATTGCTGAAGAGCATTTTTATACGTCATGGGTAAAAAACAGGATTGGCGCGCGGTTTCACCATAGTTATTCTCACGCTAAAGGAAGTCGAATTATTTGTGCCTGTCTGCCGGGTTCTTTCCACGAAGTCGGGTTAATGTTGTTTGCACTATCGGCATTGTCACGAGGTTATCGTGTATTATATTTTGGCGCTGATTTGCCACTTAACCAACTCAGTTACATAGCACAACGTTCTGCGGCAAAAGCTATTGTTCTCGGTGCACATATGCAATTAGATAAAAATATCAATTCTGAATTGGTATCTCTTATATCTGATATTGATACGCCTGTGTTTATTGGTGGATATGATGAAAATATTGATTCAGATGCAGTGCAGGCCAATGGTGGGATATTACTGGGTTCAAATATACCTGTTGCTTTGCGTATATTTGAAAACCATTTAAAGGCGTATCCTACAACTGCATAAGAATCTTTAATCTTTATGAAATAATAAAAGTCATTATAAAATATGTTTTAAAATATCTTACCCTTCACGTCCATCAATACGCGCCTTAAGCAGCATAGGTGTATAGGCGATTGCAAATATCATAAAGGCCACGATCCACAAGCCACTCGCAAGCTGAATTAATTGTAGATAATGTTCATGCATAAACATAGGTAAAATCACCCTGACAATTGTTGCAACATTAAGCAGGATAAAGGACATCACCATCCAGCTGTTCAACACCATCTCTCTGCCAGTGTGGCCAATACTAACCCGAGCCATCATGCCTAAGGTCATCATTGCAATTCCACCAACAGTAAAGGCGTGATATGAAAATGCACTCTGGCTTAAATCAAAAATCATCAATCCTTTTAAAATAAAACCAAGAATTATCCATGCATAGGCAAGTTGTAATATCCAGACTAAAGGAACATACCAGATCTTATTTGAATACCAGCCAGCAACCCTGATGAAGTTGATAATGGCAGCAAAAAATGCCAGGTAACCCGTCACTACACTCCAACCAAAAAACACATCGCTAATCGCGGCAAGTAAAACACTGATGGCCGATAAATATTCTATTGCATTCCATGTTTTTGTTGTGACACCAGCTACACCTCTTTCGGTAAAGAAAGGAATAACGCGCCCACCCATAACAACAATTAAAAGAATAACTAAATAAACCATTGCCCTGCTGCCCATAACAATATTGACATCAATTAGTTTAAGCGCACTTAAATGAACGGCAATATTCGCTGCTGACATAGCAAGCAAAAGCGGAATAAAAACAAAGTTTGACCACTGTTTCATACGTAAAACAGGTATCGCAAGTATTATTGCAACTAAAGGCAGAAAAAGAATATCACTAGTCGCAATTAACCAATGAGGAAGTTCCGGGACAAAAGGTGCAAAGCGACCAGCTAAAAAGACAATGGTTAACAACATTAATCGCCAGCCATTGATCATCTTTATGCCTGTCCAGTTACCTGCAGCGGTTAATAAAAATCCAGCGATAACAGCAGCGGTATAACCAAATAACATTTCATGGGCATGCCAGCCTGTCGGGGTGTAGTAACCTGAAATAGAAATTTTTCCCGTAAGCTGTAAAAACCATAAAAAGATTAACAATACGGCAGATAACCCTGCCAAAAGAAAAAAGGGTCTAAAGCCTAATGCAAAAGGAGCATAACTATTCTTACTTACATATTTATCTGGATCTTCTATATTAAAAGCCATGGTATTTCCTTTATCTATTGCGTCTGTTTATTCCAATAATTATTGCATATTAAGTGCTTGCACTTTCAAGTTCTTCACTGACTTCTAACCAGTCCATTTCAACTTGTTGCAAACTACTATCAACCTGCCCCTGTTCTTCTAATAGCGTTTTTAGAAGCTCTTTATTTTCCTGGTTATAAATATCATTGTCGGCTAATTTTTCTTGCAGCGACTCTTTATTTGAACTTAACTCTTCCATTTGTTTTTCAAGCTTCTTTAGCCTGTTTTGCAAAGGTTTAAGTAAACGTCTTTTCTCCGCAGAGATCTGTCTTTGTTGTTTTTTATTTTGCGGATCAGCCGTATTATTTTCTTTAACTTCAGTTTCCGCAATTAACACTTTTTTATTTTCCTGACTTAACCAGTTACGATAATCATCAAGACTGCCATCAAATTCAGCCACCTTTCCATTTGCAACTAAAAGAAAGTTATCGGTTACTGTACGTAACAAGTGGCGGTCATGCGAAACAATAATCATGGCGCCCTCAAAGTCCTGCATTGCGACAGTTAAAGCATGGCGCATTTCCAAATCAAGATGGTTAGTGGGTTCATCCAGTAATAATAAATTGGGGCGCTGATACACAACTAACGCTAATACCAAACGCGCTTTTTCTCCACCCGATAGAGGTGCGACGGGGTCAATGGCCATATCATTATTAAAAGCAAATCCACCCAGGTATTTTCGTAAGTCACTTTCTGTTGCTTTAGGGTCAAGACGTTGTAAGTGAAGTAATGGGCTTGCAGAAAAATCAAGTTGTTCGAGCTGATGCTGAGCAAAGTAACCAATATTTAATTCTTTGGCGGCGGTCAATTTTCCCTTTAAAATTTTTAGCTCACCGGATAATAATTTAATTAAAGTCGACTTACCTGCGCCATTATGCCCGAGCAAACCAATGCGATCCCCCGGATGAATCGTAAATTTAACTTTTGATAATAATGGTTCTTCTGTATAACCAATGGCCACATCATCTAACGTGATGAGTGGGTTCGGCATTTTATCCGCTTTCTTAAAAGTAAAATTAAAAGGTGAATCAACATGAGCGGGGGCAATCAGTTCCATGCGCTCTAATGCTTTAACACGGCTTTGTGCCTGCTTTGCTTTAGAGGCTTTTGCCTTAAAACGTTCAACGAATTTATGCATATGCTGCACTTCACGTTGTTGTTTTTCATAGGCGGATTGTTGCGAGGCGAGGTATTCTGCCCGGCGTACTTCAAACGCTGAATAATTTCCGCTATATAAAGTAATACCCTGATTTTCGATATGTGCAATGTTGTCAGCAACATTATCAAGAAAATCGCGATCGTGAGAGATCAGCAACAATGTGCCTTTATAACTTTTTAACCAGGCTTCAAGCCAAATAACGGCATCAAGATCAAGATGATTAGTCGGCTCATCAAGCAAGAGAATATCTGAACGGCACATAAGCGCTTGCGCAAGATTCAGACGCATACGCCAACCCCCCGAAAACTGTTTGACTGCCGAGTGTTCCTGTTCCGTGGTGAAGCCTAAACCGTTAAGTAACGTTGCCGCACGACTGTTCGCACTATAGCCATCAATCGCTTCCATTTCAGAATAAAGATGAGCCAGCACTTCACCCTGATTGTTTTCTTCGGCGGCGTTAATGTCCTTTTCAAGTTGACGTAACTGAACATCGCCATCTAATACATATTCAATTGCCGTGCTATCAAGTGCCGGGGTTTCCTGCGCCACATGCGCAATGGTCAGATTTTTAGGTAAAAAAACATCACCTGAATCGGCATGCAGGTGACCAAGAATTAAAGCAAATAAACTCGATTTACCTACGCCATTACTGCCCGTAATACCCACCTTTTGGCCATGGTGAATGGTCAACTCAACATCCTGGAGTAGTTCGCGGGGACCGCGGCGGAGCGATAAATTTGTAAACTTAAGCATGCGGCGCAGTTTACCAGATATGGCGTGAGTTTTAGCTCAATTAAAAACCAAATTCTCCTCGCCATTGCCCCTTTTTGAAGTCAATTTTTAGCCAATGGGGGACGAAGGATTCTGCTTTTTTAATCGGAAAGTCCGTCAATGGAGGTTCATCACCTTCATAATCAGCCCCGCATACGGCCGTCATAACGGGGCGAAATCGAACCGAAAGTTGATCGGTAACATAAACTAACTCACCCTCTAAATTTTCTCTAAAACGGACTTTTTTACGGATTAAACAACTGAAATACAATTCCATTTCAGCCACTAGCGGTTTATCTCGTTGGGCTAGTGCCGTTACAGCGGCCATGCTGAGGGAAACAGCCACTTTTCTACCGAGTAGCTCAATCTGTTTATCCATTAAATTTAACCTGTTTAATGATGCTTATTATTTTAGTTTATTTATCAGCTGTATAGTTCCATATCTGCTTAGCCTGTTACAACATCAAACTTGTTTGTTATTTTCCATATTTTAGCTCTGAGCTTTTTATAATCTTGCTTTATTAACCTACACTGTTAACTCAGATCTCCCCCCGTTAAAAAACATGACATAGCTCAACTAGACCCGATTTAGTACAAATAAGGGTTTGAAATAAGTCTAAATTAGGCCCATGATTAATATATAAGATAACTCTAATATAGAAAAATATTAAAAGCTGATGCAATAAAATTCAAAAGAATGAAGCATTGGCACAATAAACTCTGGCTATATGCCGGTATTGCGAGGAAGCGATGTCTGAAAAGGTAAAAACCATTCTTTATGTTCGTTTGCCCTGCTGGAAAATTTACCCTGGTGGCGTTATTTACGTAGCTGATTACATTCATAAACAACGTCCACACATTGACCAGCAAATTCTTGATCTGGCACTGATCACACCGGCCCAACGCAAACAGGCTCTTAGAGAGAGCATTAAAGCCATGCAACCCGATATTATCGCGTTCTCCTGGCGCAATATGCAGTCATTTGGTCCTCACCCTGAAGATGATGCACTGGATGTGGTAATGAATTATGACCATTCCCCTAACCCGTGGCGTCGACTTAAAGCGGCATTTTCTGCCATTAGAATCATTTATGATTACACAGCCAGTCGCCTGCGCAACTTTGGCTTCATGCGCCTGGCACGTAAAATGATGCCTGATAGTCGCATCGTCGTCGGTGGCACTGCGGTATCAATATTTGGAAAATATGTAGCTGAAAAATGTCCTGGCAACACTGTAGTCGTTGTTGGTGAAGGCGAAGCCGCCATGCTCTCTATTATTGATGGTGAAAAGATCACTGTTGGTGAATGCTATTACAAGAATGACAAAGGTGAAGTGAGCTTCACTCAGCGTGAACATAACTTCAGCCTGCAGGATCTCACTAGTGTTAATTTTGACTATGTCGAATCCATATTCCCGGCATTCCATCAATACACCGACGACTACATTGGCGTACATACTAAACGTGGCTGCCCTTATCAGTGCCATTTCTGCTTGTATAACAAGATAGAAGGTGCGCGACAACGTTATCGTGACCCGGTTGAAATTGTTGATGAGATTGAAAGTTTATATGCCCGTTTTGGCATCCACAAAATCTGGTTTACCGATGCCCAGTTCTGCTCGACTCGTCGCAGCACACATCATGTCGAACTGATTCTGGATGAAATCATCAGACGCAAACTTAAAATAAAATGGACCGGCTATATTCGACTCAACTATCTGACTCCCGAGCTGGCAGAAAAAATGCTGGCTTCCGGATTGGCCAGCCTGGACTTATCCTTCACCGGCACACAAGAAGTCATCAATAGCCTGACCCTGGGTTATTCACTGGATCAACAAATGCAGGCATTTCAGATGTTTAAGGATGCTGGTTATACTAATCAAAAAGTTAAACTCTATATGCCACTTAATGCACCTGGTGAAACCGTGGTGACGTTGCAGAAAACCATCGACCGTATTAAAGAACTCTATACTATGTTTGGTCGTGAGAATGTTTTACCTTTTATTTTCTTTATTGGAGTACAACCTGGCACACCTGTTGAAAAATTATTGATCGAACAAGGCTATCTCAAAAAAGATTACAATCCGCTGAGTTTCAATCCTTTTGTGATTAAGAAACTGCTTTATAACCCCAAGCCACTGGGACGAATCATTGCACGCAGTTATCTTAAAGCGGTTGATAACCTGGACACTAACAGTGACTATGTGGGTCGCGCCACTATGGATCTGATTGAACAGGAATTAAAAAAGCCGGCCTATCAGCTTAGTATCAGGGAACTAGTACGGCAAACGGCCAAGGTACATCAAAATTAATAAAGGCCGCATGCTGCTGTAAATGCCAGACAACATTGAACAGAAAATTAATCGGCAACATGGATAAACTTAGCGTTTAAATTATCAATTAAATTTAATTGTTTCATACCTGATATAAACGCTAATTCCATAGCATCTGATTAAATTCTTACCTATTATACTTATATAATATATTCATTTAATTGCAGGTCAGGTTATGAATTCAAATTTAGTTATTACCGCATTAGGAAGCGATAAACCCGGTATCGTCAACGAATTGTCAAAAGCCATTCTGGATAATGGTGGAAACATCACCGAAAGTCGTATGATGGTTTTAAGTGGTGAGTTTGCCATTATGCTTTTGATTACGGGTACTCAACAGAATATATCTAAAATTAATTCCAGGCTTGATGAAATAGGTAAAAAATTAGGCTTAACAGTTACTGCAAAAGAAACAGAGCAGAAAGTATCTGATCTAAAACGTTTACCTTACCAGGTTTCTGTTGTTTCAATGGATCATCCCGGTATCGTGCATAACATTTCAGATTTTCTATCAAGCCATAATTTAAATATTGAAGAAATAGAAACAAAAGCATATCCGGCTGCACATACCGGCACCCCTATGTTCTCATTGGATATGATTATTAGTATTCCAGCGGATAGTTCGGTACGTTCTTTACGTGATGAATTTTTACTTTTTTGTGATGATTTAAATTTAGATGCGACTTTAGAAAGCAAACGTTAAATTTATAAAGTAATAAAAATAATTTTATTGTTTAACCGGTTTAATTTTAGATGCAGCATCTTTTGCCCGTTTTCTGGCATCATCGACATTGTTACCGTATGCCAGTGCAACACCCATACGTCGCTTAACAAACGATTCTGGTTTCCCAAATAAACGAATATCTGTTTGCGGAATCGCTAAGGCTTTATCTAAACCTTCAAAGGCAATGCCTTTTTCATCCATTTGGCCATAAATAACAGCGCTCGCACCGGGCTCACGCAAAGCGGTAGAAACGGGTAAACCTAAAATTGCCCGGGCATGCAACTCAAATTCATTTTGATACTGCGTAGCCATGGTAACCATACCGGTATCATGCGGACGCGGACTGACTTCACTGAACCAAACATCATCACCTTTAACAAACAGCTCGACCCCAAATAAACCTCGACCACCCAGGTTAGTTGTTACCGCTTTGGCAATCTCTTGTGATTTTTGTTTTGCTATTTCACTCATCGCTTGTGGTTGCCAACTTTCAACATAATCACCCGCCACTTGAATATGGCCTATCGGTTCACAAAAACAGGTTTCTATTTCCCCCAGTTCATTTACTGCGCGAACAGTTAATAAAGTGATCTCATAATCAAATTGAATCATTTCTTC
>JAPHTF010000024.1 GCA_026197095.1 Gammaproteobacteria bacterium
ATGGAACGGATATTTACTGGGCACGTAACCAGGTTAGTGAACGACTAGGCCAGGTATGGAATAACTTACCAAAAGGGGTCGATGGTGGACTTGCACCTATTACATCACCATTAGGCGAAATATACATGTACCGACTCAAGGGTGAGGGATATAGCAACAGTGAATTACGTGCTATTCAGGACTGGGTGATCCGTCCGCGTCTACGTACGGTCGATGGTATAGCTGATGTGAATTCATTAGGTGGAGAAGTGCGTGCCTTTGAAGTAATTCCGGATCCTAAAGCACTTGTTCGATTTGGTCTTGCTCTGGGTGATTTACAAACAGCATTAGAAAAAAATAATCGTAACGCCGGTGGCGACCGAATTGAACGTGGCGATAAAATGTTGCTGGTGCGTACGGTTGGTTTGTTACGCAATGAAGATGATATTCGTCGCGTTACTGTGGCCACACGTAATGGGATACCTGTTCACCTGGGAGAGTTAGCTAAGGTACAAATTGGATCACTCACTCGTTATGGAGCGGTTACTGCAGATGGAAAAGGTGAAATTGTTACCGGCTTAGCATTATTGCGCAAAGGCGCAAACAGCCGTACGGCTATTGAAGGGGTAAAGCGAGAAATGAAGTTGCTTAAACCCACTTTACCTAAAGGCATTGAGATTGAGCCGTTTTATGATCGTAGTGATTTAACAACAGCAGCAGTATGGACAGTAGAAAAATCATTGGCTGAAGCGGTGGTATTAGTTTTGCTTGTACTTATTATTATGTTGGGGAATATGCGTGCCGCAGTAACGGTCGCAATGATCTTACCTTTATCCGTTTTATTTACATTTATCATGATGCGCTTAACAGGGGTGTCCGCCAATCTTATGTCATTAGGCGGGCTAGCGATTGCAATTGGTATTTTAGTGGATGCTGCTGTTGTTGTAGTTGAAAATATTCACACCCAACTGAGCAAAGCACCTAAAGGTGTGAGTCGTGTGCATTTGATTTATCGCGCAGCGCTAGAAGTTGCTACACCTGTGATCAGCGGAATTCTCATTATCATTGTGGTATTCCTGCCGCTGTTTAGTCTTACTGGTTTGGAAGGAAAAATGTTTACACCACTGGCGGTAACTATTTCCTTTGCGCTTATCGGCTCGTTGATCTTGTCCTTAACAGTTATCCCTGTACTTGCCAGTTTAATCATGCGTGGTGGTCATGAAAATGACAGCTGGTTATTAGCTAAACTAAAAAAACTTTATCGTCCCGTTGTTTCCTGGGCTTTACGTTATCGCACTATAGCCGTCGTTTCAGCGGTGCTCGCACTTATTGGTGCGGTCAGTCTCTTTCCTCATATTGGTAAAGAATTCATGCCCGTTATGGATGAAGGCTCAACAGTGATAATTGTAGAAAAAGCATCAGACATTTCATTGACTCAATCTCTTGCAATGGATGCACCTATCCATGAAGCCTTTATGGAACTTCCTGAAGTGACAGGTGTGGTTTCACGCACAGGTGCAGATGAGCTGCGTATGGATCCCATGGGTTTGTATCAAACAGATAATTTCATTATTACTAAACCGCGTGATGAATGGACAATTGATGTGCCAACTTTTTTAGAAAAGTTGCGGAACAAACTCGATCGCTTCGAGGGGCTTGATATTGCCTTTACCCAGCCTATCGACATGCGCGTATCTGAAATGTTGACAGGTGTGCGTGCCGCGATGGCGATAAAACTTTATGGTGATGATCTTTCAACATTAGAAACATTATCTACCCAGATTGAAGAACTGGTGAATAAAACGAGCGGTGCAGTGGATGTTTTCCGCGGGCGCCTTTCTGGCCAAACATATCTGCAGGTTGATGTGCGGCCGGAGGCAATTGCGCGTTATGGTATCAGTGTTGAAGATATCAATATGTTAGTAGAAACAGCGGTTGCCGGTAAGGTGGCAACAGAAGTGATTGAAGGCAACCGACGCACGGGGGTACTGTTGCGCTACCCACAAACCGCGCGTACTTCATCAAATGATATTAAATCTTTGTTAGTCGAAACACCAGGTGGCGCGAAGATTCCTCTGGATTTATTAACAAACATCAGTGAGGTTGATGGGCCAGTCGAAATTGCACGTGAGTCAGCCAAACGTCAGGTGGTGGTACAGGCAAATGTTGAAAATCGGGACGTGGTGAGTTTCGTAAACGAAGTGCGTAGCACTATTGAAGAAAAAGTAGAATTACCAGCGGGGTATTATGTCACTTATGGCGGTCAGTTCGAAAATCAACAACGTGCTGCAAAACGCCTGGCTCTGGTTGTACCTATCGCGATCGCTTTAATTTTTGTTATGTTGTTTACAACGTTTCATTCATTGAGTCAGGCAGGGCTGATTCTTCTTAACATTCCCTTTGCCATGATTGGCGGTGTTGTCAGTTTATATTTATCTGGACTCTACCTTTCGGTACCAGCATCGGTCGGTTTCATTACGCTATTTGGTGTTGCCG
Source organism: Gammaproteobacteria bacterium (assembly GCA_026197095.1). Classification (GTDB taxonomy): domain Bacteria; phylum Pseudomonadota; class Gammaproteobacteria; order UBA6429; family Thiohalophilaceae; genus JAGLTQ01. The sequence continues at coordinate 2,476 of JAPHTF010000024.1, forward strand.
TACTCAATGGTGTGGTGATGGTAAGTTACTTTAATCAATTACGTGAATCTGGACGTAGCATTTTACAAGCCGTGCAAGAAGGAGCTGAACGACGGCTGCGACCTGTTTTAATGACCGCGTTGATTGCTAGCTTGGGTTTACTTCCTTTATTGGTTGCAACAGGCCCCGGCTCTGAACTTCAAAAACCTTTAGCCGTTGTTGTTATCGGTGGCTTATTCACCTCAACTTTGTTGACACTAATTTTGTTACCCACTTTATATGCCTGGTTAGAAGGTCTTTCAGAACGTAGAACTCAACTTGCTGTAAATGATCATAGAGGAGATGAACACTAATGAAACATCTATCACTTATTGTGCACACGAGTGTGCAGCAAGATTTGTCCGATCAACTTCGGAGTCTTGAGCAAGTACCCGGATTTACTTTTAGTCGTGTTGAAGGACACGGCGTACAAGTTGAAAACGATCCCTTTCTTTCTGAGCGAGATAAAGTAGTAGGTTACACGCCACGCGTCCGCGTAGATATTTTATTGGAAGATAATAATGTAAATATAGTGTTGGAAACATTACGTACATCTATACCCGGCATTGAAGGTCAAGGTATCTATTGGGTCACCGCTGTCGAAAAAAATGGTCGCTTATAGACAAGCAACAAAATAAAGTGAGGTAGTAGATATGAAAATTATAGTGAAGAGGATAATGATCATTAGCTTTGCAATGCTAACTGCCGTTGCTTGTTCAACTACAGAAAAATATATTGATATCAATAATATTCCTGTTGAGAAAGTAAGTTCAATGGATGGAAAAATTATACGAGCTGAACTGTATCGTTCGCAAACACAAAGCCTCGTAGTCCGCGGTGAACTTAAACGGCAGTTTTTTGTTCGAGGAGCACAAATTCCAGGATATCTGCGTGTTGAACTGTTTAATGCAAAAGGAGAAGTATTTAAAGAAATCACGCACAGGTACGGACAAAAAAATAGCAAATTAAGCAAATTATCATTTGCCATTCCAATTACGGTTGATTCAGCATTAATCAGCAAAGTACGTGTTGTTCATCATAACTCACGTTAATCTATTTTATATTCCGGCCAAATTAAATTTGGCCGGTAACTTCAATCATTTTTTAATGCCCGCTAATGGCGATGACTTCAAGCGGACAACGTAAATCTCCTCGTAGCAATTTTTAACTCCATCTTTTGCTGGCACATTATCAGGGGCTGGTAGTGTTTGCTTAGAGGTGGACAGTGGAGCTACATGCATCTCTATGCAGTATGGAACATTATCTAACTGCCAAAATTTTAAACAAATTCCACAAAATAAATAATAATCACTTAAAATAGTTTAATTTCTGAATTCTTGCAGATTGCACCAATAATCAATAATTATTTCTGCTACATTGCATCTGGTAAGCAGACATCATATTAATGATGTTTTGTAGATATAAAACCAACAGTGAAATGTTTATATGAAAACACAGACAGAATTTTTAAAACTTCGTACTCATCTTGAACAACAGATTATTGGCCAGAAAAAGTTACTTGATCGTTTGTTAATTAGTATTTTAACCGGTGGTCATATTTTGCTCGAAGGAGCACCCGGTTTAGCGAAAACCACCGCGATTAATACTCTGGCTAGTGGTGTACATGCCGGGTTTCAAAGAATTCAGTTTACCCCTGATCTAATGCCGGGCGACCTGACCGGCATTGACATTTTTGACCCCGAAACACACCAATTTAAATTTGTTAATGGTCCTATTTTTCATGAAATAGTTTTAGCCGATGAGATAAACCGGGCACCACCAAAAGTCCAGTCCGCACTATTAGAAGCTATGGCAGAACACCAGGTTACCGTGGGCGGCGTTACACGTAAGTTACCCGACTTGTTTGTAGTCATGGCGACGCAAAATCCATTAGAGCAATCGGGTACCTACCCGTTACCAGAAGCACAACTGGATCGTTTCCTGTTACATATTAAGCTTGATTATCCAACGCCTGAAGAAGAACTGGAAATTCTCAAACTCGATCGTAAACTTCATTATGGTGAAGACAGGGAAACAATACAGTCGCAACTAACACCAGATACTGTATTAACAGCCCGGCGTGAAGTTGCTGATATTCATGTTGATGAAATGCTGGAAAAATATATTGTCTCACTGATTACCGCTACACGTCATCTTGGAGAGTGGCATAAAGACTGGTCAGATTATTTAGTGGCCGGTGCATCACCACGTGCTTCTATTGCATTGCTTCGTGCTGCAAGTGCAATGGCATATATTAAAGGGCGCGACTATGTTATTCCTGAGGATATTTTAGAGGTCGCACCTGATGTATTAAGGCATCGACTTATACTGGATTATTCTGCCATGGCAGCCAATATCTCTGCCGATAACATTATTCAGCATTTATTATCTGTTATCCCCATTCCGTAATGGCATTATATGATTGCTTCAGTCGCCTCTGAAATTATAAATAAAATATATCAATCTCTTCCTTTACCATTCTTAAAGGATGACAAAAAGGCTGCGCAACCTTTACTCAGTAATGATGAAATTGTTGATTTATTTCAGCGTGTAAATAATATAAAAAATTCAGGCCAACAAAAGTACGATATCGCGCATAAAAAAACGGGCGATCAACGATCAATTTATCGTGGCCTGGGAATGGACTACGAGGAGAGCCGGCGTTATCAGCCTGGAGATGATCCCCGTTATATGAACTGGCAACTTAGCGCAAGAACGGGTCAACATTATATTAAAATTTTTCGTGAAGAACGCCAGCCAGGCATTTTTATTATTATGGATCGTCGTAACTCAATGCGGTTTGGCACGCAACAGCGCCTTAAAATTACTCAAGCCGCCAGGACAGCGGCAATAATCGCTTTTTCTGCATTGCAAAATAATTTTTCAGTGGGTGGAGTGATCCTGGATGAAAAATTAGAGTGGTTTAAAGAAAATCAAAGTAAACAGGCGATATTTGATTTTATTCACCAGGCTGCACGGGCAACCACCCCCTGTTTTGATAAAAAAAATATAACAAAATATGGCATTGATGATGTTATGCATATGTTAACTGTTATTTTAACAAAAGGTTCTATTATTTATTTTATTAGTGATTTTTATGATCTAAATGATGAGAGTCAAACTTCATTATTCGAATTAACATCTTCTCACCAGCTGAATGCGATTCAAATTACCGATCCTGCGGAAGTGAAGTTACCTGTAGCAGGAACATTGATATTGAAATCTTCTAATGATGATTCAGTTGTATCAATTGATTCAAATTCAGGATCAGATAGCCAACGTTTTGAGTTCGCATCGAATAACTATTTTTCATCAATAACAAACATACTTGAAAAAAGCGGTGTGTCATATCAGCAAGTATTAACTACAATTAGTAATATTGAGCATGAAGTTAAATTTTAAAGATGAAAAATGGTCATATTACTTTAGAAAAAACAGATGGAATTTATGATATTAATCCACTACCTGTACCCGATATAAGTGGCATAGAAATATTTTTAATTTTTCTGGTAGTTGTTGCTATCGTTGCAGGCATTATTTATTTTATATGGCATATATTTTTCTCCGTTAAAGGTAAAGTTAAACGTCAGGTTAAACAGCTAAATAAAGACTATATAGAAAATAAACTTAATAGACGTGATGCCAGTTATAAATTATGTTTTTTACTACAGCAAGGGTTGAATGTAACGTGGATTGGAAGTGCGATAGAACTGCCAGAAAAACTACAATCACATAAGCAGGAATGGCATCAGTTTGCGGACAAGTTGTCATTGTTACGTTACAGTGAAAATGAAGATCATGAGCAGGAAATAAGCGCGCTATTCATTAAAAGTTTGTTTTGGCTAAGGGTATGGCGATGAAGCCTGAACTGAGCGAGTTTCTTAAATGGAATGATTATGAATTCCTGCAAGCAGAATGGTTATGGCTCATACCCCTCTTTATCATTACTAACCTGTTATTAGCCAGTATCAAAAGAAAAGCTGTTTCAAAGTCTGGCCCAGCGACATTTGCAGATGTTTTACATAAAAATCAAAAACTATTACATCCATTAATTAGTGTTTTATCTGTTCAGGTTAAAGAGGTTACACATAAATCTACTTCGTCTCTATTCTACAGTTTAATTTTTATCTTTCTGGCTATTGCGCTATCGCAGCCAGTGAAAGTCGGTAAAAAACTCTCCGATCCACCACAAGAACGCGACATTATCTTTATTGTTGATACATCCGTTTCCATGATTTTAAGAGACTACATCATTAATGGTGAACGGGTGGATCGTATGACGTTGTTAAAGGGCGTACTGGATAACTTCATTCAAAAACTCAAGGGTGAAAGAATGAGTATTATAGTCTTTGGTGATCATGCTTATACACTGGTGCCCTTTACTGATGACCAGTATTTATTACGTAGAATGTTATCCCGAGTAGAAGCGACAATGGCAGGTCGTTTTAATGCAATTGGTGAAGCGATTGCGCTTGCGGTTAAAGAATCTGTTGTAACTAATGAAAAAAATCCGGGGAATAAAAAGCGTAAAAGAATTCTTGTTTTATTAACTGATGCAGATCAGCCTACAGGAGAGATCGAGCCTGAAATTGCAGCAACTCTGGCAAAAAATAAAAACCTTCCGCTTTACAGCATTGCCATTGGTGCAACCAGCTTTGCCGCTGAAGAAAGCCGTAAGTCCGGCTTAATCTATTCACCAGTTGATTTACAGTTAACCAGGTATTTATCTGAAATAACCGGGGCAAAAAGTTACCAGGCAGGGGACGCGGATGCACTAGAACAGGCCATTAAGGCAATTGATTTACACGGAACAAATAAGCAAGAAGTAAAACCACTCTATTATCGTGAGGATCTCTATCATTGGTTTTTAATGACTGCGTTTATCCTTTTTAGTCTTGGCCAGATAATAAATCTGCTAAAAATTGTATCTATAAAAGCAAATAATAAAAATAGCCAGTTTATAAAATGAGTTTTATTTATAATTTTCAGGATATTTATTGGCGCGAACCACTCTGGTTAATTCTGGCACTGCAGCCTTTTATTATTCTTGTAGTTAAAAATTCAATTAAAGGTAATAATTTTTCACTTTATGCAGAAAAAAAATTACAACCCTGGGTCGTTATGCCCATGCGTATTAATTCAAGTATTTTTTTTAATAAGAATACAGCCTATGTATGGGCATGGATATTTTTTGCCATTGCGTTATCGGGTCCACGAACACCGATAAGTCAAACTGATAAAGAACAACTCTTCGCTGCAAATATAATGTTAGTCGTTGATCTGTCTCCTTCTATGCAGGCAACGGATATTATTCCCAACCGGATACGCAGAGCGAAAATTGAAATTTATGAATTTCTGCAGATGCTTGGGAATGACAATAAAACAGGGAATCACCGCGTTGGTATAACTGTTTTTTCAGCAAGACCTCATGTTTATGTACCTTTAACATCGGATCATACTGTTTTAAAAACTTACCTTGAGTCACTTGATACGCTGGAACTTCCTACAAAAGGCAGTGATCCGGTGGCCGCCATTTTGCTGGCGAAAAAAGAGCTCAGTCAAAGTGAAGGAAAATCAGCCATTGTTCTGATCACGGACGGTAATTTTTCAGAAAATAAAAATTTGAAAATTAAACAACAGTTTGCTCAACTCACTGCGGCTGATATCCCGTTATATATTTTAGGTATAGGTACGGTGGAAGGTGAGGCTGTGCAGCTTAAAAATGGAAGCTGGTTAAAACATAACGGGCAGGCAGTTATATCTAAAATGGATGAAGATCATTTGCGCCAGTTTGCCAGGCAACTGGGTGGAAAATATAGTCCGGTTTATGATGATGATTCAGACTGGGAGACACTTTATGCGGAAGGTCTATCTCAGCATCGCCATGTTATCAATATGAGTAATAAGCAACAGGTTGTATGGGATAACCATTTTATTTATTTTTTATTTCCAGCGTTGCTTTTATTCTGGCTTTCATTAAGTCCATACAGTATTCGTTATATAAAAGACATGGGTGTATTTGTACTGGCGATCGCAATATTTGGTTTTATTCCAAACAATAAAGTCATGGCATTTGATTTAAATAATTTAGTTGAATTTAGTCAGAAAAGTGAGCAAGCGGCATTTAGAGCCTACCAGAAAGAAAACTATAAACAGGCAGACATTTTATATCAAACTGTCCCGGGTTATCGTGGCCATTTTGGGCAAGGAAATAGCCTGTATAAAATGGGATACTACCAAAAAGCGATACAGCAATTTACCTTGGCGGTTTTAAATTCTGATACCGATAGCCAACGTGCTGATGCCCTATACAATTTAGCTAACAGTTATTTTCACAGTGGAGCATTTACCTTAGCTATTACATCTTATAATGATGTATTACGCTACCGATCAAATGACAAAGCGGCTTTATATAATAAGAATATTAGCCAGGTTTTAAATAAAAACTTACAGCGCCGGTTAAGAGAGAGAGAAAAAATCATTAGCTCAGCCAGGCCTGGACGAGGTGCACAAACATCAGCTATTGCTGATGGCGTAGAAATTTCTGAGAACAGTTCTGTATCAATGGATGGAAGTGAAAATAACTCCGAAACTGAAATCCCCTTACCTGATTTGCCGGATATTAATGAAGACAAACTTAGAAAACTCATTGCGCTTGGGTTAAAAAATATAAAACTGGCCAAACAGGGTGATGATTCGCTGCCATTTTTAGCAGGGCAATATGGTTCCTTTTCTACTGCGAATAGTGATTTATTTCAACTTCAGCAAAAACTCTACGCCATGCCTGATTCTAACCATTTGTTATGGAAACGATTATTTGAAATTGAAGAAGGCTTTCCGGCACCGCTAGAAACACCACGCACTTTAACTGGAGTAAATCCATGGTAAATGAAATTAAAGTGTTTGTATTTTTATTACTTGTAAGTTTAAGTAGTGTTGCCGAGGAAGTATTAAACAAGGAACAAATGAACAGGGAACAACTGGTTTTATTTACAGATAAAACTGAAAGCGCCCTTGGCCGTCCGATACGTGCCGAGCTCTATGGCATCTCACTTAAAAATAAACTTGATGAAATTAGTTTAAAACAGTTAAAGAACAATTTTGCTGTTGTGATTGAATCATTTGTATCCAATACAACAGATAAGCGCTGGCCAGATCAGCCAATACAAATTCTGCAGTTAAAACTTTACCCACGTTATGTTGGAAAGATAACCATTCCACAACTCACAATCAGTAAGTTATCCAGCCAGGAAAAAAGTCTTAATATAATAGAAGGCAACACCAGCGTTCCTGAAGTCACTTTTTCATCAATAGAGCCTTATGAGCGTGAGCAAATACAGGTGCATATCAAAATCACATCATCGGATTCAACTTCAAGATTATCTTTTAAAGACAGTGCTGTTGATAAGGATTTCGATTATAAGCCGCTTCTATTTAAAAGATCACGGCAGAAAAATGGAAATTATCTTCTGGAGATAGGCTGTGCAATAACCCCGTTAAAAAATGGTACGTATAATTTAGAACTTCCGCCAATTGAATATAGTTTGAGCGGGGTAGCGCGTAAGCGATTTTTCTTACCGGTTAAAAAAATCATGAGCAAAATATTGCCACGCTACCTTCCTCCTACAATTCCTGTAGGAAAGGTATTAATAAAAAGCAATCTCAGTCCAGCAGGTATTTTGCAAAAAGATTCAATTTCGTACTGGAATATTTTTCTACAGGGTCAGGTGAGTCATTCATACAAATTACCCCCAGTCTTACGTCAGCTAAAATCAAATGAGCAAATTCAAATTTTACCTGTAAAAAGTACACATTCTAATAACGTTACAAATGAGTTGCTAACGAGCACGGTCATTCACTCTATTCCTTTTAAAGCATTACAAAATGGTTTTTTAACATTGCCTGAGCTACGTTTTCAGTATTTTGATCCGGAAAGTGAAAAAATAAACACCGTTATTTATAAAGAAAAACGTGTTTTTGTATTGGGGATATATGCAAGAAGTATCGTTATTATCGTGTTTTTATTGCTTGTTTTCTGGGTGATATGGCTTAGTCATAAGAAATGGATAAAAATAAAATACTCAAAAAATAAACGCGAACAAGCTATAGAATTATTAAAAAATCCTGATCATGCAAATGATATACGAGTAGCACTGCAATTATTAGCTCAATCAGAATTTTGGCCTGTAAATTTAACCGTGAGCCAATGGAAGAGTTTATGGATAAATAAATATCAAGCGGAAGAAAAATTTGACATCTTGATAGATGAAATTTCATGCGCACTATATAGTTCAAGCTTGGAACATAATTTAACTGAGTTAGCTGAAAATTTAAGAATGCTGATTAATAACAAAAAAATACTTTGATTTCATGCCTGCAAAATAAAAATGCACAGATAGAAGACGTTATTAAATAGTATCACTGTGCACAGATCGTTATCATTATATAAACAGTGTATTCAATGATGCACTATAACAGTGAAGTTACAGAATAAACCATTGAGTTTGTAAAGCATAAAAAGTTTAAAGAGAAAGTAAAAAATAATGAGTTTTTATTAAGAGTGATAAGGGAAGTTATTCGTGGCAACTCTCAAGCCCGTCTTTAAGGGTGGGATATATTAATTCGATCCCTAGCTCGTTGATCATTTTTGAGTTATCTAATCTTCTTGATTCCTTTAAATAAGAAAGCATACCTTTACTGATCGTTTTTTCTGCTTCTTCCCAGTCCACTAACGGTGGTCGCGGTAAGTCACAATAATCTGCAATGGTATTAAAGTACTCGGTCATATTGCCGTTAGTCCCATCGCTGACATTATAAATTTCACCTTCTGCTTTTTCTGCTGCCGCGGCAACACAAACTTGTGCCAGATCATCGGCATGAATACGATTGGTTTGTGGAGAGAGTTCTTCATGCAACATGGGGATCTGATCTTTTAAACGCTGTAATGGCAAACGCCCCGGACCATAAATACCACCGACACGTAAAATCGTAATAGGTACTGAGGTTTGTTTACTCCAGGTTCTTAATTGTTGCTCGGCATTGTAACGACGCTTAGCGCGATCCGCAGTTGGATTAACCGGGCTGTCTTCATTTATGAGTTCACCGCCTTGATCACCATAAACACCGGAGGTACTGATATACACCAGGTGCGCAGGGAATGTTTCTTTTTCCATACTCGCGAGAAAATTTGCCATGCGGGTATCAACATGGCCCTTTGCGGGAGGCGGGGCAAAATAATAAAGTAACGACTGGCGACTTGGGATGTCCTTAAGTGACTGAAAATCATCGAGATCGGCCTGACAGGTAAACAGGTGCTGTTGGCGGAAGGTATCAATTGACTCTTCAGTTCTGGCAAGTGCAAAGACTGATTTAGCTGCATTTTTCCAGATTTTAGCGACTCGTAAGCCAATATCACCACATCCAA
>JAPHTF010000095.1 GCA_026197095.1 Gammaproteobacteria bacterium
ATTTGTTCGTGTTACTAATGCCGGTATGGCAGAAAGCCATGTTCATGATGTAACCATAACTAAAGAAGCACCTAATTACCGTGTGTAATTATTTGTTATAGCACTTTTTATGCTTGAGATAAAAAAGCCCGTACTCTTTAAGTGTGGGCTTTTTTTTTTGTCAGCAGTGCTTAATTAACCTGAGTCTGGAATAAAAAAGTTGTTTCCAGACTCAGGTTAATTGGTCACTAAAAATGATTTAGAGATTAAGATTTTATCTTTAAGTTTTAATTCAACTTTATACATACTGCTTTTTAATCCGGAAGCAGGCAGTTTTATTTCAAAAAAGTGTTCACCTAATTGTGTGCTTACTACAACCGGTTTTTGTAAAATATTTTTCTCTCTCGTACTATCTATTAATGTTGCATCTAACCATGTGGTTGTTGGATTAAAATTAATGAAATTGAAACCAACATATAGCATGTTTTCAAGCCTGAGTGTCTGGGTCTCTTTTAAAGACAATTTCTCTGGCTGAATTGGAGTCGTGGCAATCAATTTCTTAATCGGTAAGTGGCTTAATTGAATAGTTTCTATCTTTGGTGCAACAGCTTCCAGAGCATCATTGAGTTTTAATTGTACATTGGCTAATAATGATGTTCTTCCGTAGCGTTGAATTGCTGCTTGCAAATAGTCTGTAGAGTTTATTAAGTCACCATTTTGTATAGATGCAGTAATATCTTTTGCCACCTGCTGGTGAATACTTTTTAAGCCTGCCTGTGCCTGTAAATTATCACTTTCATTTTTAAGAATATCTTTGTATATATCATAAGCATTATAAGCAATAGGTTTTATCAGCTGACCGGCCGCTTCGTATTTCTTTGCTTGTTTAAATAACGCTGCAATGTTTTTGCTATATGTTATCTGGTCTTTTAAGCTCTTGCGTTTGTTGACCAGGGCAGGGTGATTGTTTAAAGCGGCAATACCTTCTTCAATCATTAATAAAGCATTCTGCATATTGCCTTGTTGATGTAGTTGTGTCGTTTTTTCAATATAAGATAAAGCAATTTTGTTGATGAAATTCTTTGCATCTTCATTGCCAGGTGAAAGAATTAAAACCTTTTGAATTTCATCAAGTGCATTCTTTCCAATGGGTTTACTAACTGCACCGGCACTAAAATATTTTTCGGCCTGGTTCAGATGAGTATTTATTTTTTCAAGTAACGCGATCTTGTTTTCTAAACGCATAAAACGTTTATTCTGCGTTGCTCTTGGAAAACTTTGTTTCATCATATCAATAAGCTGACGAGCACGTTCTGCATCTTCAGTATCAAAAGCCAAATGAATTTGTTGCATATACCACTCGCGCAAATCTTGTATTCCTTTGCGGGCAATAGGACTCTGAGGCATTTCGATAAGCATTTCTTTATATATGCTGGCAAGTTTACTCGCATTTTCAGGATGATCTTTTAACCCTGTTTTTAATTGATCGACTTTCTCATCTCGGGTGAGTTCTTTTTTAACAGGTATGTTCTCAGCTGCGGGTGTTAGATTAAGTTTTGAGGTGTCCGTGGTATTTTTTTCTACGCTGGAAGTTACCTGGCCTTGATTCTCTGGTGACGTTGTTTCAGGCACACCTTGGGTTATCACAGGAGTAACAGAAGTTTTTTGAGTTTCTGCCTTATCAGCCCAATACTTAAGATATGATTCTGGGAACAGATTAGGAAAGATTTCGGCAATCTTAGGTAAAGCTTCATATCCCCAAAAATGACTGAGCTCTTTTTGTTTCTCATAACCCGCCCAGGCCATGCTTGAAATTAATAATAAAAATAATACGTTTCTACGAACTGTACTTTTTTCTTTAGCGTCTTCAATATTTCCTTTAATAGTCGTTTTGTTGCTTGAAGGAAATACAATATCAGGAATTTTTCTTTTTTTACTTATGACTATATCACTGACTTGAGTTTCAGCGTCAGAATTAGCACCCGCTTGTTTAAAACTTCTTGCTTTTGCATCTATATCATCAAGTTGCTCATTTCCTATTTTATCTAAAGCGGTAATAAGTTCAGCGGCTTTTTGATAGCGGTGTTGTGGTTCTTTTGATAAGCAGTGGTTAACAATGGGTTGAAATATTTCGAGCCCGGCAGGTAATAAAGGTATCGGGGCCGTGAGATGTTTAATACCGACAGCAACTGCTGAGTCTGCTTCAAAGGGTAAGTAGCCTGCTAAGAGCTGAAATAAAACAACCCCTAAACTGTAAATATCCGAGCGATGATCAACTTTAAGGCCTTTGGTTTGTTCAGGACTCATATAATGCGGTGTACCAATTGCTTTACCCGTTTGAGTCATGCCATGAGTAACATCATCACCATGGGCGATACCAAAATCCATTAGAATGACACGATTATCTGTTTGGTGAATCATGATGTTTTCGGGTTTGACATCACGATGAACGATGCCTTTCGAGCCAGCAAAATCAAGCGCGCGCGCAATGTCTTTTACGATGCGTATGGCTTCTTTACGCGAGATGGAACTTTTAAGTTGCTTGAGCTCTTTACCAGGAATGTATTCCATGGACATGTAATGATATTTGCCTTGTTTGCCGGCATCAAAAACAGTCACAATATTAGGATGATTTAACTGGCTGACAATACGTGCTTCACGCAAGAAACGTTTTGAGAATTGCTCATCATCGGTAAGGTGGGGAGAAAGAATCTTTAAGGCAACTTCACGTCCAAAACTTTCTTGCACCGCTAAATACACATGTGCCATTCCACCATGGCCTAACTCACGCATAATTTTATAGCCCGGTATTTGAATTTCAGGTTTTAATGAACCCGTCGTAGAAGGCTGAGCATCAAGTTTTTGTGTTTCGGTTTCCAAAAATGATTTCCAATTCTATTATTTAATGTTTAGGTCGATTATTTTCTGTGCAGCTGATTATAGTTATTATGCAGGTGGCAATAAAGCCATGATCTTTTCATGAGTTTGATGCCTACTGTCTATGGATATCGACCAAAGCGGAAAATAACTTAATCTTTACTGTCTGTTTTACTGAATACATGGATATGCTAAGCAAGCCGGATAGTCAATCAAACCCTTGATTTTTATTAGGTTTTGCTTGATCATTGTCAGTCTTTTTTTACTGTTTTAACCACAGCTTGCAGAGAAATCACCCATGTCCATGGATATCCATTCTGATCGTATTTTAATTCTTGATTTTGGCTCGCAATATACTCAGCTTATTGCGCGTCGGGTGCGTGAAGCGGGTGTTTATTCAGAATTATACAGTTGGGATATTTCGGCACAGGAAATCCGTGATTTTCATCCTAGCGGTATTATTTTATCGGGCGGACCAGAAACGACCACAGCAAGTGATGCACCAGGTGCCAATCAGGTGGTGTTTGAACTGGGTATTCCCGTGTTAGGTATTTGTTATGGTATGCAAACCATGGCAATGCAATTAGGTGGTAAAGTCGAAAATGCGGATCACCATGAATATGGTTATGCAAAAGTCCGGGCACGTGGTCATACCGCTTTGTTGAAAGATATTGAAGATGAAATTAGCTCAGAAGGATATGGTTTACTTGATGTCTGGATGAGTCATGGTGATCATGTTATTGAAATCCCTGAAGGTTTTAAATTGATGGCCTCCACCGACAATGCACCTATCGCCGGTATCGCAGATGAAGCACGTCAATTCTATGGACTGCAATTCCATCCAGAAGTCACTCATACCAACCAGGGTCAGCGTATTATTGAACGCTTTGTCCATGACATCTGTGGCTGTAAGAACTTATGGACAGCAGATAATATTATCGACGATAACATCAAACGCATTCAGCAAGATGTGGGTGATGAAGAAGTTATATTAGGTCTATCAGGGGGTGTTGATTCATCAGTTGTTGCCGCATTATTACATAAAGCCATTGGACAACAGCTTACCTGCGTATTTGTTGATAACGGTTTACTACGCTATAAAGAAGGCGACCAGGTGATGGCCATGTTTGCTGAACACATGGGTGTTAAAGTGATTCGTGTCGATGCTGAAGATCGCTTCCTGGCAAAATTAAAAGATGTTTCTGATCCGGAAGCCAAACGAAAAATTATTGGTAACTTGTTTGTCGAAATTTTTGAAGAGGAATCAAACAAACTTAAGAATGCAAAATGGTTGGCACAAGGCACGATCTATCCTGACGTGATTGAATCCGCGGGTGCAAAAACAGGCAAAGCACATTTAATTAAATCTCATCATAACGTGGGTGGTTTACCGGAGCACATGAAACTTAATTTGTGCGAACCCTTACGTGAATTATTCAAAGATGAAGTGCGTAAACTCGGTGTTGAACTTGGGTTACCGTATGACATGGTTTATCGTCATCCATTCCCCGGCCCGGGTTTAGGCGTTCGTATTCTTGGCGAAGTGAAAAAAGAATATGCAGATATCTTACGTTTAGCGGATCATATTTTTATTGAAGAACTTTATAAACACGAGCTTTATCATAAAGTCAGCCAGGCCTTCACGGTATTTTTACCGGTGAAGTCGGTCGGTGTAACGGGTGACGGTCGTCGTTATCAATACGTTGTGTCATTACGCGCAGTTGAAACAATCGATTTTATGACGGCACGCTGGGCTCATCTTCCTTATGATTTTTTAAGTCATGTCTCCAGTCGCATCGTGAATGAAGTTGAAGGTATCTCACGTGTCGTTTATGACGTCACCGGTAAACCACCGGGTACGATCGAGTGGGAGTAACTCGTGTCAGACGTTGTACTTATTACTATCTCGGGGCAAGACCGGGCAGGCTTAACGTCTGAACTAACGGGAATACTGGCAAATTATGAGGTCAAAATTTTAGATATTGGTCAGTCTGTTATTCATGAGAGCCTTTCGTTAGGTATTTTGATTGAATCACCTTTCGATGATAAAAACTCTGCGCCTTTGGAACACTCCGTGTTTAAAGACATTTTATTCAAAGCACATGAATTGAGTCTTAGTGCACGTTTTACCCCTATCACTAAAAATGAATATGAACATTGGGTAAACGCACAAGGTAAAGCTAAACATATTGTTACAATACTTGGCAGGCTAATAACCGCACGTCATTTAGCACGTGTTACTGAAGTCGTTACTGAACATGGTTTCAATATAGAACAAATCAGTCGATTGTCTGGACGTTTATCACTGGATGGATTGGGAAATAATGTTGAGCGATCTGGTGCAGCATCAGTGCAACTTTCTTTAAGTGGTGAAGTTGATGACATTGCAGCAATGCATTCACGTTTTCTTCATATCTCACAAGAGCTTGATCTTGATATCGCCGTTCAGGAAGATAATCTTTATCGTCGTAGTCGCCGTTTAGTGTGTTTTGACATGGATTCAACCTTAATTCAGGTAGAAGTCATTGATGAGTTAGCAAAGGCAGCCGGTGTGGGTGAGCAGGTTGCGGCAATTACTGAATCAGCGATGCGTGGCGAAATTGATTTTTCTGAAAGTTTCCGCCAACGTATGGCCTTACTCGAAGGTATGGATGAGTCAGTATTAAAAGGTATTGCAGAAAGCCTGCCTATTACAGAGGGTGCGGCACGTCTCATTAGCCATTTGCGTCACTTTGGTTATAAGGTTGCGATTCTTTCAGGTGGCTTTACCTATTTTGCAAATTACTTAAAAGAAAAACTGGGTATTGATTATGTTTATGCTAATCAGCTTGATTTTGAATACGGTAAACTTACCGGTAAAGTGAAAGGTGATATCGTTGATGGGCAAATGAAAGCGAAGTTATTAGTTAAGATCGCTGAAGAAGAAGGCATCAGCACTGAGCAAGTGATTGCAGTCGGTGATGGTGCAAATGATTTACCCATGTTAGCGATTGCCGGACTCGGTATCGCGTTTCATGCAAAACCCATTGTTAAAGAGCAGGCAAAACATTCCATTGCAAACCTGGGGCTTGATGCGATTTTATACCTGCTGGGTATGCGTGATCGAGAACTCGCTGAACTCGAAAATATGGCGAAATAAATATAATATGGATTTCAACGCAAAGAACGCAGAGGCGCAAAGGTCACAAAGAAAACATGAATTAAAAAGAACGGAGCAGAAAAAAGTGCATAAACAGCAAATTTAAATAAAGGTACATTTACTTTGCGTTCTTCGCGCCTCTGCGTTCTTTGCGTTTAATTCTAAGCTTTGAGATTACGATTACATATTTATGAATGAATCCCAGGAACAAAATGATTTAGATGTTTTCTGGATGCA
>JAPHTF010000152.1 GCA_026197095.1 Gammaproteobacteria bacterium
ATCCAAAAATAAAATTTATTATTGAAATTACAGAAACTGCATTAATTACCCAGATTGAAAGGGCATCAAAAAATATTAATCAGTTACGTGATTCAGGCTATTTGATTGCATTAGATGATTTTGGAAGTGGTTATTCATCATTGCGTTATTTGACTTCTATGCCGGTGGATATTATCAAGTTTGATATCTCAATGATTCACTTATTAGAAAGTGAAAACGAAGAACATCGCAATATGATCGAAAAGATAGCTGAGCTAATTATTGAGCTTGGTTATGATGTTGTTGCTGAAGGAGTTGAAACAAAAAGTTTGTTAGATAAAGTGATCGCATTAGGTTTTTCATATTCTCAGGGTTATTATCATGGCAAACCAGAGGTGCTTAATTAAATAAAAAGCCAGCTAAGTATTCGATACCAGGTAAATAAAAAAGCCGCTTCATTATGAAGCGGCTTTTTTTAGCGCAGCTGTTATTAATACAGCCGGGCCTTTAATTACATTGCGTGAATACGAGTATTCAAACGACTTTTATAACGAGCTGCTTTATTCTTGTGAATTAAGCCTTTGTTACTGGTTTTATCAATAACTGAAACAGCAGCTTTGTAAGCTGTAGTCGCGTCATCTTTATTGCCAGCAGAGATAGCAGCCAATACTTTTTTAAGAGAGGTACGGAACATTGCACGGTAGCTCGTGTTGCGTTGACGGTGTGTCTCAGCCTGACGGGCACGTTTTTTTGATTGCGCTGAATTAGCCAAAGTAAGTCTCCTGACTCAATAATTCTAAATTTGGAAAGCCGCGTATTTTGGCCATTCTCCCTCTGTTTGTCAATGCTAATATCTATATATTCTGGAGATTACTTTTTGTCATTGCGAAAAACGTAGTGACGCAGCAATCTCCTTAACCGAGGTGATTATTGTAGGATTGCCACGGTCATTTTGTTCCTCGCAATGACAGTCTTTGCCGTGCTATCCTGCAACAAATCAAGTAAAAACAGGGGCTTACCTGATTACTTGCCACAATAATACTTCAAAAACAGAGATTCAATGGGATTATTTAGATCAACAGCAGTCGTGAGTAGCATGACCATGGTGTCGCGGGTATTCGGATTACTACGCGATATGGTTTTTACCCGTATTTTTGGTGCCGATGCCGGTACGGATGCCTTTTTGGTCGCATTTAAAATCCCCAATTTCCTACGTCGTTTATTTGCTGAGGGTGCCTTTTCCCAGGCTTTTGTCCCCGTTTTAACGGGTGTTAAAAATGAAGAGGGCGATGAAGCTGTCTCAGACTTAGTACGCAATACACTGGGCACACTCGCCGGTATCTTATTTTTTATGACGGTGCTTGCCGCTATTGCCACGCCCATTTTGGTGATGATTTTCGCTCCGGGATTTATCGATCAGCCTGAAAAATTTGATTTGACCACGGATATGCTACGAATCACATTCCCGTATATCCTGTTTATGTCATTAACCGCTTTATCGGCTGGAATTTTAAATAGTTATGGACGTTTTGCGATCCCGGCATTCACCCCGGTTTTACTAAATTTGAGTTTGATTGCTGCGGCCATTTGGTTAGCGCCACTCATGGAAGTCCCTATTATGGCGTTGGCCTGGGGGGTATTTATTGCCGGTGTCGCTCAACTGGCTTTTCAAATCCCGTTTATCCTGAAACTTGGCTTATTACGCTGGCCACGCTGGGGATGGCGAAACAGTGGTGTTCGCCGTATTTTAAAACTCATGCTGCCGGGAATCTTTGGCTCATCTGTGATGCAAATTAACCTGTTATTTGACACCTTGATTGCTTCATTCCTGGTCAGTGGCAGCGTGACCTGGCTTTATTTGTCAGACCGTATGGTGGAATTGCCCCTGGGCATATTTGGTATTGCACTGGCGACAGTTATTTTGCCGAACTTATCGCAAAAGCATGCTGCAGGTGATCCCAAAGCTTTTTCACGCATGCTGGACTGGGCTTTACGCTGGGTGTTGGTGATTGCTTTACCTGCTGCCGTGGCACTTGCTGTATTGGCGGGGCCGATATTAAGTACACTTTTCCTCTACGGGGATTTTCGGCCGTTGGATGTCGAAATGGCGTCGATCAGCCTGTTGGTTTATAGCTCGGGTTTAATCGGATTTATCCTGGTGAAGGTTTTAGCCCCCGGCTATTTTGCCCGTCAGGACACCAAAACGCCTGTTAAAGTGGGACTTATTGCAATGGTGGCCAATATGATTATGAACGTAGCTTTTGTGGTGCCGATGCTGAAATTGGGCTGGACAGCACCCCATGCAGGTTTAGCCTTAGCCACCTCAATCTCGGCTTTTATCAATGCCGGACTGCTTTATCGAGGCTTGAAAAAGGCCGGGGTCTATTTACCGCAAACGGG
>JAPHTF010000017.1 GCA_026197095.1 Gammaproteobacteria bacterium
AGAAAAGTTATATGTACTGATTCAAATGTAATATCAGCATCGAATGATGGAATGATTAATATTTGGAAAGATCTGAAAAAAATACGCTCTGTTCGAGCACACTCCTGGTGGGTAACTGATTTTGATTTAAGCAACAATAAATTAGTTTCTGTTTCTTTAGATGAGACGGTAAAAGTCTGGAGTTATCCAGAATTAAAGTTACTTTTCTCACATAAGCTTTATGGATCAAATAAACATTATTCTGTAACCATAAATAATGGTAAAGCCTTTATAGGTTCAACTCATGGGCTTATGTCTGTATTAGACATAAGCAGCTTTGAATGGCTAGAATCAACAACGATTGCTGGTTATTATGGTATCCCTATATCTGCAGCTAAATCTGATAAATATGTATTTTTTGGTAGTAGTGATGGTTTTATAATAAAAGTCATGGCGTCTGCACCTTATAAAATATTTAAGGAAAAAATATCAAATTTTGCTCTGAGAGCGATTGCTCAGGAACAAGGCATTTTATATGTGGGTGATGATGATGGTGTTCTACGAAAGGTAAGCATAGATAATCTTAAAAAATCCTACATATTAAATCATTCCTCCAATGCTATTCGTGCATTAACGGTTGATAATGATTCTATATACGCTGGATATGATAATGGAAATATTCGTATATTCAGCCGTACAACGGTATCAGAGAATTAATAAACGATTTAATAAGCTTTCATAAAAATATGTCTGGCAAATTAGGTTTAATTCTGCGCTTTAAAATAAAATTTTGTAATTTTCTGTGCTGCTTTAGTTGTATCAATTTTTTGCATCTCTGTTTCATTAGCACTATCCGGGGGAGTGAAAGCTAACCGATTAATACTTGAATTTAATGTTTGCCAGCGTAAAGGAGTGGCGGAGCGGAGTCGTTGATAAAATGCGGCTGTAGGTCTATCAAGTGCCCCAGCAATGTGTAATGGGCCGGTTGAACCACTGATAAAGAGAGTGCAAAACTGGATATGTTTAGCAAAATTAATTAATCCACGAGTTGAATGAAATACCATATGTGGAATATTAATCAGCATTTTTGAAAGAGACTGGGCATATTCAATTTCGTCTGGACCTGCTGTAATAACGAAATAATAATCTTTGCCAAGCTTAAGTTCATTTAATAGTTTTGCATATTGTTCAATCGTAAGGTTATTAGCAGAGCCCCCAGTTCCTGGATGAACGAATATTAGTTTAGTATTTTCAGGTATGCCGTAATTTTTGAAAAACTTATCACGGAGAATGTTTATTTCCTCAGTTTGAAATTTTAAGAAAGGTGGTTTAATAGATGCGTCAGATTTGAGGTAGAAGTCAGATAGAAATTGTCTCGTAACATCTACATTATATTCAAATTCAGGTTTTAAAGAACGAGAGCGACGCTGGGTTAGTCTGTGATTATAGAATATTTGAGCAATTTTGGTTGCTGGCGCTAAACGATATTTTATTCCTGCCAGGAATGCCAGGAATCCAATACGGGTAGTTGAGTATAATGTTATAATGGCGTCAAATTGCTGTTTTTTTAGTTCTCTTAGTAAGTTGTATTGTTTAGATAAGCTTGCCTTAGAGCCTGGATCAACAATAATTTCATCTACCCATGAACATGCTTTTGCCATCTCGGAGGTATATTGTGGAACTAATACCGTGATATGGATGTTATTTCCAGACTTTTTAAGTGCCGCAAGAGCAGGGTATATCAGCATAAAATCGCCAAGTTTATCATTTCTGACGACAAGAACTTTCTTAATCGGGCTTTGTGAATTCATGCGGAAAAAATATCTATCTTTAGGTTAATATGTTTTATGATTATACGGTAATATAAGCAAAAAAACTGTAATTGCTAGAATTGAAGAAGTATAAGTGGAATTCATAATGGAAAAATACAATCCAAAATTATCAAGTTGCAAACTGTGTGATTCAAATAATATTCATTTTTACCATAAAGACTATTTAGATAATGAGATATTTATTTGTAATGACTGTGGAATTCAGTTTCTAAATCCACAATATACAGATGAACATCTTGAGGACTATTATTCAGACTATACGAGCTCTTTAGGCAATGAGTGGATAGAGCCTCTGACGTATGGGCATGGGTATTACATGTCAATTATTGAACGGTTTATCAAGCCTGGCGATATGCTGGATTTTGGAAGTGGTAACGGGGTATTAGCAAATACAGCTAAAACAAGAGGCTGGAATGTAGAAGGTTACGATGTCGATTGTGAATCAACCCAACGTGTCAGTAAAGAAATAGGTTTACCCATTTATTGTGGTGATTTCCCTGATGTGCAATGGAAAAAACAAGAGTATGATTTAGTGACGATGCACCAAGTACTTGAGCATTTGAAAGATCCTAAAGATATGCTTAAGCAGCTATTATCTAAATTAAAGAAGAGTGGTGTTATATTTATTGCTGTGCCTAATATCAACTCATTTTCGGCCAGATTAAAATTTTTTCTTGAACGTATTGGGCTAAGAAAAAAACGTATTGGCAGATACTATGATACAGATCATCATCTTTTTTATTATACGCCAAAGGTGTTGAAGAAATTATTATCTGATATGGGCTTAGAAGTTTTACATGTCACTGGCTGCCATAAAGTACGGCCAGGGCAGTCAAAAATCATCCGCTTTATTAAGAAATATACATGGGAAAAGCTGATGTTAGGTTCCGCTTTTTTAGTAGTAGCAAAAAAATAAGCTTTATTTTTTTTCTGCAAAAATCCAGTCATCAGCCCATGTGATTCCAAGATTAAAAGTTTTGATTTCGTAACCGGCCTCTTTTAGTTTTTTTGTGACAAAATCTTTTGTGCGGAAAAATTCGCCATCCCCATTATTAGCTCTAAAATCATGGCAAGATATTATAAAACGTTTAATAATATCAAAGTTGTCAATTGAGGAAATGACATCCTTTTCAGCACCTTCTATATTCATTTTTAGTAAATCGATATTTTTTATACTGTATCGTTCAATAAATTCTTTCCATGTTATTGTTGGTATTTCAATATAACCTTCCGGAAGCTTACCTACACCGGCATATGAAAACTGGCTTATAAACTTTAATTTTGGTAAAGC
>JAPHTF010000008.1 GCA_026197095.1 Gammaproteobacteria bacterium
AACTGTTCTGGATACACCATCTTACATAACAAATCTTGATGAATTTCTTAATGAAGATGATGATCTTAAGTCTCTTAAATATTGGCTTAACACACATGAAAATACTAAAAATATAAAATCTGTAGATAGCATTGTTCATTTAGTTAATCATAAAATTGCAGAAATTGATCATCTGATTAATGAACAGCTAAATGTCATTATTCATAATGAAAAATTTCAAAACCTTGAAGCCTCATGGCGTGGCCTGTGGTATTTAGCCATTCAGGCGGAAGGTGCATTAAATATAAAAATTAAGGTACTTGATGTCAGTTGGTCTGAAGTAGTAAAAGACATGGCACGTGCACTTGAGTTTGACCAAAGCCAACTTTTCCAAAAAGTATATAGCGAAGAATATGGCACGCCGGGTGGCGAACCCTATGGCGTTCTTATTGGTGACTATGAGATAAGTCATCGCATCTCTAAACGACATAAACATGATGATATTGCGACTCTAGAAGGTTTGTCTCAAGTGGCTGCAGCAGCATTTGCACCATTTATTGCTGCTGCATCATATGAACTATTCGGATTAGATGATTTCTCTGGATTAAGTACAACGTTAAATTTACGTAGTGTATTTACTCAAAAAGAATACTTAAAGTGGAATACACTGCGCGAAAAAATAGATTCACGTTTTCTCGGTTTAACCGTACCAAAAATATTAATGCGTTTACCATACAGAACCAAACCTGGTTCATATAAGGGATTATACTTTTACGAAACATCATCCACTAAAAAACATGAAAATTATCTTTGGGCTAATGCAAGTTATGGGTTTGCTGCTATCCTGATACGTGAGTATGCAAATGTAGGCTGGTTTGGACATATACGAGGTGTACCCAGAAATCAGGTTGCAGGTGGTTTATTAACGAATCTGCCCGTTGACTGTTTTGAAACCGATGCCGAAAATATCGCTCACAAACCTGTCACTGATGTCATTATCACAGATACAAAAGAACGCGAACTCAGTGATCTTGGATTCATTCCATTGTGTCAATGCTATGACACGCCCTTTGCAGCATTCTATAACAATCAATCATTGCAAACACCAAAGATTCATGATTCTAGAGAAGCGAATATCAATGCTAAATTATCAGGCATGCTTCAACACGTATTATGCGGCTCACGAATTGCGCATTATATTAAAGTTATGATACGCGATAAAATCGGTTCTTTTCTCACAGCCAATGATTGCGAAGATTATTTACGTGACTGGCTTTTTAAATACACAACAGGAAGGAATGACCTGGAATGGGAAGAACAGGCCCGTTACCCTCTTAAAGAAGCCGCAGTACAAGTTAAAGAGCATCCTGCCAAGCCAGGCAGTTATTTGTGTGTGATCCACCTTAAGCCCCATTATCAGTTGGATCAGATGGTTTCAGAGCTTGAACTTGTGACTGAATTAGCTCAATCAGGTAAATAACATGGCGCATATTGATAAAAAGAAAAAACTCCGCCCTTCGATACTTGATCGTTTACTTGATGACGAACCCGATAATCTAAACGAAATTGATCCAGGCCAACATCAGAAACTTAGACAATTGAGAAATAGTGTCAGAAGAGATCTTGAGAATTTGATGAACGCGCGTTTTCGTGTAATGGAACCCAATGAAGAATATCATGAATTAGAAAATTCACTGTTAAATTATGGTTTACCTGATTTAGCAACTATAAATATTACAGATTTAGACAAAAGAAAAGAATTCACATCAAAAATGGAGAAAATTCTAAAAGGATTTGAACCACGATTTAAAGATGTAAATGTCTCTTATATGGAAAATAAAGACAACATTGATCGCACATTACGTTTCAGGATTGATGCAACACTGTATGCCGATCCATCACCTGAAGTTGTAGTTTTCGATTCTGTCCTTGAACCTGTAACACGAAGCATAAGCATAGAAGAACACGGACATGGCTGACGAACTACTCCCTTATTATGAAAAAGAATTGGCATTTATTCGCCAGCTTGGAGCAGAATTTGCGGATGAACATCCAAAGATTGCCGGGCGCCTGGGAATTAATACCGACACAATTGATGATCCACATGTATCCCGTTTGATAGAAAGCTTTGCATATTTAAATGCACGTATCCAGCATAAAATTGATGATGATTTCCCTGAACTTTCTGATGCATTATTAAATGTTTTATTTCCTCATTATCAGCGCCCTATTCCATCAATGTCTATCATCAACTTTAAAGCTGATGAAGAGCAATTGGATAGCCCGTATGTATTAAATAAAAAAACTTTGTTAGAAACTGAACAATTTCAGGGAGAAACTGTCCGTTTCTCTACGGTATATGATACCGAACTGCTGCCGATTAAAGTTACATCAGCATCATTAATAGGTCAGCCTTTTACTACTCCTGGTTCAGCTGATATTAAAGGTGCAGTTGCTGTTCTTAAAATATCATTAGAAACATTCAATGAAGAAATTACATTTTCAGACCTTGATTTTGAGAAAATACGTTTTTATTTAAAAGGACAGCCGCAACATATCAATCCTTTATATCAGTTGCTATTAAACAACTGTCAAAACGTGATTGCGAGTTTTTCAGAAACAGATAATAAGCCAATATTTATTGGCCAACAAAGCATTAAACCTGTTGGTTTTAATAGTGATGAAGGCATATTACCTTATCCTGACTCATCATTTATTGGATATCGATTATTAACTGAGTATTTTGTTTTTCCCGAAAAGTTCATGTTTGTTGATTTCACAGGTATAAAAGAAAAAATTCCTGAACATGCAACTAATACCCTGGACTTATATGTATATCTTAATTCATCTGATATTGAGCTCGAACATAATATAACGAACGAAACTTTTGTCTTAGGTTCATGCCCGGTAGTTAATTTATTTAAACATCAGGCTGATCCAGTTAAACTTGATCATACTCAAATAGAGTATCAAGTCGTTGCCGATGCTCGCCGCCCTGTCGGATATGAAATCTATTCTGTAGATAATGTGACCGCATCAACCTCATCGGGTGATGAAGTTAATTATCATCCATTTTATGGTTTAAACCATGAATATCAGGATACTGAAAACCACTCATTCTGGTTCGCTAATCGAAGGAATTCTAAAATGAGCAACTATGACAGAGATGATGGGACTGATGTATTCCTTAATCTCGTCGATTTAGAGTTTAATCCCAATATCCCGGAAGATCGTACGCTCCTGATCAAAACGACCTGCAGTAATAGAGATCTGCCAGGAAAATTACCCTTCTCGACCGATCAGCCTAAATTACAGTGTGTTGATAGCGCACCTCCCTGTGAAAAAATTCGGTGTTTAACTCAACCAACTCAAACCGTTAGGGCACCATTACGTAATCATGCTCGTTGGCGCTTAATATCACATTTAAACCTGAATCATTTATCTCTAACTGGAAGAGATGATGCAACACAAGCTCTCAAAGAGATCTTACGCTTATATGATTTCAAAGAGTCTTCCGTTACCAGGGCACTCATAGAGTCTATTACATCAGTCAATGCCAGACCGATTAGTTCACCATTAACGATTGATGGTCATGCAACAATGTGTAGAGGGATTGAAATAGAAATTGAGTTAGATGATAAACAGCTAACAGGTAGTAGTTCATATTTGTTTGCATCTATTCTTGAACATTTTTTTGGGCTCTACTGCTCAATAAATTCATTCACACGTGTATTAGTCAAACAAAAAAGTAAAGAAGGTTATTTAAAAAAATGTCCACCACGGGCCGGCGAAAAAATACTTCTGTAATTAGTGCATTAACAGAATCACCCTATGACTTCTCTTTTCTACAGGCAGTTCGCTTGTTGGAACGAGCCGCTGCGCATGGTAATCATGTAAAACCAGTTGATGGTGATATAAAGCAAAATGAAATGTATTTCAACAAACAACCCGTTGCACGCTATTCACCTCCAAACACAGAATCTATACGCTTTCGAAGTACGCACTCTTTAAGTTTTTCATCATCTGAAATATCAAAAATCAGTGAGCGTAAAAATAAAAATCACAAGAAGTGGGAATTATCAGTAAATTTCATGGGATTAACCGGATCACAGGGTGTTCTTCCCTATCACTATACTGAAATGATATTAAAACGACTTAAAATGAAAGATAAGTCGTTATCAAATTTCCTCGATTTATTTAATCATAGAACTGTTTCATTATTTTACCAGGCATCAAATAAATATAAGCTGCCTATTGAATACGAAAGAAAAAAACTTAATCCTCATACAAGTAAAAGACGCGATGATCATTCTCAAATCTTACTTTCACTCATAGGATTAGGGACAAAAAATTTAGACAATCGTCTCTATATTCGTGATGAATCATTATTTTATTATAGCGGCCTGCTATCACAGCAAGTTAAAACAGCTTCCGGCCTTAAACAAATATTGCGTGATTATTTTAAGATACCCGTTGAAATAAATGAATTTATAGGCCAATGGCAGGAACTCATTGAAGATGTAAGAACACGATTACCGGGTAAGGACAATCCAACAGGCCAAAATAACTGCTTAGGCCGTTCAGTCATGCTTGGCTCAAAAGGCTGGTTTGCGCAAGGAAAAATTAATATTATTCTGGGACCACTAACAAAAGCACAATTAAATATATTTTCTCCGGGAACAAATGCATTAAAATCCTTAAATGAGATTGTGCAAATGTATATCGGCATGGAATATGACTATGACTTTATTATAAAAGTAAAACGATCAGATATTCCGCAGAAAATACAACTAGGTGGTAACACTCAGGCGGTAATGGGTTGGAATACGTGGCTATCTTCACAATCTGACTCATCAAAAATAAAGAATGAAACGCTTGATATAAAAATATCAGCAAGCCGTATTAATTAATATATTAAGGGATTAATAATGATAACAATCGATTTAAAATCACTCGTGGGAAAACTTAATGAGCCAACACGAAACGCATTAGAAGGTGCTGCAGGTTTATGTTTATCACGTACTCATTATAATGTTGAAATTGAACATTGGATTTTAAAACTACTCGAAATTCCTGACAGTGATCTTTTAGCCTTGCTTGACAAATATGATATTAATTATGGGAAATTGACACAAGATCTTAATAAAGAACTCGATATCATAAAAACAGGTAATACCCGTGCACCTGCACTATCTCCTACTATCGTAGATCTGGCAAAAAATGCCTGGATGCTAGCTTCAGTTGAATACGGTCACTCACAAGCAACATCTGCTCATGTATTAGCCGCATTAATGCTTGATGAAAACCTGCGACGTTCTACTGAAGCATCATCCGGAGAGTTAAGGAAAATTCAACCTGAATCTTTACGAGCCATAATTGGTTCAATTGTTGGAAGCACAAGTGAGTCAGCGAATGCAGAACTTGGTGATACATCCTCATCTAACGGCCCTTCCACTCCGAGTAAATCACCATCATTAGATAAGTTTACTGTTAATTTAACCGAGGCGGCTAAGCAAGGAAAAATCGACGCGGTTCTTGGACGCGATGAAGAAATTAGACAAATTATTGATATTCTTATTCGCCGTCGTCAAAACAATCCTATTTTAACTGGTGAAGCAGGTGTTGGTAAAACAGCTGTAGTTGAAGGTTTTGCATTACGTATTGCTTCTGGTGATGTCCCGACTCCCTTAAAAGATGTATGTGTAAGAAGCCTTGATCTTGGCCTACTGCAAGCTGGAGCGAGTGTGAAAGGTGAATTTGAGAATCGTTTAAAAGCCGTTATTGCTGAAGTTAAGGCCTCACCTCAACCTATCATTATGTTTATTGATGAAGCACACACATTGATAGGTGCCGGTGGTAAGGAAGGTCAGGGTGATGCAGCAAATCTTTTAAAACCTGCATTGGCTCGTGGTGAATTAAGAACTATTGCTGCAACGACATGGGCGGAATATAAGAAATACTTTGAACGAGATCCTGCTCTTACTCGACGTTTTCAGGTGGTAAAAATAGAAGAACCTGATGAAGAAAAAGCAGTAAATATGATGCGTGCAATCTCAGTAATGCTACAAAATCACCATGGCGTTCGTATTATGGATGAGGCAATCGTTGATTCAGTTAAATTATCAACCCGATACATTACTTCACGTCAATTACCTGATAAATCTGTTAGCTTACTGGACACTGCATGTGCAAGAGTATCACTCAGTCAAAGTGCAACACCCGCTTCTATTGAGAATACACGCCGTCTAATTGAGCAATCTGAAACCAATATTACCTCTCTTGAAAGAGAGAATGCTACATTAGGAAACTGTGAAGAACGCATTAAAGAATTGCAGGTTAATAAAATTTTATATGAAGCAACCTTAAAAGAGCAAATTGCACAATGGGACAAGGAAAAGGAAAAAGTTAATCAAATACATGTTTTACAAAAACAAATAGAAGCTGATTTTAATGCACAAAAACTATCTGATGAAGATAAAAAGAAAAAAGATGCACCACAACTACTCACTGACTCAGAACGAACAAAAATAAAAAAAGAATTAAAAAAACACATGGATGAATTAACCCATATACAGGGAGAACAGCCCCTAATTCAGGTTAATGTTGACAGTCAGGCAATTGCCGAAGTTGTTGCAAACTGGACAGGGATTCCCGTGGGTAAAATGGTATCTGATGAAATCCAATCTATTCTCGATCTCGGAAAGACATTATCTCAACGAGTTATTGGTCAGGATCATGCCCTCCACGCAATAGCCGAAAATATTAAAACCTCTCGGGCCGGTTTAACAGATCCAAGAAAACCTGTTGGTGTATTTTTTATGGTGGGTTCAAGTGGTGTTGGTAAAACAGAAACTGCTCTCGCCCTCGCAGACTTACTTTATGGCGGTGAACAAAACGTTACAACGATTAACATGTCTGAATTTAAAGAAGAACACAAAGTATCAATGCTATTAGGTTCTCCTCCCGGTTATGTCGGTTATGGTGAAGGTGGCGTGTTAACTGAAGCGGTGCGTCGAAATCCACATAGCGTTATTCTTTTAGATGAAATGGAGAAAGCTCATCCTGGTGTGCAAGATATTTTCTATAATCTTTTTGATAAAGGTACGATTAAAGATGGTGAAGGTCGTGATATTGATTTCCGTAATACAGTTATCATAATGACATCTAACGCTGCTGAAGAGCATATTCGTGCAATATGTGCTCAGGAAGATGAACTACCAGATCCAGAAGTACTACTCGAAACATTTAGGCCTCAGTTACTCAAATATTTCAAACCTGCGTTTCTGGGTAGAACAACCGTAATTCCCTATTACCCGTTAAATGACGAAAACCTAATGAAAATATGCAAGATAAATATGCGCAGGATAGAAAAACGTGTACATGAACATTACGGTGCAAAATTTAGCTATGATGATGATGTCATGCTTCATATTGTTGCCCGCAGCCAGGAGGTTGATACAGGTGCTCGAAACATTGAAAATATCCTCACCCGTACAATGCTGCCCGAAATGGCTTCAGAATGTTTATCCAGAATGGCTAATGCAGAAGAAATTACTGATATTCATGTTAATGTTTCAGATGAAGGACAATTTAGTTACGCAATTAACTAGATTTATAGTTAATAACGTATCTCAGGGAAGATAATATGAGCTTACAAAATTCAGTTTTTAAAAACCGAAATGGTGAATTTTATAAAGTAGTTCTACCTCGTGAACATAATGCACAACTCACTTTAAAATCTGAATGTTTTTGGAATGAAGGATCAGCACAACAGTTTATTAGCCATCTTTCAGTACCAAATGGCTACTGGCGTGATATTTTACACCAGTACAGTGCAATGCCCTGTCCATCTTCCCTGTCCTGTGGTGAAATTGAGAAACAAGTTAGTACATTACTACTACAAGGACAGATTAAATTTTATCCAATTGATGTACCTGATGTATCTGAACGTCCACCTGAAAACAGGGTCATAAAAGGTTCAGATGATGTACTTTATCGTTTTGAGCCAATCAGTACATTATTACTTAGTAAGGATGCAAAAACAGAAAAATTCAAAAATACAAAAGAAGTGAAAGCATTTATATCTAATTTAAATTCAGATGATAAAAAGTTACTTTTAATCGCCAATGATCTTAAAATTAAACTCCCAAATTCTGCGTCTCTAAATAAAGAAGAAATTACAGACTCAATAGCTAATGCAATTATTAGCGGTGAGATTGTAATTATTGCTGATAAAATATCATCTCCTCCTGCAGACACATCTAAAACTGAAGAAGCCAAAGGAACGGTTGGAAACAGACGAGCTGACAATGTAGTACCACCTGTTGATGAATTCAAAGAAATAAATATCGATTTAATAGATGAGTTTGATAAAAGTGCTGCTGCTTTTTATAAGTTATTTGATGACCTTGAGTTTACCTTAAAAACTGACCAGGGAAATGAATATAAAGGAAAAATATCTGATGGTAAAATACATATCCCAAAAGCAAAGATGAACTCAAATTTTGAATTAGAAATTAAAGATTTACCTGCATTTATGGAATCATAAGGTTTAAAGGATTAACAATGGCTCAAGAACAAAACAGATATGTTAAAAATAAAGACAAAAAAGCACAGTTTTCATCTAACAATGAATTATTGGGCAGTGATTCTAAAATTAAGAAATATATCTTTTCATTAAAACAAGCCAATGTCTCTATATTAAGTCCATCATTTCTCTGCCCTGCACTAAAAAAACCAGATGAAGAGCTACGAATCATCATTCTTGCAGATAAATTATTCTTTAATACTTATAGTAATTCAGAAGGAAAGGACAAAACTAAAGCTGGCCCCGCATTATCAGGCGTTGTTAACAGATATTTAAAAATATCACCCTGGAGTAATATAGATAAAAGCTCTCATGCAAGCACTCCTATTTTCTCCAGTAATAGCGAAGCTATTGAAAATATTGAAGTTCATTATTTATGGAATATAAATGACATAAATAATAATACTATTATAAGAAAAAATTCTGATAAATCAGAAGATGTCGTATATGCGCAAATCCATTCTTCAGTTTCTCAAATGTATAAGAATGAAAATCTTATCTATGGTTTTGAAATAATATTAAAGAACCTGCCAGGTAATTATAATAATGAAGGCTTATTCAATATTTCATGGGTAAATTATAAACTAAATAATGAAGACAAAGAGGATGGTTTATTTTTCGAATTACAAGATCAATATATAAACAAATTCAATAAAAATTATCGTATTGGATATAAATCACTCAGCTGTGATGTTTCAAATCACAGAAACCCAGAATTTTCTGATAATGAAACAGTAATAGAAAGCTACCATCCGGTATTTATATCAAATAAAGAATTATTAGATATTGGACATTTATCAGATGTACATGTTTCGTCCCGGCAACATTTATTCTCAAAGAGTAAAGCAAAATTAATTGATGGTGAAGCTGAATCCTTTACTTCTGAAGAAATCGGTCAATTAGTAAATACGAGTTATGCAACATTAAAAGATCTCATGACGCAAATGGGTTCTGATGTTGATTTACTCATTTTCACTGGTGATTTAATTGACTACAATAGAAATCTAAACACTAATAATTCAAAAATAAGTGATGGTAATATAGTAAAAAGTAGTGAAATCTGGAAAATTCTTAACTTGGATAATTTAAATAATAAAGAGCTTTATCCTGTAGGAATTGATAATTTGGTCATGTACGAATTATTCAAGTGGTATTATTCAGAATTCAAAAAGCCAATTATGCTCGTATCTGGAAACCATGAAGCATACACTCTACCCTATGGAATATCACCAAGAGTAAAATTATCTCGCTCATTGAAGAACACCTTTTTCCCTGGAAAACATATTTATGTATGTGATCCTGATGGAAATATTACATATGATGATGAGGGTTTCCCGGTTACAAAACATGTAAAATTAAGTGAAGATGAGGTTATAGAAAAATCAACTAATGAAGCAGCTGCTGACCTTGATGAAATTAATAAAAATCAAGATCCTGATATATATTTTGATCGCGCAAATGAAGGTATACCAGCGGATCATAATTTAACCATTAGTGAAGCAATTTTAATGTATGGTCCAGATTATGCGCGTGTAGTGATGGCTGCTGCAAGTGATGAGGGCGGAGAACGTAATTTCAAACCTGAAAATCTTGATTGGTTTTATCATATCTTTACTCCACTCAGTAGTTTTGTATCATTTTATAATGAACAATCATTCATTAATCTTGGCTGGGGAGACAATGAAAAATTCATTGGTATTAAACAAGGATCATGGAGTTTAGGTGGATTCCTCCCTCGTTCAACTGAAAGTGTTTCAGATGAACAGCTAGCTATTTTAAAAAGCGGTTTAAATGAGAAAAAGTCGTGTAATATCCTTTGTAGTCACTTTACTTATGCAAACTACAATACCCCGCACCCATTTTCTGAGGCAGGAGAAATTAACTATAATGATTTCATTAGCACACTAGGAAATCATGATTATGGCACATTCGAAAACAATCGATACTCTGTCTATAAGGAAATAATTGATGAAAATATTCAATATACCTTATCAGGGCATTCTCATCGCTCAGGCTTATATCAAAAAACTGATAATAGTAACTTTCTTGGAAGAAAAAATATTACTATTAATGCAAAAAATGTTGATGAAAATAATCAATTTTCTCCAGGTAATGGATGCAGAATGTTGGTCGCAGCATGTGGTGGCCCAATTGCAGTTCAAAACCACCAAAATGAACTTTATAACTGGGGATTAGATTATCCTTCAGGAAATTTTATCAAATTTTCTGGCTCAAATGAGCATACAATTGGCATTAAGATACCTAATGTAAAACAATCACAACCACGATTAGCTGTGGCACTTGATTATGCAGATATATTCTTAAGAGATAAAGAAAAATCAGGATTGGTTGATTTGTTTATTTCTAAACTTGATGATGGACCATTTACTATTAAAATCAACCAAAAGGCTAATATTAGCGATATAAATTTTATCGAAACTGTTTCCATACATTTTTATAAAGATTCAAAAGTATTAACCACGAGTGGAATTACTAAAAAAATTAATAATCACGAGTATTTATTCACACCAAATGATGATATTGAGGATACTCTAAAAAAATTAAATATGAAAAAACCCGTAACATTTATATCTATCAAATGTAAAAATATTAATTATCATTCCTCATTTAGAACATATAATACAAATACTTCATGGACTTACCCACTGGAATTTAAAAGCAGAAAGGATGTAGAAATCAAAAAATATGAAGAAGCCTTAGAAATGGCAGATTATTATGATCCTTATGTAGCACAAGAGAATATTAAAAATTTAGAAAAGATTGAAGGCTATATTATAGCCAGGCATAGAAAGCATGGTGAAGTTCCAAATATTCGATGGTATAGTGAAACTTTCTCAAACGAGTACTCAGATGTTTAAATATTTATATTTAATTCTAATCATTTCATTTTCAGGAAACGTAATGGCAGATTCATTAAAATCATATAATTTAGAAGAATTTAAGTCGCAATTAATAAAAACACATGATTCTTCATCTAACTTAATATCCAACTTTACTATTAGTAATTTCGAATACCCATCTGACATAATTAAAAATATAACAATTAAAAACACTAAATGGAAAAACATAACGGCAAATAACAGAATAATAACTGATGTTGAGTTCGAAGATTGTGCGCTAGAAGATATAAACTTCAAAAATACAAAATTTAAAAACATCACCTTTAAAAACTGCACTCTTAAAAATGTAATCATGAATGAAAGTTTTATTATTAACATGGTATTTATCAATTGTGAACTTCTTGGTTCCAGCTCTAACATTAATAACAGTTATATAAAATTAAAATCAGATACAATAAAATTCATAAACTCATCATTAAAGAATATTGACTTTTATCAAAGTAAATCACATTTTATATTTGAGAATAGTAAGCTTAACGATGTTTCTGGATATGGCTTGTTGACTGATTCGAAAATAACAATTACAGATAGCAATATTTATGATATGGACTTCAGCAACTCAAAACTCACTTCAATAAAAATTAAAAATAGTATCATCAAAGATTCAAAAATAAATAACTCTACAATCTATACGATAGACTCAGAAAACAACATCTATGATAGCTTTCCAATTACCGACATAAGTATGGGTAAATCATTATCATCCAATAACGATCAGCAATTAACAATTGGAGGCAATATCAAAATAATAAAAATAAGTAACTGCAAAGGATATAAAGATCTTTACTTAGGTGAACTAGATTTTGAAACTATAGATATTAACAATTGCAAAACTCCAGATTTTACAGCGTTTGATTCAACTGGAGAAAGAATGTCAATTAATGGTTTGGATGCATACAACCTTAATTTAAATAGAATTAAGATAAAGCAATTAAACTTAAACAACATTTCTGTCGAAAATAAGCTATATAATAAAGATGCTCAAGTAAACCAATACAATGCTAGCGGTATCACGGTTAATAAAAACATAAAGAGAAAAAGTAACGGTGCAAATTTTGAGATAGTAAATACTAATTAGTATAAGTGTAAAAGTTTACTTAATTAACGCATCTACCGAAAAACCTTCTTTTTCAAGTATCTCTCTTAATTTGCGTAAGGCTTCAATTTGTATCTGTCTGACCCGTTCGCGGGTTACTCCGATACTGTTCCCTACTTCTTCTAAAGTTGAGACATCATAACCATGCAAACCAAAACGCCTTGTAACGACTTCACATTGTTTTTCTGACAGTTGTCCTAACCAGTTTTCTATATTATCTTTAACATCATTATCTTGTAACAATACGACGGGATCAATATTATTTTCATCTGGGATGGCATCGAGTAATGATGTTTCAGAATCAGGACCCATTGGGCTATCAACAGAAGCCGTACGTTCATTTAAACCCAACATGCGCTTAACATCTTTGATGGGCTTGTCGACCATTTCGGCAATTTCTTCAGGGCTGGGTTCGTGGTCAAGTGTTTGCGCAAGATGTCTTGCTGCACGTAAATAGATATTAATTTCTTTTACAACATGTATCGGCAATCGTATTGTACGCGTTTGATTCATTATTCCACGCTCAATAGTTTGTCTGATCCACCATGTTGCATACGTTGAAAAACGAAATCCTCTTTCTGGATCAAATTTTTCTACTGCTCGAATTAAACCAAGATTGCCTTCTTCTATTAAGTCGAGTAACGCTAATCCCCGGTTAAGATAGCGACGCGAAATTTTTACGACCAAACGCAAATTACATTCAATCATTTTCTTACGGGCAGCTTCATCACCTTTTAACAGTTTACGCGAGTAATAAACTTCTTCTTCTGCAGTCAGTAAAGGGGAAAAACCAATCTCGTTTAGGTATAAGCGCGTTGCGTCAAGTTGACTCGCTGGAATAGCACCGGCAGAGAATGTTTTTTCGTCTTCTGCGATTTCTTTTTCTACTGATTCATCATCAATATCTTCATCGTCGTCATCAAGCAATAAGACATCTTCTGATTCAATTATTTCATCGCTTTCGGCGTTGTTTTTATTATTTTTTGTTTCCGCCATACTTCTTTTATAAACCTGTAATATAGTTAGCGTCGTTTTTGTCCTGCCGGCAAATATTTCATAGGATTTACCGGCTTACCATTACGACGAATTTCAAAGTGTAATATTGTTTTGTCTGTACCTGTATTACTCATATCGGCAAGTTTCTGCCCTAACTTTACCTTTTCATCCTCTTTAACAACCACATCTTCCGTGTGGGCATAAGCACTAAAATAGGTTTCATTATGTTTAATTATTATCAGATTGCCATATCCTCGTAAACCATTACCACGATATACCACTCGTCCTGCCGCAGCCGCATTAACTGGCTGGCCTTTTCTTCCCTCTATATCTATACCGCGTCGACCAGGATCTCGAATTGAAAAAGTGCTCACTACTTGTCCTTGTGTGGGCCATGACCACTGCAATTTTGAACTAGAAACATACTCGAATTTGTTTTCTTCTGGTTTGTGCTTGTTTCGAGTTAATTTACGAAGTTTTAATCTGGTTTCCTGTTTTGCTTCACTCGTGTCACTACTGATAGGGATTACGCGTAACTTTTGTTTCGGATAAATCGTGTATGGACTTGGAATGCTATTCCAGCGGGCGACATCTCTATGGTCGCGTCCATATTCAAAGGCAATAGAATAGAGTGTCTCACCCGCTTTTACATGGTGATGAGTCACAATTTTATCAGATAGCAGAGAGTTTCTATCTCTTCCTGGCTCATAGGGAACAAATTGACCACATGCGGTGGTCAACAAAGTTAATGAGGCAAGAATAAAAAATTTGTAATAACTTAAAAACATTAACAATGTTCTAATTTAATTAAATTTTAAGGATTATATAAATAATGATAGCAAGGGCAACCACGCCCCATCCAATGATATCCATATATTTTCTTAATTTTTTTTCCATGCGCTCTCCACCCCACAACATCAAACCAGAAACAGCATAAAAACGTGCTCCCCGTGCGACAAATGAGATGAGAACAAAGGGAAGTAACGACATAGATAATGCACCCGCTGTGACCGTAAAAAGCTTATAAGGAATAGGTGCAAAGCCAGCAATAAATATAATCCAAATTCCCCATTCATTAAACCAGGCTATGATTTGCTGGTATCGATCCCAGTAGCCGAGTGAATGCAACCAGGGCTCGAGTAAATCCATTGCAAAGTAACCAACAAAATATCCTGCGACACCACCTAATACTGAAAAAAGCGTCGCAATAAACGCAAAATGCCATGCTTTATGAGGTTGCGCGAGAGACATAGGTGCCAGCATCACATCAACCGGTATAGGGAAAAATGAAGACTCAGCAAAGCTCATTCCAGCCAAATAACGTGGTGCATAGCGGTGAGCAGACCATCTCATAGCTAACTCATACATACGTGTAAATAAACGCACTATTACTTCTCCCTCACCAGTGGCACAAAGCTCACCATGTCTAAATCCGTTGTATTGAGTGCTTCTCCGTCACGCTCAATCACACTTAATCGTTGTTGCAAACTCGAACCATGAGGAATGATTAAACGCCCACCATCGACTAACTGCTCAGGCAATTCAGGAGGAATTTCCTCAGGCGCAGC
The DNA here is from genome assembly GCA_026197095.1 of Gammaproteobacteria bacterium. Taxonomy (GTDB): domain Bacteria; phylum Pseudomonadota; class Gammaproteobacteria; order UBA6429; family Thiohalophilaceae; genus JAGLTQ01. Next base: position 15,148 of record JAPHTF010000008.1, read on the forward strand.
AGTAGCAATAATGGCGTCATAAGGAGCAAAATCTGGCCAGCCCCAGCTACCATCACTGAGCAAATAGCGAATATTAGTTAATCCTAATGCTCTGTGACGTTGTTTTGCCTGTTCAAGCAATGGTGCAATCCGTTCTACCGTATAAACCTGCTCAACAAAAGGCGCTAAAATCGCAGTCTGATAACCTGATCCCGTGCCGACTTCCAGTACCTTTTTTAACGAAGCGGCTTGAAGTAGTAGCTCTGTCATTCTTGCGACAATATAAGGCTGAGAGATAGTCTGACCATGCCCTATCGGCAGAGCGGTATCCTCATATGAACGACTCGCCAGTGCTTCATCAACAAAGATGTGGCGTGGAGTCTGTCGCATGACTTCAAGTACTCGCTCATCATGTATGCCTTCATTGCGTAAACGCTGAATCAAGCGATCACGTGTACGCTGTGATGTCATACCTATACCGTTTAAATCATAATTCATGGCTGATCTGATATCTCTTGCTCAATCCAGTCAGCTAGCCCGGCACGAGCCTCATGCCGTGTTAAATCAACGTGAAGGGGTGTCACCGAAACAAAGCCATTATTTAATGCATAAAAATCAGTGCCTTCTCCTGCATCTTGTTCTGCACCGGGAGGACCAACCCAATAAATACTCCGGCCACGCGGATCCTTTTCTTTTATCACCGGTTCAGCCTTATGTCGGTGGCCTAAACGAGTAGATTGAATTCCTTTAATTTGGCTCCAGGGACAATCCGGGACATTAACGTTAAGAATAGTATTAGATGGAAATGGAGCATGATTAAGACGCTTAATGAGAAAACGGGCTACCTGAACAGCTGTATCATAATGAGTTAATCTCGCGTTTTCTCCGTTACTTGCAAGTGAAATAGCGATGGATGGCAGCCCTAAAAACCGCCCTTCCATTGCCGCGGCAACAGTACCTGAATATAAGACATCATCTCCCATATTTGCACCCGCATTAATACCAGAAATGACCATATCAGGTTCGTTTTCGAGCAATCCTGTCAGTGCTAAATGGACACAATCCGTTGGCGTGCCCGCCACCCTGATCACATTATCTGCGATTTTTTTTGCCCGGATTGGGCTATCGAGTGTGAGCGAATTGCTTGCACCACTCCGATCTCGATCAGGCGCCACTAATACTACTGTGGCCATGTCTGATAAACCTTCTTTCAAAGCTAAGATACCAGGAGCTTCAACACCATCATCATTACTAACTAAAATATGCATAGAAATCAAATAACCAACTTGAACAAGTAGAATAAACCTGCTTCCCTCGATTCAAGCTATATGAATAGAAAGAAATCAGCATAAAATCACACAAAAATAACTAACCTTAATGGTACACTATGGCTTTGATTCCCCAAAGTACGAATGCTTCATGTCCATAAAAAAATCAAAATATGAAACTCAAATAAGTGAGGAAGATCATCAATTCTTTCGTGAAGAAGTTTCAGATGTACGACCGCTAAAGTCCGATAAAAGAATTGAAACGGTAAAAAAGCCACACTCTCCTCAGCCACAACGTAATCAACAATTACTGAATACAGAAAATCAAACAGATAGTGAAATGATGTCAGATCCTGTTGATTTAGGAGAGGTCAAAATTGAAGATTCCCTCTTTTTTGCCCGTTCTGGAATACAACAAAAAGTTCAACGCCGACTTCGCAGAGGTGAATTACCTATTGAAGATGAATTAGATCTTCATGGTTACACTGTCATTGAAGCCAAAGTGGCTCTGCAAAATTTTATTAGAGAATGTAAGCTGCAACATAAACGTTATGTACGCATTATTCATGGCAAAGGCTACCGATCTGAACAAAATGTCCCCATATTAAAAACACATGTCGCTCATTGGTTACCTCAGCATGCTGATGTGCTGGCATATTCTTCCGCTCTGCCGGCAGATGGGGGAACGGGTGCTTTATATATTATTTTAAAAGCAGTACGATAAGGCATAATTAAACCATAACTATATTGATAATAAATTATGTCTCAAAATGATAATAAACAACGTTCCTATATGGCACTTGCACCCTTAACTTCTCTTGCCGGTATATTTATTAATCCTCTTGCCAGTACGGCACCGCCTCTTATCCTGTTTTTTCTTTTTAGCAGTAGCAGACCTAAAGTCGCCAAGGTAGCACTGCAAACCGCCGACCTTGCTTTTAGCATAGTACTTTGGATTATGTTACTTGATTTATGCTTAATGCTTGGAATTTCAATAAATTTGATTATTACAAATGATGCCCAACTATATCAATACTATGGTAAATGGATAATTATGGGTATTTTTGTTGTTTCTTTATTATTTGCACTTTATCAGGCTTTAAATGGACGCAGCTGTACACATATATTTTCATTTAAAATTGCAGAACGTGTTTTTAATCTTGTAAACAGTAAAAACTCAAAAAACGAAACTAATAACGATAAATAGCCGCTATCAACATAATACATCTTTAAGACGTGCATTGTTTTTAGGGGAAATTTTACTGACCAGCGCAAGAAACAGTTCTGCAGTCGCAATAGCATCCATCAATGCATTATGCGCTTTGTATGCAGGCATATTTAATGATGCACGTAAATTAAACATTCGTAACTCAGCACTTTTATAGCTAATATTTTTTCTATCAAAACTGCGTTTTGCTAAATACTGTGTATCAATCACAGGAATTAAAAAATCAGAACCATAAAATTGCTGGCACATTTTATTGAGAAAACCTACCTCAACTTTTGCATTGTGCGCTAATAATACCTTACCCGTTAAATGCTTAAGTAAATCAGGAAGCACTGTTGCAATACTTTCGCCATTGACTAATGCATTATCTGTAATTTGATGTATGACGACACTGTTCTCTGGAAGCTTGGCATTAGTTGCAATTAAATGATGAGTACTGGTGCCTAAATTAATCCCTAAATTAATAACATCGACAAACCCAATACTAATAACATTATCTCGTTCAATCTCTAAACCTGTTGTTTCAAAATCGAGAGAAACTATTTCGACATTCATAAGTGAATCGTTATTATCAGGAAATGGAGTACTTAAATATTCTCTCATTACTGAAGATTTTGTTTTTTTCAGTAATCGTTTTCTTAAATAATCTTTACCAAATAGCTTAGCCAGCATCATTAGCGCATCCTGGATGATGGATAGCGTGTTTCAAATACCTGATGCATAGTTTTAATGATTGAAAAAGAATCTTTCAAATGATTTTTTTCAAGACCAGAGAGCTCTTTAATAGGTAAATAATTATCAGCACTTAAGCCCGCACGAATCTGTTTTGCCTGATGCCTGATACGCAAAGAGCCAATATATTCAAGCGCATCAATTAAGTTATCGTGCATTTCAATACTCAACGCTTTGCAGGCTAAAGCCGCATCAAGTCTATCAACAGTATTGGTTTCTTTAAGGCCATTATCCAAGGCTAAAACACGCGCAATATCTACAATGGGAACAACACCGCGATGTTTAACATCGAGTGTGTTTTTATGTTTATCATCGTGCACCATCACAAAATTTCTAAAAAAACCTAGTGGTGGTTGATGTGTCAGTGCATTCCCTACCATGTGAGATATAAAAAATTCACTGCTTTCAGTTTGCTTAAGTACTTTATTTTGCAACTCCTCAAACAAAAAAAAGTTTCCATACACGGGCCTTAAATCAAAAAATATACTTGATAGCATTAATGCTTTTGGTTCCGGGCTACTAATCCAATGTGAAAAATATTCCTGCCATTTGCTTAAAGGTTGGCGCCATTGAATATTTTTTGCCATTGCATCACCAGGGCAATAGACATAACCACATTCATTTAATCCATCACAAACAAAATCTGCTAAGTTTTTAAAATAATCAGCATATTCTGTTTTAAATTGTTCTGAAATGATAAGTGCATTATCTTGATCTGAGTGTGAGGTTTGCTCATTTCGTGCCTGTGAACCACCTGCTAACCAGACATACTCTACTGGCGGCGTACCATATTGCTCTTCGGCTAACTCAAGTAAACGGCACGTTATTGAATCGGTTATAGATGAAAATACCTCGCCGATATGTTTTGCTGTAGCGGAGGAAAGTGATAACTGTAATTGCAACTCAGGTAATTTTATACTTATTCGTTTTAGCGCATCGACTGAGTTCGCTTTATAAATATCAGTCGCAATTAAAGTTGGACTGGTACTTAAATGACGGACAATATCAGATGTTGTCAGAATTCCAATGGGAGCATTATCTTTCATGACGGGTAAATGATTGATTTTTTTTCTTGTCATTAAAAGTAAAGCTTCTGAAAGCAAGGTTTTTTCAGACACCGTCATAAGATCACTTGTCATGATAATGCTAATTGGTTCATTAAAATCAAGACCAACGGCAACACATCGCCTTCTAATATCTTTATCTGTTAACAATCCTACTAGCTTGTTATCATCCGTCACCAATATTGATGAAACAAATTCATCATTCATTATTTTTGCAGCATTTTGAATTGTTATAGTCGCATCAAGAATTACCGGAATACGGTCAGTGAGCGCATTAACTTCTAACTTCATCGCGCTTAAATCACGCATATCAGCAGATTGAGTTAATTCAACAGCATGGCGTAAGCGTTCGTCAATTGACTGATTAAATTGACGATTGAAATTTTCAGATTGTTTTGTTAATAACTCTAAATCAGAGTAGCCTAATAAATAAACAAGTGTATCTTCAACACATGCGCCATTAAATTTATTTGAATCTTCATCTAATCGCTCATCTAACAAATAAATATCGCCTTCGGCTAGTTTATCGATTAGTTGATCATGTTGATCGCGTATTTCAATTGCACCACTACGAACGATATATAAACTTTTTTTTTCGACAGTTAAATCTGGAAATGTACTTCCTTGCCGAAAATACCGTATCGTCAAATATTTTGGTAAGTTATTGAGCACTTCATCACTTAGTACATCAAAGGGAGGATGCTGTGCAATAAAATCACGAATTTCTTTTAATTCTATTTCCATGCTTCATCATATATCGAAATTTTGTTAAATGTTATTTTTTAATAAAATAAAAAACCCGCAAAGAATTAACTTTACGGGTTTTTATTAGTTAGCAAAAGACAATTTTAATGGTCTGATGCAGCACTCGCTCCTGCAGGAACACGAATATCTTCAACCAGATGTTGAATATGCTCCGGTGGTGCTTCAGTTACTTTAGACACTCCAATAGCAACGGCAAAGTTGATTAGCGCACCAACACAACCAAATGCATTAGGTGAAATACCAAAGAACCAGTTTGGTGACATATCGCCCAGAAATGATGTACCAGGAATAAACATAATGCCTTTGTGCTGGAATACATAAAGCATCGTGATGCCAATGCCTGCAATCATACCGGCTACAGCCCCCTGACGATTAACCTTCTTATTAAAGATACCCATCATTAATGCAGGGAAGATAGAGGATGCAGCTAAGCCAAAGGCAATCGCAACCGTACCAGCGGCAAAACCAGGAGGATGTAAGCCAAAGTAACCCGCCATCGCAATAGCACCTACCATCGCAATCCGTCCAGCCATTAGTTCCTGACTTTCAGAGATCTCAGGTTTAAAGATACCTTTTAGTAAGTCATGAGAAATGGCAGACGCAATCGCAAGTAATAAACCTGCCGCAGTCGATAATGCCGCGGCTAGTCCACCCGCTACCACTAGCGCAATGACCCAGTTCGGTAATTTAGCTATTTCCGGATTGGCCAATACCATAATATCATTGTCAACCTTAACCATTTCATTGCCTTTCCAGCCATATGATTCAGCTTTAGCAGCAAACTCTTTATTCTTCTCGTTGTAGTATTGAATACGACCATCACCGTTCTTATCTTCAAATTTCAATAAGCCAGTTTTTTCCCAGTTTTTAAACCATTGTGGACGTTTTTCATATTCAATATTTGATGTTACTTCTCCAACAGGACCTGTTTGAATGGTGTTCATCAAATTCAAGCGTGCCATTGAACCCACAGCTGGTGCAGTTGTGTATAAAATAGCGATAAAGACTAGCGCCCAACCTGCTGTAGAACGTGCATCTTTCACTTTAGGTACCGTAAAGAAACGAATGATGACATGCGGTAAACCCGCAGTACCAATCATTAGCGTTAAGGTGTAAGCAAACATATTAAGTTTGCTACCCATTACCTGGGTTGTATATTCATTAAAACCTAACTCTGATACAACCGTGTTAAGTTTATCCATCATATAGCTATTACCATCCGCCATTGTGCTTAATATGCCCAATTGAGGAATAGGGTTACCGGTGATGTTTAATGAAATAAATATTGCAGGAACGGTATATGCAAAGATTAATACACAATATTGAGCGATTTGAGTATAGGTAATCCCTTTCATTCCACCCAATACTGAGTAAATGAACACGATGCCCATCCCCATATACAAGCCTGTTTCATATGAGGTTTCAAGGAAGCGTGAGAATGCCACACCGATACCTTTCATTTGACCAATTACATATGTAATTGAAGCCAAAATTAAACAAATTACTGCAACAACACGTGCTGTCCGTGAGTAGTAACGTTCACCTATAAATTCAGGAACCGTAAACTTCCCAAACTTACGCAAGTAAGGTGCAAGTAATAATGCTAATAAAACATAGCCACCGGTCCAACCCATTAAGAAAACGGATGCACCATAGCCATTAAAAGCAATTAAACCTGCCATTGAGATGAATGATGCAGCAGACATCCAATCCGCCGCGGTTGCCATACCATTAGCAACAGGATGTATGCCTTTGCCTGCAACGTAAAATTCACCCGTTGTTGATGCGCGTGCCCAAAAGGCAATACCTATATATAAGGCAAACGTCGCACCGACAAATGTGTATGTGATTGTTTGTAAATCCATAGTTATATGCCTCCCTTAATCGTCATCTTCATGAACATTATATTTACGATCAAGAGCATTCATTTTTTTTGTATACACAAATATTAAAACCAGGAATGTATAAATTGACCCCTGTTGTGCAAACCAAAAACCTAAACCTACTCCGCCAATTCTAATTAGATCTAACGTATCAACCAGAATAATGCCAAACAAAAATGATACGGCAAACCATATTGCAAGCAATATCGCGACTAGCCGCAAGTTCTCCTTCCAGTAACCAGTATTATTATTCATTATTTTCCCCAAAGGTGACGAACTCAGTGGAAAGCAGGTTCCCTAATTTTCTCTATTTCTGTAAGTAGCAATCTAACCCTTTAATCATAATTATTTATGATGCTACTAACCTACTCGATAACAATTATGCTTCATCTTGGTGCACATAATTATGTAACTAAATATAACAACATCATATGTGAAAGCAACAGATATTTTGTAAGGGTTTGTATATTAATAAACGATAATATTCTTACTTATTAACAGTTACATATTGTTATCTAAATATTTAACCGAGACGGTGATTAAGCATTTATTAAAGAAGTTTGAATTATTGACGCTAAATAATGAGCCCCATTTACTTTTAAAATATAATATTTCAAGGATAAAAAGTGAATTCACTAACTATTAAATCTAAATTTATACTGATATGTGTAAGCATTGCCGCAGGATTATTTATAATGTTGGGGATAGGCTTGTATGCAGCAAAAACACTTGTTGATCTTGAAGAAGATGTGGTGTTAATAAATAAAGTAGAAACCGGCATGTTAACATTACGCCGTAATGAGAAAGATTTTTTAGCTCGTAACGAGCTTAAGTACCAGGAAGAATTTACAAGTAATCATACCGCTCTTAAAGAAAGAGTATCACTATTAGCGCAAAAGCTGGAAAATCATGGCCTTGATAGTGAAAAAGTGCATAGGCTTAATCAGATATTAGATGCTTATCATTTAAAATTTAAAGCCCTGGTAGACAAACAAATAATCATTGGGCTCACACACAAAGATGGTTTATACGGTAATTTACGAAAAGCAGTACACACAGTTGAGTCTGAAGTCACAACACTTAATGATAATGCCTTAATGAAAGATATGTTAATGCTACGTCGACGCGAAAAAGATTTCATGTTACGTAGTGATATTGAATATCTGGAAAAATTCAATAAAGACTTCACCAAAATAGAATTAACATTGGAACGAAGTAATCACCCTCAGCCTAATAAGAGCTCAATCAATAAAAATCTTCAACAATATAAAGAAGATTTTACTCAATTAGTTACGGGCTATCAGACCAAAGGGCTTAATAGTAAATCAGGTATGCTCGGTGATATGCGTAGCACAATTCATAAATCAGAAATTTTATTAAAAGAATTGAATGAAGAGGTAACGCAAACCATAAATAATAAAGCCTCATCCCTTACTTTTGTTTTCGCTCTTGGCTCAGTAATTCTTGCCAGCATTGTGATAGGCATTATTATCTTAGTGTTAAAAAATATATTAACATCATTAACAAAACTAAAGTGTGTAATGGATAATGTTGAGTCAGACAATGACCTTTCTATTCGTTCAAACAATAATTCAAAAGATGAAATCGGCAATATGTCATCTGCATTTAATAAAATGCTTGAAAAATTTGAAGCATTAATTCAACAAATTCAAAGCTCAAGTGTTCAACTTGCAGCTGCCTCAGAAGAAGTTTCTGCAGTCGCCCAGGAAAGTTCAAACAGTATATTACAACAACGTAGTGAAACAGATATGATTGCAACAGCTATGAATGAAATGTCTGCTACTGTACAAGAAGTAGCAAACAGTGCTGAATCTGCAGCCGGTGCTGCTCATAGTGCAAACAATGATGCTCAGGGTGGTAGTGCAATAGTTAAAAATACAGCAAGAGTTATTGCACAATTGGTTGCTGATGTAGCTGATGCATCAAATGTCATACATCAGCTTGAAAGAGACAGTGAAAATATCGGTAGTATCCTGGATGTTATTAAAAATATAGCTGAACAGACAAACTTGCTAGCATTAAATGCAGCTATTGAAGCCGCGCGCGCTGGTGAGCAGGGACGAGGCTTTGCAGTGGTCGCAGATGAAGTAAGAACGTTGGCAAGTCGAACTCAAGAATCGACACAAGAAATTGAGGAAATGATAACGAAACTTCAAAATGGTGCAAAACATGCCGTTGAAGTTATGGTTAAAGGTCAAAATCAAGCGGTTGAAGGTGAGCAACAAGCAAAAGAAGCTGCTGAATCTTTAGAAGCAATAACGCGTGCAGTTTCCACCATTAGTGAGATGAATACGCATATCGCAAGTGCTGCAGAAGAACAAAGCGCAACAGCAGATGAAATGAACAAAAATATAATTAATATCAGTCAGGTGTCAGAACAAACTGCAAGTGGTTCAGAACAAACTACAATAGCAGCTAATGAGCTTGCAAAACTAGCAAGTGATCTTCAGCAACTTATCAGTCAGTTCAAAATACAGCAATAAGTAAATAATAGATTATTTTAAGAAATCTTATTATCTGGTTTTAATGATTTCTCTTAAAACTGAAGTTGCATAGCCACCTGCGCTCAGAAAAAAATTTAACTCAAGTAGCTTGTGGTCTTCATTATATTTCCATTTAAAATCATTAACACTTAACCGTAATGATCGTCTTTCCTGATCAAGCCTTGCATTTTTTAATCCAACATCAAAAACTGGAAATTTATCTTTTAACTTATATTCTAATTCAGCGACCACACCTTTTGAGAGCAACTCACCTCTTCCCCAGAGTGGACCACTTGGATGAATATCATGTTCTTTAAGTCGCTGATTAATTTTTTCGTCGATCTCTTCTGCTAAAAAATAACTATGACTATTATCAAGTAGCATAACATCACCCGCTATTCCATTTGCCCATTTATTCATAGCAACACGTTCAGACAGAAGATCATTAAACATCGCTGAGCGGGCTGCTGACAAATAAATGGAACGCCTAAAGCGATCTTTTTCTCGCTTACCAGCAAACATAATTTCGGCTTTTTCGAGATTCTTACCATCAATGCCAAAACGCTGGTCACCAAAATAATTTGGGACGCCATCGTGCCGAATAGTATTCATGCGCTGCTCAAGATCACTAATATCACCTTCAACATTACGCACAATTAAAGCAAATTGATTCCCTCTTAAACTCCCTCGACGTAATTTACGGTTATGACGTACTGTTGCTAAAATTTCTACATTGTCAGAATTAAGTAAAGACCAATCAGGATCAGGCTTACCGGGTAACCAGACACTAAACCACTGTGTTGTGACAGCATTACGATCTTTTAAGCCGGCATAACTCACATCAACTTTTCTAACGCCAGCTAATTGAGATATTTGTCGTGATAACCACTCCGTATTGGTATCTTGTTTTTTTACATGTAGCAGAGCATGTTCACCTTCGCCTGTTGCTTCAAAGGCAAATTTTTCATCTACTTTAAAGTCAGAAGCTTGAGTACGTATAACACCGGATAGAGAAGGTTCACCATTGGCATAGTGATAAGAGGAAAAATCAAACATAAATAAATTTATACAAGGAAAACAATTGCAGTAACGGCGATGCCTTCAGCTCTGCCTGTAAAGCCCATTCTCTCCGTAGTTGTGGCTTTCACGCTGACATTGTTCAGTGCAGTTGACATATCATGCGCTAATATTTGTCGCATTGTTTGAATATGGGGTGCTAACTTAGGTGCTTGTGCGATCACTGTAATATCCGCATTACCCAATTTCATTCCACCTGCACGAACTTTATTCATCACTTCTTTTAATAAAATTCTGCTATCAATACCTTTGTATGAATCATCAGTATCAGGAAAATGTTTTCCAATATCACCTAGCGCCATCGCACCAAGCAAGGCATCACAAAGTGCATGTATCACAACATCTCCATCTGAATGTGCTTCCATTCCTTTTTCATAAGGAATTTCAACTCCCCCTAGAATAAGCTTACCTGAGTCTTTAAATTTATGAGCATCATACCCTTGTCCGATACGCATCACTGTTTTTCCTCATTATGTTCTAAATCGGCTTTTTCTAATTCAAGCTGTTGTAAAAAGAATGCCGCCAAAGCAAGATCCTCAGGGCGAGTAATCTTTATATTATCTGCATGCCCCTCAACTAATACTGGTTGTAAACCAATAAGCTCAATAGCTGATGCTTCATCGGTAACCTGCATATTTTTTTCCAATGCGGATTCAAGCGCATCTTTTAATAATTTGTATCGAAACATTTGTGGTGTCAGTGCATGCCACAAACTCACACGGTCAACAGTTTCTTTAATTAAATGGCTATCATGAATAGCTCGCTTCATGGTGTCTCTAACTGGAACAGCTAAGATACCACCAACAGGATGTTCTCCTAACTCGTTGAGCAGTTTATTGACATCCTCATTTCTCAAACACGGTCGAGCAGCATCATGCACCAAAACCCAGTCATCATCGTTTGCCTTACCTTGCAAAAAATTCAGACCATTTAAAACAGAGTGGCAGCGTTCTTGTCCACCTTCAGCTTTATGAACAGGTTTATCATACTTTTTATTTAAAGAAGACCAATATTCATCTTCATTTGAGATCGCAACAATGATCTCAGAAATAGCTGTATGCTTATTAAAAACGTTTAAGGTATGTTCTAAAACAGGCTTATCGTTTAATAACAAATACTGTTTAGGTGTATTTGTTTCCATGCGTCGTCCAACGCCGGCTGCAGGTATAATGACCCATATTGTTTGTTTTGTATTCATGATTGATAAGGGAGGTAGTAAATTCTAGTTATTCTTTATTGTTTTCTTTTTTATCATCAACAACCTGAATATAGGTTTCACCTTTTTTAATCATACCTAATTCATTACGCGCACGTTCTTCAATAGCTGTGTCACCTTGTTTTAAGTCATTCACTTCAGCAAGTAGCGACTGATTTCGGTTAGCTATTTTTGTATTCTCCATTTTCTGTTGATCGATTCCTTTCTGAAGCTGCCATATTGTGGCTAAGCTCCCTTCACCTATCCAAAGTTCGTATTGTAAAACAAAAAAAAGGAGGCCAAGTATGATAGCTATATATCGCATCAACTTACCCCCCCCTTTAGATATAAAATGTCAGGCCAGAAGCCTGACATTAATTACTTTAAATTATAAAAAGCATCTTTACCTGGATAAATCGCTTCTTGACCTAATTGCTCATTAATTCGAATGAGTTGGTTATATTTAGCAACACGATCAGAACGAGACATTGAACCTGTCTTTATTTGTCCAGCACAGGTGGCAACAGCTAAATCAGCAATCGTAGTATCTTCAGTTTCACCTGAGCGATGTGAAATCACCGCGGTATAACCCGCCTTCTTAGCCATATCAATGGCATTTAACGTTTCAGTTAATGTACCAATTTGATTAACCTTAATCAAAATTGAGTTGGCAATATTTTTATCAATACCTTCTTTAAAAATTGAAGTATTTGTGACAAACAAATCATCACCTACTAATTGAACTTTTTTACCTAAGCGTTCAGTAAGTTCTTTCCAACCTGCCCAGTCATCTTCTGCAAGGCCATCTTCAATACTGATAATGGGATACTTATTTACCCAGTCTTCAAGTACATCAATAAATTCAGATGAAGTTAAAATTTTACCTTCTGATTTAAGATTATATTTGCCATTTTCATAGAACTCACTACTTGCCGCATCAATAGCAATCATAATATCTTTACCGGCTTTATAACCTGCTTTATCAATTGCTTCGAGAATAACTGTGATAGCCGCTTCATTAGAGGGTAAATCAGGTGCAAAGCCACCTTCATCACCTACTGCAGTGTTTAACCCCTGTGAAGATAAAACAGATTTTAAAGTATGGAAAACTTCCGAGCCCATGCGGATAGCTTCTAGAATATTTGAAGCGCCAACAGGCATAATCATGAATTCTTGTAAATCAACACTGTTTTCAGCATGTTCACCACCATTGATGATATTCATCATAGGCACTGGCATTTTAAAATCACTTTCCGTAGATAGATATCTATAAAGAGGCATGTTTACTTCATTAGCCGCAGCATGTGCACAGGCCATTGAAATAGCGAGCAAAGAATTTGCACCGAGTTTTTCTTTGTTATGCGTACCATCTAACTCAATCATCAAGTTATCAATAGCGGCTTGATCACTTGCATCTTTCCCGATCAAAGCATCACGTAAAACGCCATTCACATAGGAAACAGCTTTACTAACACCTTTACCCATAAATTTTGATTTATCTCCATCACGTAACTCAATGGCTTCACGTGCACCTGTTGAAGCACCGGATGGAACAGCAGCACGACCCATTGTGCCAGACTCTAAAATCACATCAGCCTCAACTGTAGGGTTACCACGAGAATCAATAATTTCACGACCAATAATATTTTTAATAATAGAACCACTTACTGACATTACAATCTCTCTTACATTTAAATTTATATATTAACTAGTTTTATAACAATATTTTATGACAGCTTAACCAGCTTTCTTTTGTTTTACTGATGACATTTTTAATTCACGCGCTTTTGCTACATAACTTGTAAACAAAGGATGTCCATCACGTGGCGTTGAGGTAAATTCCGGATGAAATTGACATGCGATAAACCACGGGTGTTCTTTTAATTCAACAACTTCAACTAAACTATTATCCATTGAAGTACCAGAAATAGTTAAACCTGCTTGTTCTAACTGCTCACGATAATTGTTATTAAATTCATAACGGTGACGGTGACGCTCAAAGATAACATCTTTACCGTATATCTCTCTAACATGACTACCTGCTTTAAGTTTACAATCTTGTCCGCCTAAACGCATGGTGCCACCAAGATCTGACGTCTCATCACGCTGTTCAATATTTCCTTCTGCGTTTGTCCACTCAGTGATCAAACCAATAACAGGATGTTTTGCAGCACGTTTAAATTCAGTACTGTGTGAATCTTCAAGACCCGCCATATTTCTCGCATATTCAATAACGGCTACTTGCATACCCAGGCAAATACCAAGGTACGGTACTTTATTTTCACGTGCAAAACGTACTGCTTCAATCTTACCTTCCACACCACGCAAACCAAAACCACCGGGAACTAAAATAGCATCCATGCCTTGCAGACAAGAGGTACCTTCGTTCTCAATATCTTCAGAATCGATGTATGTAATTTTTACTTTGGTATGTGTGTGTAAACCTGCATGAATCAATGACTCAGATAATGATTTGTAAGCCTCGGTTAAATCTACATACTTACCCACCATTGCTACAGTAATTTCATCTGTTGGATTTGCGAGGGCATCTACCACGGCTTTCCATTCAGATAAATCTGTTGCGGGTGCGTCTAACTTAAGCTTATCAACCACAATATCATCAAGATGTTGTTCTTTTAACAACATGGGGATTTCATAAATGCTTTTAGCATCTAATGCTTCAATAACTGCACGTTGCTCTACGTTTGTGAATAAAGCAATTTTTCGACGTTCATCCATAGGAATTGGGCGATCTGAACGACAAAGCAGAATATCGGGTTGAATACCTATAGAACGAAGTTCTTTGACTGAGTGTTGTGTCGGTTTGGTTTTAATCTCACCTGCCGTTGGAATATACGGCAGTAAGGTTAAGTGCATGTACAAGGCGTTATCATGACCCAGTTCAACACCCATCTGACGAATCGCCTCTAAAAAGGGCAATGACTCAATGTCACCTACCGTACCGCCTATCTCTATCATCGCGACATCAGCATCAACACCATCAATTTTTGAGCCTTCATGTACACATCGAATTATTTCGTCTGTGATGTGAGGAATAACCTGTACTGTGCCACCTAAGTAATCGCCACGACGTTCTTTACTGATAACCGTTTCATATATCCGTCCGGTCGTGAAATTATTCGACTGACGCATTGGGGTACGGATAAAACGTTCATAATGACCCAAATCAAGATCTGTTTCTGCACCATCTTCAGTAACAAATACTTCACCGTGCTGAAAAGGGCTCATGGTGCCGGGATCAACATTGATGTAGGGATCCAATTTCATCATGGTGACTTTTAAGCCGCGGGCTTCGAGAATAGCCGCAAGTGATGCTGAAGCGATGCCTTTGCCCAGGGAAGACACAACACCGCCAGTGATGAAAACAAATTTCGTCATTAATACGCCAATAATGTGGAGATGATAGCCTGAAAACATCAATTTTTGACTGATGTGATCGTGCTGTTGAATTGAGCCCTATTGTGAGTGTTTTTCTCTTACTTTTCAATCCTTAAGCAGGAAAAACTATAAGAATGAAATACTCAATGCAGCATGTTCAGCGTGCTGTTAGAAATAGACTGAAACTTAATACAATTAAGCTAAATTAACTCAAGCAGATAAACTCAAACCAAGTGGTTCGCTTTGCAAATCCTATTCAATTTTCCAGCTAAGCTCGTTTTTGTCGGCAGCAAAGGGCTCACAATAGCAGTAACCCAACACTTGGGCGAGTTCGCCATTCACATAAATTAAGGGAATTGAGGCTCTCAACCAGGGCGGAACTTGCCATTCCTGAAAAAGTTTTTTTAATTGGTGGGTTTGTCCGCGTCCTTGTGGCCGGCAGGATTCGCCACCCTGTCGGTATCGAATGGAGATTTTGCTATTTAACAGTTTTGCCTGACTGAGCCCCTCACCCGTTGAGGCTTTTGCCGTTATTTTTTGAGTGTTGTTACTCAACGCTAGCGGACGACCTAAATCAGGCCAGTCTAAAATACTGTCATTTAATGGTTCTATGTGCTTTTCCTGGGCATAAAGGAAACCTTGATAGCGCCTGACCTCTCCTCCACTCCAGATCACTTCGGGGTTAGCATCTTCAGCGGCGGTTAACACTTCATTTAAAATGCGTTGCAGATGAATCGTATCAGGTAATGATAATCGACAGATTGACGCTAACCAGTACCGCAGCACATTACGCTGCCGTGGTGCATCAAGTTGAAGTAATCGATCGAGTTTAACCTGGTTATCACTTTGAACTAATAGCCAGTCTTGTTGAGCTAAATCCGTTAATAGCTTGTTTGCTTCACCCTGATGAGCCGCAGTGCGAGATAAGGTTTTCTTTAATGCAGGCCAACGTGTTTCTAATAAAGGCACAATTTCGTGGCGCAAAAAATTACGATCAAAGTCAGTGTCAAAATTACTCGGATCATCAATCCAGTTCAATCCATGTTCGAGCGCATAACTATAAACTTCTTCGCGTAAAAAATTTAGCATAGGACGACAAAGCAAGCCTTGTGCAAATTTTTGCTGTTGTGGCATGGCGGCTAAACCCTTAACTCCTGCACCTCGTAATAATTGAATTAAGACTGTTTCTGCTTGATCGTCCTGATGATGAGCCAGTAAAAGAACCTCATCTTTTTTAATAAGTTTTCTCCATTCGGCATAACGTGCATATCGAGCAGCTTCTTCTGGGCTTGAATTCTTTCTTTTTGCATTAACCAAAACTGCTGTATAAGAGACAGATAACTGCTCACAGATATGGCGGCAATGTTCTTCCCATTCATTCGCTAACGGGCTTAAACCATGATTAATATGAATCGCTTTAATTTCACAATTGAGTTGAGGTCGTAAGGCAACTAATGAGTGTAACAAGACATGGGAATCACAACCCCCGCTATAACCCACCCACAATACTTTCGCATTAAGATATCCCGTAAGATTCTCTTTTAATAACGCAGTATTAAAGCTCATAAGTTGTCAGAAAGAAATAATGCCTGCAAGAATTGCAGGCATAGATAAAAAGTTATTCTGCGTAATTACCATACGCCATCAGGTGTTCATAACGTTGATCCAGTAATTTATCAATTGAAGTAGACGTAAGGTTATCAAGGCTCTGAATCAAGGCATGTTTTAAACTTGATGCAATTGCATCAAGATCGCGATGCGCACCGCCTAATGGTTCAGGAATAATCTCATCGATCAATTGAAGCTCTTTTAAACGTGGCGCAGTCAGGCCCATTGCTTCAGCCGCTTCGGGGGCTTTGTCTGCACTACGCCATAAAATGGTGGCACAACCCTCCGGAGAAATGACGGAATAGGTACTGTACTCAAGCATCATGAGACGATCTCCTACGCCGATGGCTAATGCTCCACCTGAACCACCTTCACCGATAACTGTATTGATGATTGGTGTTTTTAATTCGGACATTTCAAGTAAGTTACGTGCGATGGCTTCGCTTTGACCACGCTCTTCCGCACCCACACCCGGATAAGCACCCGGTGTATCAATAAAAGTCAAAACGGGTAATTTAAAACGTTCTGCCATTTTCATTAAACGTAATGCTTTACGGTAACCTTCTGGGCGAGGCATGCCAAAATTACGTTTAATTTTTTCTTTTGTATCACGGCCTTTTTGTTGGCCAATAATCATGACTGGACGACCGTCTAAGCGAGCCATGCCGCCGACAAGCGCCGCATCATCTGCGAAAGCACGATCACCATGAAGTTCTTCAAAATCGGTAAAAATACGCTCTACGTAATCCATGAAGTATGGACGTTGCGGATGACGTGAAAGCTGAGCAATTTGTGCGGCTTTAAGATTAGAGAAAATCGATTTTGTTAAATCATGGCTTTTACTTTTAAGACGAGTTATCTCATCGCCAATATTAATTTCATTATCTGAACCAACATAACGTAATTCTTCGATTTTTGCTTCAAGCTCAGCAATAGGCTGTTCGAAATCAAGAAAATTTAAATTCATAGGAAATTCAACGTCTTATAGTTATAAATATGGATGAGTGATTTAGACTAATTTTAGCGAATTCTCGCAATAACAACCAGTAATTTGTCACATTTTAATGAAGTTTATGTTTTACGCCCTGTTGTGTAAGACTCATACATTGCCGCTGAAACAACAATTAAACCACCAAAAACGGTTGTCATTTGTGGCCATTCATTTAATAAAAGTGCAGCAAAAATGGTGGCATATACGACCTGTACACAGGCAATTAAACTCACGGTTTTTGCTTTTAGATTCAACAGGCTAAATGCAAATAAGGTATGAGGTAGTGCTGTAAAAAAGATACCTAATACAAGTAATTGCATCCATTGAATATCAGTGACATCTGGAATAGTGGTATATGAAAACGGTAATAACACAATAAAAGTCACCAGGGTCTGATAAAACAAACTATGACGTGCGGTATAACCTTTAAAATAATGCCCCTGAATGATATTTCGAAGTGAAAAAAATAATGCCGACAAAACACCCCATAAAATACCTTGTGTCGTGTCATTGTTAATTGAAAACTCTGGAACTAATAAATAAATCCCAAACAAAACCGTTAGCGCACTCAGTATATCTTTGATATGGGGACTTTCACCATGAAACAAAGGTTCTAAAAAAACGGTAATGACAGGAAAGGTATAAAGTGCAATGACACCAACCGCTATACTGGAAATTTGCATCGAGTGAAAATACGTTACCCAATGCAGTGCCAGCAAGACACCTAATAAAATGACAATACTGTAATCTCTTAAGCTCGAGAGTCTTAATAATGTACCCTGCCATAAAAATAAGGCAAAAATAATCAGCACAGCAAAAATACTACGCAATAATGTTATTTCTAAAGCTGTTAGCGCTATAAATTTTGAAAATAATGCCGTTAAACCAAAAATTAAAACTGCTGAGTGAACGGCGAATAAGCCTTTAAAAGAATTGGTCATGACTTATAAACTACATTGACCTGTTTATCACCCATTGTCTCACGTAAACGGTTTAATAATTCATCTGTTGGATGAACTTGCCACTCTTCACCTAAACAAATTTCTGCACTTGCATCAGCCTTATGATAATCCACAACAACAGGACAGAAACCTTCTTTAAAGGGGGTTAAAACTTTCTGTAAATTATGAATAAATCCATTAGCCGCGTGATTATGATCAACCGTCACCGTTAAACTTTTAGCATATCGTTCCCGTGCCTGACTAATGTCATAAATTTCTTTCGCCCGCATTTTAAAACCGCCCGAGTAGTCATCAATACTGACTTCAACACTGGCTACAATCAGTTTATCTTTTGCCAGGTTTTCACGGTTAGCATTAAACTCTTCAGAGAAAACCGCCATTTCCATTCGACCACTACGATCATCCAGTGTTAGGAAGGCCATTTTATCGCCGCGCTTGGTTGTCATCACTCGCATACCAACAACTAATCCCGCCACAATAACCGTTTGGTTTTTTGTTGGTTTAAGTTCAACTAATCGCCCACTCACAAATTGTTTTAACTCAGGTAAGTAACGGTTAATAGGATGTCCGGTTAAATATAAACCTAAGGTTGTTTTCTCATTGGCTAAGCGTAACTCTTCACTCCAGTCTTTCTGCACAGAATAATTTTCAGGCCCACTTAAATGGCCATCATCTGCTTCAACTGCCATGCCAAACATATCCTGAATACCGGCTTGTGCATCTCTGGATTTTTGTTCTGCAATTTTTAACGCATCAGGCAATGTCGCCATTATGGTTGATCGATGTTGTTTGAATACATCCATCGCACCCGCCATCGTTAAACCTTCTAAAGTACGACGATTAACTTTTCGTAAATCCACACGCTGGCAAAAATCAAACAGGCTTTTAAATTCACCATTATTCTGCCTTTCAGTTATAACGCCTTCAATTGCTGCTTCACCCACACCTTTTATTGCGCCTAAGCCATAGATAATCGCACCGTCATCAACCGTGAAACGATGTTCACAAAGATTGACATTAGGTGGCTCAACTTTAAGTTTCATTTCGCCACAGTCATCAATCAAGGTAACCACTTTATCGGTATTATCCATATCAGCCGATAATACAGCCGCCATAAACTCAGAAGGGTAATGCGCTTTTAGCCATGCGGTTTGATATGAAACCAGTGCATATGCTGCGGAGTGAGATTTATTAAAACCATAACCGGCAAATTTTTCCATTAAGTCAAAAATATAGGTGGCCGTTTTTTCATCGACATCACGGGCTACTGCGCCTTTTGTAAATATTTCACGTTGCTTGGCCATCTCTTCAGGTTTTTTCTTACCCATGGCTCGACGTAACAAATCTGCCGCACCTAAAGAGTAATTTGCCAGGACTTGTGCGATTTGCATTACCTGCTCCTGGTACAAAATTACACCATAGGTGGGTTTTAATATTGATTCGAGATCAGGGTGAGGATAAATAACACGGGCACGACCATGTTTACGATTTATAAAGTCATCAACCATGCCTGACTGTAAAGGACCCGGACGGAACAATGCCACAAGCGCAACAATGTCCTCAAACTCACTAGGTTGTAGGCGTTGAATTAAGTCTTTCATACCACGTGACTCCAACTGGAAAACTGCCGTGGTATTTGTCGCTTTTAACAAGTCAAAGGTGGCTTCATCATCAAGTGGAATCGCGGCGATATCGACCAGCGCTTCACCTTTTTTCTGTTTGTTTTTATTGACTGTTTTTACTGCCCAATCAATGATAGTTAATGTACGCAGTCCGAGAAAATCGAATTTAACTAAACCAACCGCTTCAACATCATCTTTATCAAACTGGCTTACCAGGTTTGAGGCATCTTCTTCACAATACAGAGGAGTAAAGTCTGTGAGTTTTGATGGTGAAATAACAACACCACCCGCATGCTTACCTGCATTACGCACAATGCCTTCTAATGATTTAGCAAGGTCGATAAGTCCAGCAACATCTTCATCTTCATTATAGAGCTCTTGTAACTGTTCTTCCTGCTCCAGTGCCTTATCAAGCGTGATACCTATTTCAAAAGGAATTAGTTTGGCGATACGATCTACAAAACCATAGGGATGACTTAAGACACGACCTACATCGCGTATAACCGCTTTAGCGGCCATCGAACCGTAGGTAATAATTTGCGAAACTTTATCGCGACCATAAGTTCGTGAAACATAATCAATAACACGATCACGCCCTTCCATACAAAAATCAACATCAAAGTCAGGCATGGATACCCGCTCGGGATTTAAGAAACGTTCGAAGAGTAAATCATATTTTATTGGATCAAGATCGGTGATGGTCAACGCATAGGCGACAATGGAACCCGCACCTGAACCACGCCCTGGTCCTACAGGTACATCATTTTCTTTTGCCCAGCGAATAAAGTCGGCAACTATTAAAAAGTAACCGGGGAAACCCATGTTATTGATAACATCAAGTTCAATTTGTAACCGATCATAATATTTTTTTCGAATTTCTTCATAATCATCAGCTTGAGTATCAAATAACTGATGCAAACGTTTTTCTAATCCTTTACGAGATTCATCTTCCAGGAATTGTTCTATCGTGAGTCCTTCCGGGATGGGAAAATCAGGTAAATAATTTTTGCCCAGTGTTAACTCAACAGTGCAGCGTTTGGCTATCTCAATGGTATTTTCAATTGCCGATGGAATATCTTTAAACAGCTCAACCATTTCTTCAGGAGAACGCAAATATTGCTGATCACTGTAAAGTTTAGGACGGCGAGGATCATCTAAGGTGCGTCCATCGTGAATGCAGACACGGGCTTCATGGGCATCAAAATCTTCTGCCGATATGAAACGAACTTCATTTGTCGCTACCACGGGCACATTATGTTTTAAAGCAAGATCAACTGCCGCATGCAGATAATCTTCCTCATTTTCACGACCAGTTCTTTGCAGCTCAAGATAAAATCTATCGGGAAAATGCTGACACCAGTCATTTAGCCGAGTCGAAGCTAATTCTGTGTTTTCACTTAACAAGGCATGACCAATATCACCGATGCGGCCGCCCGACAATGCAATTAAACCTTCGGTATTTCCGGCAAACCAGCTCTTTTGCAACATGGGAATGCCACGGTGTTGGCCTTCGGTATACCCTTTTGATACAAGCTGGGTGAGATTGAGGTATCCGGTGTTGTTTATGCACAGAAGCGTCAGTTTAGTGGGTTGAGTAGAATCATCTTCGCTCGTGACCCAGCAATCAACTCCCACGATAGGCTTTACACCCGCGGCCTGACAAGCCCGGTAAAATTTGACCAACGCAAACATATTGCTCTGATCGGTCAAAGCAACTGCTGGCATTCCCGCCGCCGCTACCGCTGCAGCAAGGGGCTTGATGCGCACAACACCATCAACAATAGAATATTCGGTATGCAGGGAAAGATGGACAAACGATTCTGACATCAGGGTAGTTTGAGATTTATTCCCTTTATACGCAAGGCAGAAAACGCTGAATCCAGCAAAATTTTATTAAAAATAATTGTCTTTTAACACTGAGCCTAATATGAGCAAAATATGAGCAATGAGTAGCTTAATTTGTATCTAAAATTTCATATTCTCATATTACAATTTTTACTCTTACTCTTTTTTTAAATATCACAAGCACATCAGGACTGCCAGCCAAGTTCATGTGCTTTAGCTTGTGCTTTTGCCGGCACATTATCCGCAATAAAATGTTGGTGCAAAACCTGTACACCAATCATATGATTAATGATTGCATCAAGCTGAACCTGGGTTGAAACAGGCGCGTCTTCGGACTCATGCAATGCAAATAAAGCTTTAACACCTTCTTTATCCAGCAAACCCGCATTGTCGATTGCTTCGTCAGAAAGATATTCATCTGCCAGCTTTTTCATCGCTTGCCATTTTTCAGGATCGGTATGCGCCGGCGGTGCCATAAAAGCAAATTTTTCTCGCTCATAAAGGGTCTTGGGCAAAACCCCTTTCATCGCTTCACGCAATACATACTTTTCAGTTTTGCCTTTGATACGCATTGAAGGTGGAATCTGGCAGGCGAACTCAGCAAGGTGATGATCAAGAAACGGCGGTCGTGCTTCCATGGAGTTGGCCATATCAACACGATCACCACCCCAGGTGAGAATTTGACCTTCAAGCATGGTTTTAATCCAGACATATTGCGCTTTATCTAAGGGATGACGTCCTTCAAGCATATTACCATCCAGTGCATTCGCTATGGCCTCACCAGGTTGATAAGTTTTTAGTTCATCACGTAATACTTTATTTAACAGCGCAGGAACATGCTGAGCTGAAGCTAACCACGGTTGTAAACAAGAAGGTGTAAAACCAACAACATTATTTAATGCCGCGTCACTGACTTCATCTTCAGCCAGCATAGCGCCTTTAAATAATTTATTGGCTTCAGCCAGCATGCCTTCCCATTCAGCACGTTCAGCAGCAGACAGAGTATCCATACCATGTAAAAACATGTCGCGGCGAAATGCAGGATAGCCGGCAAACAACTCATCCGAACCTTCACCGGTAACAACCACTTTATAATTAGCCTTGTTTACATGACGACTCATAAGTAACTTTGCAACACCAAGCGTGTTATAGATAGTGCGTTCGGTATGCCATAAGGTTTCAACAAAATTATCATAAAGATGATTTGCTTTGAGTAACATTACATCCTGATCAGCGCCAACTGACTCTGCCATTTCACGTGCTATCGGTGTTTCATCATAATCACTGTCATCAAAACCAATGGTAAATGCTTTCACAGGGGATTGCTGGCTGGCTGCTGACATACCAAGAATTGAACAGGAATCGATTCCACCTGATAGATAACAGGCAACGGGTACATCAGCTTCAAGTCTTAATTGCACTGCTTCAAGAAGTTTTTCTTTCACGCCATTAATATAAAAGTCTTCATCATTGGAATCATTTACTTTTCGCTCTTCAAGCAAGGGAAAATCCATGTCCCAGTAACGTTGTTCAGTAACAGAAAACTTGCCATGATTTCTTTCTATAATAACGGCATATCCGGGTTTAACCTGGTGAATGTTTTCAAATGCTGTTGTACCCGGCACCATGGTTTGCATTAACTGATGATACACACCCTGTGCATTAAATTTTCTATCTACATCCGGATCGGCAAAGACAACTTTTAACTCTGAACCAAAAACAATCTTGCCATTCGTTTCAGTCCAGTACAAAGGTTTAACACCAAAACGATCGCGTACTAACATAAGCCGATCATGTGTTTTATCATAGAGTGCAAATGCAAATTCACCACGTAAATGTTGCAACATATCTTCCAGTCCATAACGGGGATAAAGATGCAGTACTAACTCGGAATCACTCTTGGTAGAAAAACGTGCACCATCAAGCGTTAAATTTGCACGAAGTTTTTTATAATCATAAAACTCACCGTTATGTGCTAACAGTAAATTATCATCCGCAGAGACAAAAGGTTGCCGGGCACGATTCTCGTCCAGATCAATAATGGAAAGTCTCGCATGACTAAAACCCACACCCTGCCCTTGCAAAACTTTATAACCAAAACCATCAGGACCACGATGGTATTGAATTGCTGCCATATTGACTAACAGTTGTGGATCAATCGTGTTATCAGGATTGCTTTGAAAAATACCGGCTATGCCACACATAAAAAAATATAAACCTCGGAATTAGTAAGTAAAAAATTAAAAACGTACAAGACT
This sequence comes from Gammaproteobacteria bacterium, assembly GCA_026197095.1. Classification (GTDB taxonomy): domain Bacteria; phylum Pseudomonadota; class Gammaproteobacteria; order UBA6429; family Thiohalophilaceae; genus JAGLTQ01. Next base: position 39,528 of record JAPHTF010000008.1, read on the forward strand.
GGACATTAGCGCCATGCGTGCAAAAACAGCACCGCGTGCCTGGGCGAAATACCAGTTATGTTCGGTATCATCCAGGTCTGTTGATAATTCTTCACCACGTGCTAATGGATGAAGAATGATGGCTCCTTTTTTTAAAGGCGACGATTTACTCAGTTTATATTCAATACCATGTTCTTCATAAGTATTGCCTACCCAGGCGATGGCATTAATATAAACCACATCAATATCAGGAAGCTCTGGTTCTAACTCCCTACTGACACGTATATTCAAACCTTCTGCTTCAAGCTCTTCACGTTGGTCCTGGCTAAATGATTCAGTCGTATTGCAAATAATAACGACTTCCTTAATGGCCTGGCTAATCCGTGAGAGGAATAACAATAAACTTCGAACCGTTCGCATGCGTCCTGGATTACCAATAATGCCAATCGTAATTTTTTTATCATCACTGACTTCATTGCTCATCAGTTCAGGTCGCCATTTGAAAATGGCATACATGTCGGCTAAGGCCTGGGTAGGATGTTCGTCAGTACCATTACCGGCATTTATGATAGGTATCCGTAATGCTTCCAACATTTCATATATTGCTCTTTCATTGGAATCACGTAGTACCACAACATCACCATAGTGGTTCATCATTTCGGCAACATCTTTTAATGATTCACCCTTGGCAATACCTGTAGTGGATGGATCGGTAATAGAAATAATATCCCCCCCGAGTCGATGCCAGACACTTTCAAAAGAAAGCCGGGTACGCGTACTGGGCTCATAAAATGCGCTAATCAGAATTTTTCCTGTTAATGGAAACTGACCAAAGCTCTGCTGAGTTTCAAACTTTGCAGAAAGTCGACATAATTGAATCAGTTGTTCACGACTAAATTGGCGTGCAGAAATAACCGAGTGGTTAGCAAGCTCAGCAATGGCAGCAAAGTCCTCGTCAATTTGCTCCATTAACGCAAGTGGTTGCTCAATACCTTCTGTCCAGTTTTCAGCTTCTACCGGTTCTTCAAGTTTGGGATGTACTTTTTTTACCATAATTGACCTTTTATCCAGTCCTTAATCCATAAAATAATTAAAACAATTGGCGCGATAATCGTGATTGAAAGTGCAATCGTCACCATGACACTGAGAAACTCGGATGACACCATCATGAAAATTTCACTCCTGCCTGCTTATTTGAAATTTCATTTAACCTTGCCCATTCAAACTGTTCTGGTTTTAACCACATACTGAAAAAAACAACGGCCATAGAAATGATTGCTGAAACCAGGGCCGCCACATAAAAACCAATCGCAAAATATGCCCATAAGCCAAGTACCGTGCCTGACAGCATCGCAATAATCGCACCGCTCGATGAGGCTTTTTTCAGATAGAGTCCGGCAATGATGGGCCAGATCGTGCTGGCAACAAACGCGCCAGTGAAATACAGCATAGATGCAAGCGTGGTTAAACGCGGTAAACAAAGTAACCAGGTAATCATACCCAGCAAGAGCACAACCCAACGTGCCGCTTTACGTAACTCTTCTTTATTCGCATCAGGACGAATATGGCCACGGTAAATATCCTGTAAAACAAGGTCACTTGTTGCGGCCAGTAATGAATCAAGACTTGATGCTAAAGCTGAAAATACGATGATGAAAACCAGCACGGCTCCACCAAAGCCAAGTAATTTCGCTGCCACCATGGGGCCAACCATATCAGCGGCCGGAATATTTAAATTTAATGCTGGTGTTGCCAGTGCAATAAAACCCGCAACAATTGGAATCGGCATCCAGAAAATACCGGCAATCATATAAGCTTTGAAACCGACATCCCTTCGAAATGCAAAGGCACGCGACCACCAGACATTGGAATGAAAGATCTCCCCTACCCCAAAAAGTAAATTATTGAACAGGAACATAATGGCTGCAGGCATGAGCAGGTTTAATAACTCGGGACGCTCTTCTAATACAGCTAGATGCATGGGTTCAAAACCCACCCTGTCTATCGCCAGCCAGGCAAGCAACACGATACCTACCAGGATGATAATGGTCTGAACAAAGTCAGTACCAATAACGGCACGCAAGCCACCGAGCATTGTATAGGTGACACAAATAGCCAGGATGACACTCATCCCAAGCTGGTAATCAATACCTGTTAAGGCATTGATTAGTACGCCCCCTGCCATTCCTAAACTGATTAACCAGCCAAGACCATAAAAAAGTGAAATAACAAGAAATACTCGCCATGCCGTTTTTCCATAACGTAAACGAATAAAATCACCACTGGTATAACCATTTGGCATTAACTCTTGTATTCGCCTGGCTAAAGGAGCAAACAACATTAAGCCAACTGAACCTAATGAATACCCCAGCATGCCCCAGATTCCCAGCTGCAATGCTAATTGTGGTGCCGCCATCGTAGTGTTACTGGTCACCCAGGTGGCCATCGCGGTTGCTATACCCAGCGCCATACCGACATTGCGTCCTGCCAGCATAAAGTCATCAAGTTGTTTTGCTTTACGTCCCCATAACCAGCCAAGAAAAATCCACAGCACACTGAAAATAGCCAGGATTAGCCAACCGGTATTAGCATCAAGCACCGCTGAGTTAACAGTGTTCACAAGACAGCTACCTGTTTTATTTCTTTAACGGCCTCTTCAGTTGTCATGACCCGCGCATAACGATCACGAATTGTTTCAATGGTAGCGTTATGTAATTCAGGTGTTACCGAGGCACAGGCATCATTAATCATTGTGGTATAAAAACCGCGATCACAGGCATCTCGCACTGTGGTCGATACACATTCGTTAGTGTAAACGCCACAAATAAACAACCCTGTTATACCCATGTTACGCAAGATGTATTCAATATTTGTTGCGTTGAAGACACCACTGGCTGTTTTATTAATAATGAGTTCATCGTATTTGGGAGCGACTTCAGGCAGGAACTCGGACTCTTTAGAACCTGGCGCGGCATGCAAGTGAAGCCTTTTATGACCCGGACTTCTATCACGTCCATCCTGGGTCATCGACACAATACGGGGATGAATCACTTCGAGTTTTTGATCACGAAAACGGTCCTGAAGTCGCCTGACATTAGGCAATACAACATGATCAAGTCGCTTGAAATAGTATTCCTGCGCTTCCCTGGGTACTCCAGATTTTTCAGCATCAGCAAAAACACCAAATCCCGGTGCAGCATCAAGATACTGAAGATCAATAACCAGAAGCGCCGTTTTATGTTCCTCTATGGATTCAATAATACCCGGGGCTTCGGTTATCGATTCCCGGTAATTATCTTCAAGTGGATCAACATGCAAAAAATCTTGATTGTCGATATTGAGATCTGTTTTCTTAAAGTCCGTCATAGCTGTCCTCCGGCAATACGATACAGAGTGTTTAATGCCACGTTGGCACCTCGCTCGATATCATCCATATCGGTCCATTCCGCAATCGAATGGCTTCGTCCATCTTTACTTGGAACAAAGATCATCCCGGCCCGGGTAATATTTGCCATTATCTGGGTATCATGGGCTGCACCACTGGCCATTTGTAGAAAAGGGACTTTGAGTGACTTACAGACGTTTTCGATAGTCTCAACGATTCCAGCATCACTTTTGACCGGAGCAATCTCACTCAGTACGCGAAAATCAAACATCAGTTCATATTTGCGTGCGATAGCCGAGAGGGATTTTCGAAAGGCATTAGCAAGATCATTAAGGACTTCTGGATTGGTATCGCGCGCATCCAGAGAAAATTCTACTTTCCCCGGGATAACATTTGCCGCACCGGGACTTATTTCTACTCGCCCTATTGTTGCTACACTTCTTGGGCTACCATTCTCATCCAGTATTCGTTGTAGCTGGGAGGCAAATGCGCTGAGCCCCATAAAGGCATCTTTACGCATATCCATGGGGGTGGTGCCAGCATGATTAGCTGTTCCGGTTAAGGTGATATCCCATTTGAATAAGCCAGCAATCGCATCAACATTACCAATGCTAATACCCATGTTATCCAGCATCGGGCCTTGTTCAATGTGCAGTTCAAGAAATGCGAGTATCGACTCAGGATTGCGTTTAGCATGCAAGGCATTCATGGCATCAAGACCAATATTCTGCATAGCATCAATTAAACTCACACCATCAAGATCCGATGCATTAACAATTTTTTCTGGTGTTAACATACCCGCAATGGCTTGCGAGCCTAGCATGCCGCCAAAGCGGCCTTCTTCATCACTAAAGGCGATGGCTTCAAGTGGGTAATTCACTTTCAGTCCTTGTTCTTTAATACAGCGCAAACATTCCAGCGCAACAACCACACCCAGTGCCCCATCAAGGTGGCCCGCAGCGGGAACAGTATCAATATGTGATCCCATCACAACAGAAGGTTTTTGTTCATCCCATAAGTAACGTGCATGCAAATTCGCCGCACCATCCTGGTAAAAATCCAGCCCGGCTTCTTCAGCCTTTTTAATAAACCATTTACGCCCTTGTATATCGCCATCACTGAATGCCATGCGATAGATACCATAATCATCACCACGGCCAATGGCGGCCAATGCTTCAATATCCGCCTGTAATCGTTCTCTGTTGATATTTAAATTTTCCATAATCCACTCAGCTTATTTTTTCCCTGTTCCCTTTGAGGATAAATACCAACATCGTAAAAAAAACGATGGCACCTGCTATAAAAAACAAAATGGCATTTTTAAGGGGATGATGAGCCACTGTTACCTTAATAACATTGCTCAGGTGTGAACGATCATTTGCACTTGTTGCAATACGATAAAAATAATCTCCATTGGCTTTGCCACTTATAACACTGGCTAAATCATAACCTTGATTGATTATTTTAAATGATTTGAAATCTTCGCTTCTTGATTCCTGAAGTTGAAATGGTGTTGCTTCAGCAGTTTCACTTGTCCAGCGCAACTGGTAATAACCTGCCGTAGCTATTTGAACATCACTGCTAAGTTGCACATCTTTGCCAGATTGAACCGCGTGTAATGTTTGATTTAGAGTGAAAAACAGAATTCCGCTAAAAAATAGTGCAAAAATTGTTTTGAATGAAATATTTCGATCAGGCAGGAGGTAGCGGCTGCACCCATAAAATGGAAGGAACAGAAGCCTGTCCCATCGGACAATCCGGCTTGTTACCTTTAATATCATCTAAACCCAAAGTATCGACATCTTCACTGTATTTAAGAAAATAAGGTATTAACAAAGCAAAATTAAACAGTGAAGAACTATAATTTGAACTCATTATGCCATAACTAAAAATTTATTTCATTTTAGATAATGATGAGAACGTGCAATTTCTCATCATAGTGGTAATCCATTTGGAATATACCTTTAAATTTCGTTGGTATTTTTTTTAAAAGCAGTAGTAAATTAAGCGTCAGCCATGTTTTTACTAAGAAATAAGAAAAAGAAAAGATTTATTGCATGATAAGCGTATCATCTCGCTCATTCCATTCATTACCAAAATGACTAAACTGCATTTTTAAAAATGCCATTTGATCACCGAGAATTTTTCGGTTTCGTAATACTAAATATTCAGCAACATTAGGAATATAAGGTACAGCCAGTAATTTCATATTTAAACTATCAAGTAAGCGATCACCTTTATGCGTATTACAGCGTCGGCATGCAGTCACAACATTGGACCAGATATCCTGCCCACCTTTTGAAAGTGGCTTAACGTGATCGCGGGTGAGTAATAAAGATTTCATTGATTTGCCACAATAGAGGCAAGTGTGATGGTCACGTCTAAATAACTCGCGATTGTTTAATGGTGGGATAGCCTTTTTATGATGGCTTCGTCGATTTTCACCTTTTACCGCAATAATTGAATTTACGCTAAGAAGTGTTTTTTGCCCATCACAGCGTGAAAATCCTCCATGCAACAAGAAGCTATTTTCGCCTGCTGTCCAGGCGACACAATCACGCGCATAAATATTGGCCGCTTCCTGCCAGTCTATCCATTTTACAGGTTGCCCTGTTACATCTAATCTTAAAATAAGCGGTAAAGTCATGCGTTATGCCTCTTTTACTGCAGCAAATTAATCTTTTTGATTTATTACTCGTTAATGTATTTTTATACTGTTGCTAAAACCTTTTTAACAGGAGCAAACGTTCGTCGATGAATTTTGGTAACGCCAAGTTTCTGTAAAGCTTCAATATGGACCTTGGTCGGGTACCCTTTGTGTTTAGCAAGTCCATAACCCGGATACACTTCATCCATTTCAACCATTTCATTATCACGTGCGACTTTTGCAATGATAGACGCGGCACTAATACACGCTACTCTATCATCTCCTTTTACAACCGCTTCTGCTTTAATAGTGATTCCCACAGGAACACGATTACCATCAATCATGACATAGTCAGGCTGTTGATTAAGATCATTAATGGCTATTGTCATCGCCTGTAAACTGGCCTGTAATATATTGATCCTGTCAATTTCATCAACATCTACCCGGGCAATTGCCCATGAAAGTGCCTTTTCTTTAATCTCTTTTGCCAATACTTCCCGTCGTTTTTCGGTAATTTTTTTAGAATCCATCAATCCTTCAATCGGATTATCAGGATCAAGAATCACCGCTGCGGCGACTACGGGCCCCGCTAATGGCCCCCGCCCAACTTCATCAACACCAGCCACAAACTGACCGCGATCAGACCAGTCCAAAATGGGCGGCAGAGGCTGTTTTTTAACCATAAAATTAAATGTCCTGTTATCAGTTCTGGTTGCGAGGTAAGAATATGATCTAGCATACCCGCAAAACTGACCTAATTGCTATGACTAAAGTCCCAGAAAACAGCCCATTCATGCCTATCTTATTGATTTTAAAATACGAGAATGCGATCATAAAGCCTATCGCACTTTAATTA
>JAPHTF010000056.1 GCA_026197095.1 Gammaproteobacteria bacterium
CACTGTCCACAACCATCACAACGAGTCATATATACAAAAGTAGGCATAATATATTCTCTCTTTCTTAAATAATTGTTATTAGATTAATGTTAGTAATGGTTTGGTGCTTCACGTCTGATACCAGCACCCATATTTTCTGGGTTCTTACCCATGTATTCTGGGATATCAGGGAATCTTGCTTGCACTTCAGGTGAAGATAAATCGAAATCGCCTGGCAAGTTCAAATTTGAACCATCTGCATGTGCAACACGCTTTTGGAATGCTGCAGCAGGCTTAAAGAACATGTGTGCAAATTTAGACCACATTACAGTTGAGAAAAGCGTCGTGTTTGCAATAAGGAATAAAACAAAGAACAACGTAGTTAATCCCATATCACCTACTACACCACTATGGCCAGTCTGGAAATGAGACCAAAGTAAAGCGAATGTTGCTGTTGTGAAAAGAGATACAATAAAGATATCTGCACGACGTAGTTGATACCACTTAACACCTTCAGAATTCACGTCAACACGGATAAAGAACCAGAACCAGTAACCACCAATACAAAGCATGATTGCACCAATGTGCCAAACCTGTGCCAGAGTTGCTGTTGCAATAGTGTCGCACTCAAAAATCATTAGTGCTGAAGTCGCAACGAAGAGAATAAAACCATACATAGTGAAAAGATGTGAAATTCTACGTTTCGTGTTGCAGAATTCGCTAGACGTTATAATTTCGCTTGCGATAGTTGCAACTGCAATACCAGCTTTTTCACCTGCACTTACTGTGCGCTTTGCATTTTTTGCATTTTTTGCTGAATCTAAGAAAAAGTACTTTGCACTTTTCTTATGCATCATATCTAAAATTGTACCGCCTGCGACGAGTACAGCCATGACAATGATGTACATCTGCATTACATCTGTTGATATTAATGCCGACAGTTCGGCAAACGGGTTGGTTGTGAACATTTTGTTATCCTCAAAATTTTTTTTGCGACTAGGGCTTCCCCAATAGAAAAACCCTAAAATTAAGTGGCGCCTAGAATATCCCTAAATTGACTAAGCGACAACACTAATGAATTACTTATCCCATACATATAATTTATACCCCTGCCTTTTCTACCGAAAAAATGCTTTTCACATGAGATTCCAGGAAAATCACTACTTTTTTTGAGGAATAAAGCGCTACTATATATATAGCATCTCACAAAAGTGAACTCTGGACGTGCAAAGCTGGTTACTTAGACCCGCGGGTGAGATATCTAAAAAACCTGCAAGAATTCTTTAAGCAAGGTCATACCTGAATAAAGCTCGGAAAATTTTTAGAGTGCGGAGAATGGATGTACTTCAGATAATAATGAGCAGTAATATGGCGTAGTCAAGAGCAAACCATACTTCTACTTTAGATTATCACAGCCTGATAAATATTTTTTCTGAAAAAAAGAGGGGACATAGCCCCCCTTGTTAACAATAATTTATTTGATTTTCGTCTCATGTAATCCACTTGAACTCGCGCGTTCAAACTGGTCAAGTTGTTTCATGACTAAATGCAGTGCTTCTGCATAGGGAACTGTACCTTGTCGACGAATAATATCTTGCCCTTCGTTGCTTACCGCAAACTGAATAAAATCACGAACTAGTGGGCGGCTATCACCCCGTTTAATAACAAGGTACAGTGGTCGGTATAAGGCGAATGAACCATTTTTTATATTCTCATAGGTTGGTGCAGTACCATCAAGCTTTAATAACTTAACCTGACGTTTTCTGGCACTACTGACTCCCGTTACACCAAATCCATTCGGATTTATCTCAACCCCTTTTTCAACTGGACCTGAAGACTTGACAACATAAGTGGCTTTAAAATCTTGATCATAATTTGAAAATACTAACTCTCGTAAGGTGCGTCCAACACCTGATAATTTACCACGCCGCACATACAGATCAATTGGAGCATCTTTGCCACCAAGCTGTTTCCAGTTAGTTATCTCACCAACATAAACCTGGCCAAGCTGCTTGAATGTAATATTATTCACCGGGTTATCTAAATGAACAAAAGGCACCAATGTATCCCAGGCTACAGGAATCTGAAAGGCATCACGCTCTTCTGGATGCTGATCCAGAGATACTCGACATGCTCCTCCAATATGAATCGCACCTTTAGCCGCGCTACGAATACCTTTTGTAGCACCACCTCCGCTTAAGTTAACCTCAATTCCCGTTTTGGTTGTATAGGCTTTGGCCAGCTCCTCCATAAAGGCTTTTTTGGTAATACCACAGCCCGCCCATTGAAGGGCATCGTCAGCCTTGCTTACCTGGCTAAATACCAAGAACATGCCCGCACTCAATATAACGGTGAAAAACTTTGCTAACCTCATATCCCTACCTCAAGTTATTTAAATTATGAGATTCTTTATAAATCCATCTATTTGGAATTTAGTGCCATATATAAACAGTTATATATAGTTAACGGTTATTTTTTTAAATACCTTAATATATTTTCATATTATATCTCTTTATATATATGCGTCGACTAGATCGGTAAACTTACATAAGATAAGGCTTTTGTGATGCAGATTGCAATTATACATATTGCAAACTGTTAACTCACAAGATATTATTCAGACTAATCAATAGCTTATAATAAGCAGGGTTGTTAGGAAATTATCCTGTATTTTTGACACCTTTCTAAAAAGAGCTAATTTAAGGGAATTTTATGAACGCTTCAAAGTTACGGATGACGTACCTCATTTCTATTTTATTATTAATATCCAGTTCAATTTTTGCAAAAGATAACGAATTCCCTGGAAGAGAAAAATATCCCAGTATCCCTTTCATAACTATTGCAGATCTTCACAAAATTAAAGACAACGTCATTATTGTTGACGTGCGGTCAGCGTATGAACATCAAACACTGCGTATAAAAAGTGCATTAAATATCCCAGTATCATCACAAAAATTTACTGACAATATGGAAAAATTGCGTGCAGACAATAAAGATAAAAAAATTATTGTTTACTGTAATGGTAAGACTTGCATGAAATCTTACAAAGCGGCATTGAAGTGCAAAAAAGCTGGGATTAAAGATGTTATATCGTATGATGCTGGCATTATGGATTGGGCGAATACATACCCCAATGACTCTGTGTTACTCGGAGTATCTCCAGTAGATAGAAATAAGATCATTAGTAAACAACTTTTCAAAACATATCTCATCAACCCCGG
>JAPHTF010000053.1 GCA_026197095.1 Gammaproteobacteria bacterium
CTTTAGTCAGCTTCTTTTTTAGTTTAGGTTTAGTGGGTATGGGTTTAACGGATTCATTTGAATACACCTGGTTTAAACCATGGGTTAACTGACCTGAAGTGATATCTCCACGTCCTACTTTAGCTTGCCACTCTTTTTCAGTCTTAACTTTAAAATGCTTTAATGATTTATCAATGTCAGGACTTAAAATATGCATGCGTTTTAGCTCACGATCGATGGCTGCTTTTCCGTCAATGATATTTTGTTCGTAATCCTGCTGGCGGAACCAGGTTTTTATTTTTGAGCGCGTCCTGTTGCTGGCGGTATAACCCAGGTTTGGATTTAACCAGTCTCTGCTGGGTGCTGAATTATTTGTGGTTAAAATTTCTACCTGTACACCGTTTTGAAGTACCGCTGTTAATGGTACGATATGGCCATTCACTTTCGCGCCTCGACATTTATGACCCACTTCAGTGTGAATGCTGTAGGCAAAATCGATAGGTGTAGCGCCTTGCGGCAAGTCGATCACTTTTCCTTCAGGACTTAATACAAATACCCGGTCAGAAAATAATTCTGTTTTAAAACTGTCTAATAATTCTTCTTCATCATTTTCAGGTGTTTCTAATAATTTTCTAATTGAGTGAATGGTTTTTTCCAGAACTTCATCTTGCTCTGAGCGTTCTTTATAGCGCCAGTGTGCTGCAACACCGTATTCTGCAAACTCGTGCATGGCCCATGTTCTGATCTGAATTTCGACAGGCTTGCCTTCAGGGCCGTATACTGCGGTGTGTAAACTTTGATAACCGTTCTCTTTTGTATTGGCAATATAATCATCAAACTCTTTGGCGATATGATGCCAGCGGCCATGTATCAGACCCAGTGTGGTGTAACACTCTGCCACGGTGTTGACCGTTATCCTTATGGCACGAACATCAAACAATTCTGAAAACTGTTTATGTTTGTGCGTCATTTTGGACCAGATGCTATAAATATGTTTTGGTCGGCCATAGACCTTGGCCTCAATTCCAGAACCTTCGAGAAGCGAATGTATTTCGCTGACAACCTGGTTAATATAGGTTTGCCTTTCGTCTCTTTTTTCTTCCAGCATTTTCGCAATACGTTTATAAGTTTCAGGTTCTAAATAGCGAAACGATAAATCTTCGAGTTCCCATTTTAATTGTCCTATTCCTAAACGGTTGGCAATGGGTGAAAAAATTTCAAGTGATTCTGATGCAATCGCTTTTTGTGTTGCTTTATCTGCTCCTGCTAATTCTCTGAGACGCTGTACCCGGTAGGCAAGTTTGATTAATACGACACGCACATCATCGACCATTGCTAACAACATTCTTCTTAAGCGTTCGGTCTGCTGCTGGTTATCGGTTTTACTCGCTTTAAAGCCGTGCAGTTTTTCAATGCCCTGAACCATATGGTTGATTTCTTCACCAAATTCATTTTTAATGGTGTTGTGAAATTCTTCTGTGCGTAAACGACTGTCACTGAGTAAACAGACAACAGTGGTTGTTTCATCCGCACTTAACTGGCTGAGCAGTATTGCTACGTCCAGGCTGCTTGGCATTTCAGATGTGATGTCCTGCGCATCCCATGCATACTGGCACGCTTTTTCCAGTAACGCAGATTTTTTCGGAAGATGAGATGAATTACTGACGAGTTTGTCCAGGTACTCTGAGACAGAATATTGAGAGGTGATTTTTTGTTTTTGCTTTGTGTCTTTCATAACATTGAATGCAAATTGTATCAGCTATCAGCTTGCTATATTTTCCTCTCTGAGCTTTTATTTATATGAACCGAAATTTATACGGTTCAAAATTTATATTGCTGTGTGCTCCAGAGTAACTTGGCATAACGTTCAGCAGGAATATTCATTTTCTGCTGTAACCATTTCCCCCGGGCAAGTAATTCTTTTCTTCTTATCGAAGGAATATTATTTTTGAATGCGAGCACGATGGTATTGCCGCTTTCTACTTCAAAACTCAGTAATCTGTCTTCAAATTCGAGTGCGAGTAATTCGTCTAACTCTTCCCGAGAATTGAGGGCTGTGTGCCAGATATTAAGCACCAGTATACCCTGTTGGTTCAGCGCATTTTTGCAGTCACGTAAATAGGAGGATTGCACTTGCTTCGGTTCCATGCCATCTGTGTTGTACAGGTCTGAAAAGATAATATCGCTTTTAATACTGCTGTGTTTCATATAGCTCATGGCATCGTCTATATGAATGGTAAGGCGATCACTTTCGGGTAAGTGAAAATATTTTTTTGCAGTTTTTGCTACTGCCTCACGATATTCAATGGCGTGTACATTTAATTTAGAAAAACTGCTGAGCAGATTCTTTGCCATTGAGCCTGCACCGAGCCCCATGATGGTCGCGGTTTTTACTGCCGGGATAAAAAATAAACCCGACATCATCGCCTGGGTATAACCATGTGCTAACCCGTTAATATCATTCAGCTTCATGCGACTTTGCTGGATTTTTCCATCAAAGCTGAGAATTCGGCATGATCGTGTTTGGTAAACATAAATCGGGCCGTGCTCATCTGTTGTTGATGAAATACAGGTTCCATTAAAATTCATGGTATTTTTAATACTCTTTAATACGGGTATTTATCACTGGCGGGTGATTGTAACAGACTTCATTGAGGCTTACTAAAAGGGGCGTGACCTGAGGGATCCCCACGAATTTTATAATAAAATTGATCAAAAACAACAACTTAGTAAAAAACCTGTTAATACAAGATTAAAAACCACGTCATTGCGCGCCCTGAATATTGTTGAAGACAATATGAAGAAGTACTCCTGGGGTGAAAGAACAAAGTGACTGAAGCAATCTCATGACATATAGGATTAACCGTGAGATTTGCCGCGTCAATGCTGAAAAACATGCGTTTTTCAGCACTTCCTCGCAATGACTGGGTATACCCGGTCATTGCGCTTAATGAACCGCTGAGTGGTTCGTCGGTATTACCCTAACCCGCCTCGCAATGACAGCGAACGGCAAATTTTGCGGGGATTCCTCAGACCCTAACCCCTTTAATTTTATGTATTAAATTCATAGCCTTGTGGAATAACCACAATTCCATTTTCTGTTACGGTAAAGCGTTTTTGGTCTTCTTTGATATCATGCCCAATGACCTCGTTGTCAGGTATGATGACATTTTTATCGACAATGCATTTATTAAGCCTGACATTTTTACCTATCTTGACATTATCAAATATCACTGACTTATTGATTAAGCTTTCTTCATCGATATAGATATTCTGAAACAGTACGGAGTTTGAAACATTGCCTCCAGAAATAATGGTTCCACCTGATAAAATTGAATTAATAAATATACCTTCATTACCATCTTCCCCTGGTACTGCTCGCGCAGGAGGCGTTTGTGCCTGGTATGAACGAATCGACCAGTCTGTTTGATATAAATCTAAAGGGGGAATTGATTTCAATAAATCCATATTTGCCTGATAATAAGAATCTAGTGTTCCAACATCACGCCAATATTTATCAGGTGAGACACGTCCCTTGGTATCACCAAAATAATGCGCGCAGACTTTATGACTGTTAATGAGTTTAGGTAAAATATCATTTCCAAAATCATGACTGGAAGAAGCATCTTCACTATCCTTCGCCAGGATGTCGAGTAACAGTTTGGTTGAAAAAACATAAATACCCATTGAGGCAAGTGCCGAGTTTGGATGCCCCTCCATCGCTTCAGGATTTTCTGGTTTTTCTTCAAAACTAATAATTTTTTGATTTTGATCAGTGCTGACAATGCCAAATTGAGTTGATTCACTACGTGGCACTTGCATGCAGGCAACAGTGGCATCTGCATTTAATGATTTATGTGTTTCGAGCATGGATGCATAATCCATACGGTAAATATGATCACCTGATAAAATCAATGTCCACTCAGCATTACTGCGTTCTATAAGATAGGTGTTTTGATACAGTGCATCTGCTGTTCCCTGGTACCATTGATCACCTTGACGCATCTGTGCGGGCACAGGGGTGACATATTCTCCAAGTTCCGGATTAAAGATGGACCAGCCATCACGCAGATGTTTATGTAGAGAATGTGATTTGTATTGAGTCAGTACAAGAATACGTCTTAAACCTGAATGAAGGCAGTTACTTAGAGAAAAATCTATAATGCGATATTTTCCACCAAAAGGTACTGACGGTTTTGCACGCCGTTGGGTTAATGGTTGAAGCCTTGTTCCCGCACCGCCTGCAAGTATTATGGCTAAGGTATTATCAATCATAAATATTCCTAATATTTTATTATTCGTAATTAAAGGCTGCCCAATTTTGGGGCATGATAAATTTATTTCTACAAATGATGCACACTTTTGAGCATATAATATTCTTAAACAACCATTTTAGGTAATAAAACCCTTATATCATTACGATTGCATATCTCGTACCAGTTGGTTTTGCTTGCGGTAAGCTTATTACTCAGTTTACTTATTAGAATTTTAATTAAGCTGGTATAAACCTTGCTAAATTGACAAGTATCACATTTAATTAGCCTCAGTATTTAACAATCATTAATAAGGAATTCATTCAAATGAAAATAGCAATGATCGGCTTAGGAAAGATGGGAGCCAATATGGTTCGACGTTTGGTTAAAGATGGACATGACATTATTGCCTACAGCCATTCTCCCGAGACAGCGATCGAATTAGCGAATGAACTTAATAATGTTACACCGGTTAAAAACCTGGATGAATTAATCAGCGCACTTGAACCACCCCGAGTGATTTGGCTAATGATACCGCACCAGGTTGTTGATGAAAGTATTAGTCACTTAATGGATGCAGGGATGGAGCAAGGTGATTTATTAGTCGATGGCGGAAATTCCAACTTTAATTTAAGTAAAAAACGTGCGGCAGAATTAGGCGAAAAGAATATTCACTTCGTTGATTGCGGTACCTCGGGTGGTGTCTGGGGGCTTGAAAATGGTTACAGCATCATGGCGGGAGGAAGTAAAGAAGCGATTAGTTTACTAAAACCTGTATTGCAATCGTTAGCACCAGGTAAAGAAACCGGCTGGGGACATGTTGGTCCTGCGGGTGCGGGTCACTATGTGAAGATGGTTCATAACGGTATTGAGTACGGCATGATGCAAGCATTTGCTGAAGGTTTTGAACTGCTAGAAGCGAAAGAAGAAATGGATTTGGATCTGCATCAAATTTCTGAAATTTGGCAGCATGGCAGCGTGGTTCGTTCATGGTTGCTGGATTTAATTGCAGACGCATTCGGTGATGATAAAAGTTTGTCAGCATTAAGTGATTATGTTGATGATTCTGGAGAAGGTCGCTGGACTGTTCAGGATTCAATCGAACTTGGCGTGCCAACACCGGTGTTAACGCTGGCATTGCAAATGCGCTTTAGAAGCAGGCAAGATCCTTCTTTCGCAGGAAAGATACTTAACGCGATGCGAGCAGGTTTTGGTGGGCACAGTATTAAGCCTGCTGAGTAAGAGAGAAACATATGGAAAATTTAGCTTCAAACTCAGAATCAGTTTCAACGGCAATGGATAAAGAATGTATTGGAAAACAAACTGACCCCACTAACATTGTCATCTTCGGTGCGGGTGGAGACTTAACAAAACGAAAACTCATTCCTGCACTGGTTAAAATGTTGCGCTGTGGTTTATTACATCAGGAAAGTAAGATTATTGGAGTGTTAAAAGGACGCAGCCTGGATGAATGGTTAGCATCATTAAAAGAGGGCATTTCAGAATATGCAAAAGATGTTGATGTTAATAATGAGCAATGGAAAAATTTTTCAGCCATGTTCAAAATGGTTGATGGTGATTTAGCAGATGATGCAACTTACCAGTTATTAGATGCTGCGCTGGAAAATTTAAATGGTTTTACCCATGCCATGTTTTATTGTGCCGTACCTCCTCGTATGTATACAACGATAGCAGCAGGATTGCATAAACAAGGCTTGTCCGATCAAACAAAGGGTTTTCGACGCGTCGTTATTGAAAAACCTTTTGGTATGGATTTGAAATCATCGAAACAATTAAATCAGGAACTGCAAGAATTATTAAGTGAAACACAAATCTATCGTATCGATCATTATCTCGGTAAAGAGAGTGTGCAGAATCTTCTGGTCTATCGTTTTGCCAATACCATTCTTGAGCCTTTATGGAACAGAAATTATGTTGATCACATTCAAATTTCTGCTGCGGAAGATATCGGCATTGGCTATCGGGCAAACTATTATGAGAAGTCAGGTGCATTACGTGACATGATTCAAAGTCATCTTATGCAAGTGATGACGCTGGTTGCCATGGAACCGCCGGTAGAGTTCACTGCGAAAGCGGTTCGCGATGAGAAAATTAAAGTCCTGCGCGCGGTACGTCACTTTGAAAAAGACACGGTAAAGAAAGAAACGGTTGCGGCACAATACAGTTCCGGAACGATAGGTGATGCTAAGATTAAGGCCTACGTAGCTGAAGAGGGGGTTTCTGCAGATTCTGTGACAGAAACGTTTTCTGCTGCGCGTTTTTACATTGATAACTGGCGCTGGCAAGGTGTTCCCTTTATTCTCTGGACGGGAAAACGATTACCTAAACGTGTATCAGAAATTGTTATTCGTTTTCGCAAATTGCCATTCAATCTTTTTGATACTCATGCAACCCCGCCAATAGCAAATTCACTGGTATTTCGTTTACATCCTGATGAGGGCATCTTTCTTCGAATGAACGCAAAAATGCCGGGCTTAACAACGGATACACAGCGAATGGTAATGCGTGCTCCGTACTCAGAGGATGGTCAGGATGTCTCAGATGCTTATGAAGTATTGCTGCATGATGTTTTAACCGGCGATGCAACCTTATTTTCACGAGCAGATGAAGTAGAAGAATCCTGGTCGATTATCGAACCGATACTTGATGTATGGAAAGATCGTATTTCTATCGATCGCTATCGTGCAGGTAGCTGGGATGTTCCCGGTATGGATGAATTATTTACTGACTGCGTAGGTGGTTGGCATAAACCGAGTTAAGACTATGCATCAATGGAATACATATACTGACTTTAATCAAGCCTCACAAGCGGCAGCCGATTTTTTGGCAGAGCGTATTGATGCTTTTCTAAAAGAAAATGGAGTGTGTCATGTGATCTTACCCGGAGGTAATACCCCGGTAACATGCCTTAATTTACTTGCCAAAAAATCATTAAGCTGGGATAAGGTTCATTGGTACCTGGGAGATGAACGATGTCTGCCACAAGGTGATCCTGAACGTAATGATCTTATGCTGGATTTGAATTTATGGTCAGCGATGGATAAAACGTATATTCATCGTATTCCTGCGGAACTCGGCGCCGATGAAGCTGCCGCGCAATATCGAAATGAAATTAAAGCTATTAATGCTTTTGATATTGCCTTTTTAGGCATCGGGGACGATGGCCATACTGCAAGCCTTTTTCCTGGGCACGAAGCACTGAATGATCATCGTTCAGTTATTCCTGTGTACCATTCACCTAAACCTCCTTCGGATCGTGTTTCATTAAGCCTTGATACTTTACACAAGACAAAAACAAAAATTGTTCTTGTTGCTGGGCGTGAAAAAGCTCATACCATAAAAAAAATTAAAGAAGGTGCAGCCTTTCCCATTAATTGCATTGGTGATATTAACTGGTTTATTGACCAGGAAAGTAATACAGCTGAAATATAAAAACGCTAAAGTGTTTGTGTGCTACTTGATAACCACAGGTTTTTATCTAATATAGTGCATATACTATTTTTTATGTGCTGAAAAAGAGCAAAATAAAAAACACATTATTAAATAAATATTGTTAAGTGTTTGTATTATTTAAAGTTAATTAGTTATGCAAAATCTGGCGTATTTTTTGCTCTTAAGTTATCGGACAATAAATTATTGGAGGCAGATTATGAATATGCAGGATATACGTGAACGAGCTAAAGATTACGGAATTAAATCTTCTCGCATGAATAAAGTAAAATTAATTCAAACGATTCAACTTGCAGAAGGAAATTTTAACTGTTTCGCATCGGCCGCTGAACAACAATGCGATCAATTAGAATGTATCTGGCGAGATGACTGTTTTTCAGCAGCAATAAAACTAGATTCCTGAAGCCTTACCCTTTTTTTTTACGTGAAATTTATCATAAAGAGAAATGTAATGTTTGGCGCTGCCTTGCCATGAGAAATCACCACTCATGGCAGTAATTTGCAATTGCCGCCAAATAGCGGGTTCTTGGTAGAAGGTTAGCGCGCGCTGTATGGTTTCTAATAAAGATAGTGCGGTTTTATTTTTTAATATAAATCCATTTGCAGTACCCTTTTTAATATTCTCTTTGTTGGCATCAATAACCGTATCGGCCAGCCCACCGACTGGTGTAGCAATTGGCAAGGTACCGTAGCGCAAGCTATATAACTGGTTCAGGCCACAAGGCTCAAAAGTCGACGGCATTAAATAGAGATCACTTGCCGCTTCAATTTGGTGTGCCAGTGACTCGCTGTAACCAATAATAACTTTAAACTTTTCCGGATGGTGTTTTACCCACTCAGTCAATTGAATTTCAAAATGGGTTTCACCTGTACCGAGTATGACTATTTGCAAAGGTTTCGTTAATAAGGTTGGCAGACTTTGTAATATGATATCCAGACCTTTTTGTTCCACCAGGCGGCTGACCATACCAATCATAGGTATAGAGGCATCAACGGGTAACAAAAGTTCTTTTTGTAATTCAGTTTTATTAATGGACTTTTTATTGAGTGAACGACGGTTATAGTTTTGTGCCAGGTGTTTGTCTGTGCCCGGGTTCCATTGTTTTTCATCTATACCGTTTATAATACCAAGTAGATCTTTTTTTCGATGGTTTAGTAAGCCATCAAGCCCATAACCATACTCGGGTTGTAGAATTTCTTTTGCGTAACATGGACTTACTGTTGTGATTTTATCAGCATATGCAAGTCCGCCTTTAATAAATGAGAACTGGTTGTAATACTCAACTCCATCCATATGCCAAAGTTCGGCAGGGAGTTTTAATTCTGTAAATGTTTTATGGTCAAACACACCCTGGTAAGCAAGATTATGAATGGTAAATATGGTTGCAGGTCGTTTTTTATGTAAGCTGAGCAGGGCGGGAACTAATCCACTTTGCCAGTCGTTACAGTGCACAACATCCGGCTTCCAGGTTAATGAATAATTGTCTAAAGCAATATCAACAGCGACGTGACAAAAAATAGCAAAACGCAGGGCATTATCATGCCATGGCTGGCCGTGGCCATCAGTATAGGGACCACCAGGGCGGTTAAATACAGATGGACAATCAACCAGCCAGACGATGACATTAGTTCCCGGGAGACGTGTTTCAATAATGTCGACCGCCAAATTATAATAAGATGTTGAAGCAATAGTTTTACTTCTGTGGATATTTTTTAATACTTCAGGATAAGCGGGTAATAGTAACCGCACATCCTGTGAATTTTTTAATAACGCAGCGGGTAAACTACCTGCAACATCAGCCAGTCCTCCGGTTTTAATCAGAGGATAGGCTTCACTACTTATATATAGAATTTTATTCATTTGTTTTCTTTAATATTAATGCGGCTAATGGGGGTAAGGTTAATGATATTGACTGGCTTCGATTCATCCATGCCATGTTTTCGTAATGAATAATTGAATGGCTACCGGCATTACTACCCGAATAATAATCTGAATCTGAATTGAAAATTATTTTATAATTACTCGCCTCCGGTATTCCAATACGATAATTTTCACGTATCACAGGGGTAAAGTTTAATATCACAATAATGGCTTCATTATCTGCTTTTCTCAGGTACGACAATATAGACTGGTCGGTATCATGACAATCAATCCATTCAAATCCTTCTGGATCAAAATCAAATTTATATAAAGCAGATTCTCTTTTGTATAAATGATTTAGATCGGTTACTAATTGTTTAACACCTGAGTGTAAGGGATATTGTAATACGTACCAGTCTAGAGTCTTTTCATGGTTCCATTCATCACCTTGTCCAAACTCACAACCCATAAAAAGAAGTTTTTTACCTGGATAGGTAAACATATAACTATAGAGTAAGCGCAAATTAGCAAAACGTTGCCACTCATCGCCAGGCATTTTATGTAACATTGAGCTTTTTCCGTGGACGACTTCATCGTGGGAAAACGGCAAAATAAAATTTTCACTGAACAGATAAAGTAAGCCAAAGGTAAGACGATCATGGTGAAAGTGTCTATGAACAGGATCCTTTGAAAAATAATTAAGCGAATCATGCATCCAGCCCATATTCCACTTCATGCTAAATCCAAGTCCACCTAAATTCGTTGGACGAGTCACCTGTGGCCATGCGGTTGATTCCTCAGCCATAATCATGGTGCCGGGAAAATTTGCATGGGTAACTTCATTGAGCTCACGCATGAAGGCAATGGCTTCCAGATTTTCATTACCACCATGCTGATTGGGTATCCAGTCACCTGCTTCACGTGAATAATCCAGGTATAACATGGACGCGACGGCATCAACACGTAAGCCATCTAAATGAAATTCTTCAAGCCAGAAAAC
>JAPHTF010000049.1 GCA_026197095.1 Gammaproteobacteria bacterium
ATTAGAAGAAGATGGAAAGCAATTAACTGATCAGCGCCTGTTATCAAAATTCAATTTTACATTAAAAAGAAAAAAAGAGGGCGCTGATGAGCAGTTATACCCTATGTCAAAGCGGGCTGATAATCAAACAATATACAGTATTCAGTTACCTCCTATGTTTAAGCCAGGTGATAATGCATTTGTTATTCAGGCAAAAAGTCCTACAGCTGAACGCGAGATTCATCATCAGCTAACTGTGTACGATGTTCCAGCAAATGTAAAAATCACAGATGAAAATGAAACCTATCAGGTTATCGTAATACCCCATAATAATTTATTAAGACCAGATTCCATAAAAATTACATTAGAAACAGAAGACAAGAGTAAATATGCTTTAGCTCAACGCGGTAAAGAATGGACGTTTAATATTGATAAAAAATATAAAAATAAATTACTTACTATAAATATCGATGCAGTTAGAGCAGATGGCCAACCTTTTGTGGTTAGTTTTAATAAAGTGCTTGTAGCGAGTGGGGAATCTCAGGAGTTAGTGCTTGATGTTAAAAAAGAATCAGCACAGGTACAAGAAATTACTAAAGAGAAAGTCACGCAAACTAAAGACACTGAAAATATAGACAGGCATAAAAATGAAGAAGAAAGCCAGCTAAAAGAAAAGCAAGATGAAATTAACTGGACATTAATTATGGTTTCAATTGTTATTGGCAATTTACTTATTGTTGGTGTGCTGGGTGGAGGATATATTTATATGAAACGTCGAAAAGAAAAAATGGCTCAGAGTTTAGAAGATGAAATGAAAGAAGATGATGTAAATCACTCAAGTCCAGAGGTGGTTGAAAAAGAATAAGATGAGTGATTCACTGCTTAGTTTTATAATTATTTTTGCAGAAATAGGTGGTGTACTGTTATTGCTCTTGATTGGCTGGATAGTGTTTTTTGTTTTTAAATTAAAAAAAGATGGAAGAAATACCCGGGAATTAGTCAGCCATATTAAATTGATGTTACCTAAGCACAGGGAGAAATTAACCGCTCATTTTAAAGAAGATTTAGCTATGGATGACAACAAAGTGGCATCAAATGTTGAGTCATTACTAGATGATGAAAAAAAACTATATGAACATTTAGTGAATGTTGCAATTCAAAAAGATACCGGCTTATTAAAATTAACTATTAATGATATCAATACATTACTTAATGATTATGTTCGGATGCTAACATTAAAAGGGCACCAGGTAGCTGATAACAATAGAGATTCACGTGAACTTCAACTGAGGAAGGAAAATGAAGCTTTGCGATTAGAAAATGCATCTCTTGCAACACGTTTAGCCACATCAAATGAAACGATTGAAAATATGATGGGTGAGTTCTCATCAATGTATGAAGGTGGCAAGAAAGAAGGTGAGAAGCGTGTTAAAAATGAAATGTATAAATTAAAGCAATCATTAGATGAAGAAGAAGCCCGCGTGAAATCAGAGTTAAGCGGGCTTGAAGCAAAAGATAAAACTAAATAAGAAAAATCCAGGTAGATAACTATTAAAATTAAAACTGTCTGAATTTGGTTATTACCATTGCATGCAGAGTTGTAAGCTGTAGCTATCTGATCCTGCTACTGGTTGCATGCGAACCGTATTTATTCCTCTTCTGGAAGTCCTGATCAAAACAGGTATTAGCCATGAATGTAGTACCAGTAAATACAACTCCCATATGAATAAATCAACCGGATGAATAGAATTTACTATAGTCAAATTTAACATCAGCCAGATACCTTCTTGGAATAGGCGGGTATTGAGGCAAAATATATGAAGGTCGTAAAGAGCATTAGGGTGTGATGGTATTTTATAGATATTTTCAGCTTTTTATCGGTTTTAGGTTGAAAAAATATGCCGAATATCATGTGGGGTTTGCAGATAATTTAGGCTAAAAAAAAAGCCTCTTTAAGATAAAGAGGCTTTTAATCAGTTTGCGTATGTTTTTATGCGGCTTCGCCAATAACATTGCGAAGTTTTTTAATGGCATTGTTTTCGAGCTGCCGAATACGCTCAGCTGAAACTTCATACTTATCAGCTAACTGATGCAAGGTGGATTTATTATCAGATAACCAGCGTTGCTGCAAAATATCACGACTTCTGTCATCAAGATCTTTTAATGCTTCGTATAAGCGTGTTTCCTGATTATCTGCCCAGTCTGACTGCTCAATTAAGCGAGAAGGCTCAAGACTATTGTCTTCTAAATAATTAGCAGGCGCAGGTGACATGTTTTCATCATTATCATCCGGGCCATCAAAGCCAATATCCAGGCCACTGAGACGTTTTTCCATCTCGACAACATCAGTGCGTTTAACACCCAGATCATCCGCAACAGAACTGACTTCATCATCGTTAAACCAGCCAAGTTGTTTCTTTTGACTACGTAAGTTAAAAAATAATTTGCGTTGCGCTTTAGTTGTTGCAACTTTCACAATGCGCCAGTTACGTAATATGAACTCATGAATTTCAGCACGAATCCAGTAAACGGCAAATGAAATTAAACGTACACCAACAGTTGGATCAAAGCGCTTTACGGCCTTCATTAAGCCAATGTTACCTTCCTGGACTAAATCAGCCATTGCTAACCCGTAACCACTGTAACTACGTGCGACGTGAGCAACAAAACGAAGATGCGATAAAACCAGTTTCTGAGCGGCTTCAAGATCACCATGATCCTGTAACTGCACGGCAAGTTCGCGCTCTTCTTCTGCGCTGAGAATAGGAATATTACGTGCCGCCTGTAAGTAAGACTCCAGGCTCCCTGACGGTACTGCAAACTGTAATTGTAGGCTTTTGCTCATGTCGAACCCCTTGGTTTTATATGAATCAATATTAGCGCTATCCAATATTAGCACTCGATGAATTAGAGTGCCAACTTTTAGATAAGTTCAATTTGTTAAAAAGGGGGCTAAATGATTGATTTCATTCAATAATTACACTGTTTGTAGGGTTATTATATTTAATCTTCATGCAAATGAGAGAGTTTTATACCCTCTTCGGTGATATAGGACACCCGGTTTCGACCGGTTTCTTTTGAGTGGTACAAGGCTTTATCTGCCAGGGCCAGAATTTGGGTGAGATTGCTATCCGGGTGATCTTGCATGCTCGCGAGCCCGACACTAATGGTTAAGTCTACATTCGCAGGTTTTAGTATAGCTATTTCTCTGCGCAATTTTTCTGCTTTTTGTAGCGCTTCTTCATGAGTCAGGTTTTTCAAGAGCACAGAAAATTCTTCTCCACCAAAGCGTACAACCATATCGGATGGGAATGATTGATTCAATTTTGCGCCCAGTTCAGCTAGAACGTGATCCCCCGTAATATGACCCAGGTTGTCATTAATCTTTTTGAAGAAATCAATATCAATTAACATTGCCCATACAGGCTGGTTCGCGGTGTTTTGAATATAATCTTCACCGTTGTCCACCAGGTAACGCTTACTGCGAACGCCGGTGAGGCTGTCAGTGGCGGCAATCCAGCGCATATTTTCAGCTTGTAGTGTCAGCGCTTCGAATTGATGGCGAATCAGTAAAAGTAACCGGATTCTGGCCATAATGACTTCTTCTAAGATCGGTTTAGTGACAAAGTCATTGCCACCTGCGTGAAAAACTTCAACCTGAGTTTTTTGATCATCATTACCCGTAATCACCAGAACAGGTAGCTCTTGCTGGGAATAATGAAAACGGGCGCGAATGGCGTAGAGTAAGTCACCCCCAGTGAGCGCACCTTTGAGGTAAAAATCAGTAATCACAAGGTCAAAGGGATCAGGGATGTCTTCATTGTTATGCTGAACTTCAAGCATACCCATAGCAATTTCAGCTGAGTCAGTATGGGTCACTTTCAAACCATGTTTTATCAATATTTTACAGATAACAGCAGCAGCGGTTTTACTGTCTTCAATAAATAAAATATGCCCAACCAGGCTGGCATTACGTTGGATAAATGCTTTAATGAAATTGCCAAAGGCTTTGTAGCCATTCGATTTATCAAAATAGTCTGTGACACCGGCTTTAAATCCTTCTTGCAGCAAGCGTTCATCTGCATCACCTGAGACCACAATGACAGGAGTGTATTGGTGACTGCTGGTGTTTGAGTTGCGAATTTTACGGCATAACTCTAAACCGTCCATGTCAGGTAACAGAAGGGCGGTTGTGATGAGATCATAGTGGTTCTCATGCATTTTCTTAATGGCACTAGCACCACTTTTACTGCTATGAACTTCAAGATTAGTTATTTCATCCTGAAGGATTCGGGATAAAATTTGACGGGATACGGTCGAGCCGTCTACTACCAGGATACGCGTTATTTTTTCAGTCATGCCTATAAATCAGTTTTTTTAAAATAACTAATAAGTGAAATAATTGATAGTTAGTATATCGGTATAGGCGGGGCAAAGTTTAGTTTATTTGGTGTTTTTAGCTGAAATAAACACGTGTTCTATAAATGTTTTTATTGAGGCTCTATTTCACGTAAATGACGGCCAACCGCAAACCAGGAACCAATTAAACCTAAAAGGACACTAATTATAATTAACATCAAAGTTGTCAAAAA
Organism: Gammaproteobacteria bacterium; assembly: GCA_026197095.1. Taxonomy (GTDB): domain Bacteria; phylum Pseudomonadota; class Gammaproteobacteria; order UBA6429; family Thiohalophilaceae; genus JAGLTQ01. Next base: position 4,572 of record JAPHTF010000049.1, read on the forward strand.
TGAGATATTGCTGAGTTCAAATTGATTTTGATACAGGGTCGTTAATTTTTCGATAGGACTGCTAATACTCAGCATGGTAAAGCTGACGAGCAGCCAGGAAATAATGCCACCAAATAATCCATACCAAAAACCGGTATAGAGGAAAGGACGACGAATAAAGGCATCTGTTCCTCCGATGAGTTTCATAACAACGATTTCTTTTCGACGATTTTGAATTGCAAGACGAATGGTATTTCCTACAACTAACAAAACCGCCAGGGCAAGCAAGAAGCCAAGAATTTGTACACCACGTTCAACAATATTCATGATCGCATAAAGTCGCCGTACCCACTGCATATCAAGTTGTGCTTTATCCGTTTGTTGCATGCTTTGAAGTTTGTTCAATAATCTTTCTGTCGTTTGCTCATTAGTTTGTTCTGATAATTGTGGTTTAACAACCAGAACAGAAGGTAGTGGATTTGTATCTAATGCCTGTAAAGCACCACCGAAGCCCGATAAATTTTGAAACTCTTTTAATGCTTGTTCACGGCTAATGTAATGAACTGAAATAACATCCGGCCAGCGCTGAATATCAGCTTTTATTTTTAGTGCATGAGATTCAGTAACACTCTTTTTAAGAAAAACAGAAATTTGAGCGGTGCTTTCCCAACCACCACTGAGTTGTTGTGCATTTTTTAATAAGGTATGTAAACCGGTGGGCAACGCTAAAGCAATGCCGATCACCATACAGGTCATTAATGTTGAAATAGGCGCACGACTTAATTGACCAAGACTATAAAAAAATACCTGGATATGACGAACAAAGTAAGACTGCACTAAAGTCATAATGCCAGGTCTTGCGTGTTTCTCACGCTGTGATTGCGGGTTGTTCATAAGGCCTGTTGAGTATCATTAATGAGTTTCCCACCTTTTAGCGTTAGCATCCGGTAAGGAAGAGCAGAAATTAAAGCCAGGTCATGTGTTGCCACTAACACGGTTACACCAACATCGCTAAAATCCTGAAACAAACTCATAATTTCGGCTGAAAGTTCAGGATCTAAATTACCAGTAGGTTCATCTGCCAGAATAAGAGGTGGTTTATTAACCACAGCACGCGCAATGCCAACGCGTTGCTGTTCACCACCGGATAAAGTAATCGGGTATTTTTTTTCTTTGCTCAGTAAGCCAACTTTATCCAGTGCGGCACGAACACGTTTACCAATATCATGGCGTGAATAACCTGCAATGATTAAGGGCAGGGCAACATTATCGTAAACGGTGCGGTCAAATAAAAGTTGGTGATCCTGAAAAATAATACCGATATTACGGCGAAAATAGGGAATACGACGTCGAGGAACTTTAGCCAGGTTTTGATTATTAACGATAACCTGACCACGACTGGAGCGCTCTAATAGTGCGATCAGTTTTAATAACGAGCTTTTACCTGCACCAGAATGGCCAGTTAAAAAAACCATTTCACCGGGCGTAATGTGGAAACTTACATTTTGCAGGGCATCAAAGCCGCTGCTATAGCGTTTACTGGCATTCACGAAACGAATCATAAGTTTTGGCTTCTTCTTATTATAATTAAACCTTTTTACCACAGAGGGCACAGAGAACACAGAGGGGATGTAAAAGTTGTTAATTTTTGAGAACTGATTGACTTCTAAAACAGGTACTCAATTTAATTAATATTAAGGTACTTCTCAGTGAACCTCTGTGGTTAAAAATTATTTTTCTTCATCAAATAAGGCATCTACAAAATCTTTGGCATTAAAGATTCGCAAGTCTTCAATTCCTTCACCGACACCAATGTAACGAATGGGTAAGCCAAGTTTGTGCGCAAGTGCAAAGATAACACCACCTTTTGCCGTGCCATCAAGCTTGGTGAGAGTAATACCGGTGAGTTGCATCGCCTGGTTGAATTGTTCTGCCTGGTTTAAAGCATTTTGTCCTGTACCAGCATCCAACACCAGCATCACTTCATGTGGGGCAGATTGATCAATTTTACCCATTACACGTTTAACTTTTTTCAACTCTTCCATTAAATTAGTTTGGGTGTGTAAGCGGCCAGCAGTATCCGCAATTAATACATCAATATTTTTTGAGCGTGCCGATTCCAGTGCATCAAAAATAACAGAGGCACTATCGGCGCCATTATGTTGGGCGATAACAGGGATATTATTGCGCTCTCCCCAGACCTGAAGTTGTTCAACTGCAGCAGCACGGAAGGTATCCCCGGCGGCTAACATGACAGATTTACCTTCATTCTGCAGGCGTTTGGCCAGTTTACCAATGGTTGTGGTTTTGCCAGCCCCGTTTATCCCTATGACGAGAATCACGTAGGGTGAGTCTTGTGCTGGAATCACTAATGGTTGCTCACAAGGCGCCAGAATAGTCTGCATTTCGTCATGCAAGGCGATAAAGAGCGCTTCCGGATCTTTTAATTCATTGCGCGAGACTTTTTGTAGCAGGTTCTGGCTGATACGGGTTGTTGCATCCATACCCAGATCAGCGGTGATCAGAATATCTTCAATTTGCTCCATCAAATCATCATCAATGGTTTTCGCACCAAGCACTAAATTAGCTAAACCATCAGTTAAACCATGGCGGGTTCGGCTTAGCCCTTGCTTGAGACGGGAGAAGAAACCTTTATTTTGATCTTGTGCCTGATCATTGAGCTGATCAGAGGTCTGGGCAAGCTGCTCTTCGGCCACATCTTGCGAGTCGGAGGTTTTTGATTTGTTTGATTTTAGGAAACTAAACATTGATTTGCTGGTCGTAGAAAATATTGTGAAATCGGTTAAATAAAACGCTATCCTATCACTTGCTGCTTTACTGAGTAAGTCTTCACATCGAATTAACAGTGGTAAGATAATTTTTGTAATAAAGGAAAAATGTAAATGAGAACAGGATTATTGGCTTTTGCAACAATATATCTAACAACTGCGTTGGCAAGCACTGCGGCCGTAGCGGCCTCTGAAGTACATGAATTCAAAATGGCAAATGGCATGAAAGTCCTGGTTAAGGAAGATCACCGCGCCCCTATTGTTGTCTCCCAGGTGTGGTACAAGGTGGGTTCAAGTTATGAATATAGCGGCATTACGGGTGTTTCCCATGTGTTGGAACACATGATGTTCAAAGGAACCAACAAACATCCTGCCGGAGAGTTTTCTCGCATCATTGCCGAAAATGGTGGCCGTGAAAATGCCTTTACCGGCAAAGATTTTACCGCTTATTTTCAACAGTTAGAAAAAAGTCGTTTACAGGTCAGTTTTGAAATGGAAGCAGATCGTATGCGTAACCTGCTTTTACCTGAAGAAGAATTTAAAAAAGAGCTGGCCGTGGTAATGGAAGAGCGTCGTATGCGCACAGAAGATAAAGCCAGCGCACTAACCACAGAACAATTTTTTGCCACAGCCTATACCAACCACCCTTATCATCAACCCATCATTGGCTGGATGAATGATTTAGAAAATTTACAGGTTGCTGATTTAAGAAGCTGGTACGAAAAATTTTATGCACCCAATAACGCCACTTTAGTTGTGGTGGGGGATGTTAAAGCTCAGGAAGTCTTTGAGTTGGCGAAAATATATTTTGCCGATCTTAAACCCTCTGATATTGCTTCAACAAAACCACGATTAGATGCAAAACAAAAAGGTGAGCGACGTATTAATGTGAAAGCACCTGCACGTATACCGTATATAGTCATGGGATATAAGGTGCCATCATATAAAACTGCGAAAGAAGAGTGGGAGCCATATGCGCTTGATGTTTTAGCCTATGTATTAAGTGGCGGTAGCAGCTCGCGTTTCCCTAAGTCTTTAGTGCGTAAACAACAAATTGCCGTGAGTGCTGATACTGGATATGGATTGTTTTCTCGTTTAGATGAAATGTTTTTAATTGATGGCACACCGGCTAAAGGCTATAGCGTTAAGCAACTTGAAAAAGCGATTAATAAAGAACTTGAAAAAGTAAAAAAAGAATTAGTAAGCGAGCAGGAACTCGAGCGCATCAAAGCTCAGGCTGTAGCTGAAAAGGTCTATGAAAAAGATTCTGTTTTTTACCAGGCTATGCAAATTGGTATGTTAGAAACAGTCGGGCTGGACTGGCGCTTAAATGATGAATATACAAAACGCATCCGTGAAGTAACGGCAGAGCAAATTCAGGCCGTGGCAAAAAAATACCTGGTTAAAGATACGTTAACGGTCGCTGTGCTTGATCCTCAACCTCTAACGGCTAAAAAACGTCAGCCTACAGCAGCGGTTCGTCATTAGTTGAAATAACTCTCATAAAAAAATTATCAAAGAGTATGAAAATGTTAGTAATAAATAAAAATAATTTTATTGTCGCGGTGCTTATTTTGATGGCTATTTTAACGTTATCGGGTTGTGCCGCAAATAATGTTAAAACAAGTAACAACAAAACTGTCGAGATAAAAGAGTGGAAAACAAAAAATGGTGCACGAGTTTTATATGTGTACGCAGCAGAACTTCCAATGGTCGACATTCAGGCGATTTTTGATGCGGGTAGTGTACGCGATGAGGATAAACCCGGCATAGCCAATTTAACTAATGGTTTGTTGAGTCATGGCGCGAAACTAGGTAATAAAAAATTAACGGTTGATGATATTTCAGAACGTTTTGATAGCATCGGTGCGCGTTTTAGCGCGGGTGCTTCGAAAGATAACGCCTCAATAAGCTTAAGAACATTGACAGATGAAAAGTGGTTAACAAAAGCCGTTAATACTATGGAAGCGGTTATATCTGCACCTACCTTTGATAACAAAGAGCTGGAACGTGTGCGTAAACAATTATTAATTAGTTTTGAAGAACGAAAACAGTCACCTGATACGATAGCGAGTGAGAAGTTTTATAAAGGCTTATATCATAATCATCCTTATGCTATGCCAGGTATTGGTACAGAAGAGAGTATTAAAAAATTCAGTCGCAAAGATTTAGTGCGGTTTTATAAAAAATACTATGTGGCAGAAAATGCCCTGGTGACTATAGTCGGTGATGTTGATATGGCAAAAGCAGAGCTTCTTGCTGAAAAAATAGTCGGTAAATTACCCTCTGGTATAAAAGCAAAAAGTTTACCTGCGGTAGAAGAACTGGAAGCTACTTCGTTTGTGCATCAGGAATTTCCCTCTACGCAAACACACATTATGATGGGGCAACCTGGTATACATAGAAAAGATAAAGACTATTTTACTTTGTATGTGGCAAACCACATTTTAGGTGGCAGTGGTTTTGGTTCGCGAATAATGCATGAAATCCGTGAGAAGCGCGGACTGGCTTATAGTAGTTATAGTTATTTTGTCCCGATGTCGAAACGGGGCCCCTTTATGATTGGAATGCAAACCAGTAATAAACAAACTGATGAGGCGATTAAAGTTTTAAAAGAGACCTTAAATGAATTTGTTAATAATGGGCCGACAGAAAAAGAATTGTTGCATGCCAAGAAAAATATCACCGGTGGCTTTCCTTTACGTATAGACAGTAATAGTGACATCTCAAGCTATTTATCTGTCATTGGTTTTTATGATTTACCACTGAGTTATTTAAAAGACTTTAATCAGCGTATTGAAGCGGTAACGTTGCAACAAATTAAAGAAACATTAAAGCGACGTATTAATACTGAAAAAATGTTTACCGTTACGGTGGGTACGCGTGTTAATTAACAAAGCTGAAGTTTAATTAAAAACACTGAAATTTAATCAAGACACTGAAGTATAATCAAGACACTGAAATTTAATCAAGACACTAAAGCAGAAATTGAATTAATGTCAAAAGGCTCAAATCAACTTCGCATTATTGGTGGTGAATGGCGCGGACGAAAACTTCGCTTCCCCGATGCGCCCAATTTACGCCCAACCCCCGACCGTGTGCGTGAAACCATATTTAACTGGTTAATGCCGGTTATTCATGGTGCACGTTGTCTGGATTTATTTGCAGGCAGTGGTGCGCTTGGGTTAGAAGCATTATCACGTGGAGCTGCATTTACCACTTTTGTTGATAGTCATAAAAAGGCCACTCAAGCACTGCAAGGGCATTTGGATTTATTAGGTGCCAACACTCAAGCCGAGGTAATCCATATGGACAGTGTGAAATTTTTAAACAATATGGCACAAGCTTACAGCCTGGTTTTTCTGGATCCGCCTTATCATTTAGACTTTATGGAAAAAGTCGTGCCCCTGTTAGAAGGTAATGGCTGGCTGGCTGAAAATGCAATGTTATATTTGGAAATAGAAAAAAGACAGTCATTACCTGGGCTGCCAATGAACTGGCATAAGCTCAAAGAAAAGACCGCCGGTGAAGTGAATTATTTTTTATTTCAGCGAAGCTAATAAGATAAGCAAGTTTATTGAGCTTAAATTAATCCTGACAATAAGCTAAAATAGCTTATCAATTCATATCCTTAAAGGTTTGCCTTTGAAAATAACCGCGGTTTATCCAGGCACATTTGATCCAATAACAAATGGCCACAGCGATCTGGTTCAACGTGCATCACGCATATTTGATCGGGTTATTCTGGCAATTGCCACAGGTGGTCAGAGTGGCGCTAAAAAGCCCGTTTTTAGTGCTGATGAGCGCGTTTCGCTGGCAAAAGCTGTCCTGACAGGTATGGATAATGTTGAGATTATTCAGTTTGATGGTCTTTTGGTGGACTTTGTGCAGCAACAGAACGCGCAGGTGATTTTGCGTGGTTTACGCGCGGTTTCAGATTTTGAGTATGAATTTCAGCTGGCGAGTATGAACCGGCATTTGAATGAGAAGATTGAAACGCTGTTTTTAACCCCGGCTGAGCAATATAGCTATATTTCCTCGAGTTTAGTACGTGAAATTGCCGCCTTGGGTGGAGATATATCCCCCTTTGTTCATGAAGAAGTAGCTACTGCATTAAATAACAGAATACGCTAATATGCGCGACTTAATTTTAGTTAGTTTTCAGGCTTAGCCCGTAACGGAGTATTTCCATGTCCCTCCTGATTAATGATGAATGTATAAATTGTGATGTTTGTGAACCTGAGTGCCCAAACTCGGCCATCACCCAAGGTGATGAGATTTACGAAATTGATCCCAACTTATGCACCGAATGTGTTGGCCACTTTGATGAGCCACAGTGTATTGAAGTGTGCCCGGTTGATTGTATTCTGGTTGATCCCGATAATGAAGAATCAAAAGAGTCGCTGCAGCTTAAATATGAAAAGCTGGTAGCGGGTTAAAAATCGAATAATATTAAAGCCTCGTTAAGAGGCTTTTTTATGGCAGCAATTTATGACTTCAAGATAATTTATCTCTAATATAATTACTGATCAGGCGGCGTCCTCGTTTATTTTAAATCTTTCGTTTAAGGAAAAATATAATGAACAAAATTAATTCGATACTGCTAATTCTTATTTTTTCTACAAATGCATTTGCCTCTTCTGAATTAAAACCATTACAGGCGGCCATAGCATCTGCACACCCTGTTGCGACTCAGGCTGGTTTTGAAGTTTTAGAAAAAGGCGGTAATGCTTTTGATGCCGCGATTGCAGTGAGCGCAACATTAGCCGTTGTTGAACCCTATAGTTCCGGTATTGGTGGTGGCGGGTTTTGGTTGTTGTATGATCGTAAAAAGAACAAAAACGTTATGGTTGATGGTCGTGAAACGGCACCATTAAAAGCCACGCGTAATATGTACCTGGATAAACAGGGTAATGTGATTGCTGGGTTGTCTGTTGATGGTGCATTGGCCGCCGGTATTCCTGGTGAACCTGCTGCACTTGTCCATATCGCAAAACATTATGGACGTTTATCATTAAAAGAAACATTAGCGCCCGCTATTCGTGCTGCCGAAAATGGATTTAAGGTAACTGAGCATTATCAACGCATGGCAAAGTTTCGTTTAAAAGCATTACAGCATTCTAAAAAGTCAAAAGATGCGACAAAAATTTTTTTAAAAAATAACCAGGTGCCACCTCTCGGTTATGTCATTAAACAACCCGATTTGGCTAATACATTAAGCGCAATAGCGAATAAAGGTCATCGCGGTTTTTATGCTGGTAGTGTGGCGAAAATGTTAGTCAAGAGCAATAACAAGGCTGGTGGTATCTGGAGTTTAAAAGATTTAAGAGAATACAAAATTAAAGAAAGACAGCCGATCGTTAGCGATTATAAAGGTTATCGTCTAACTTCAGTTGCACCACCCTCTTCAGGTGGTGTGGCGTTAGCTGAAATGCTGAATATCTTATCTTTTTATAATATTGAACAGCTCTCAGAGTCAAATCGTATCCATGTTATTGTCGAAGCGATGCGACACACTTATCGTGATCGCGCTGAATATCTTGGTGATTCAGATTATGTAAAAGTCCCTGTAGAAAAATTGATTAGTAAAAATTATGCAAAAACATTACAACAAAAAATTGATTTCGAAAAAGCGACACCAAGCAGTTCATTAAAAGGCGTTGCTGATACCTCTGGTGGTAATCACACCACGCATTTCTCTATTTTAGATAAACAAGGGAACAGAGTCGCAGCAACGTTATCTGTTAACTATCCCTTTGGTTCAGGCTTTGTGGCAGAAGGAACGGGTGTTTTATTAAATGATGAGATGGATGATTTTTCAGCTAAACCCGGCGTACCCAATGTTTATGGCTTGGTAGGTGCAGAAGCCAATGCGATTGAGCCAGGTAAAAGAATGCTTTCAAGCATGAGTCCAACCTTTATTGAAAGTGAAGATAAACTTGCTGTTGTTGGTACGCCAGGTGGAAGTCGTATTATTACCATGGTTTTACATGGCATACTCGCGACCATAGAGGGTAAGAGTGCATCGGAAGTTGTTAACCTGCCTCGCTATCATCACCAGTATTTACCCGATGTCATTCAATACGAACCGGATACTTTCTCGGAAAAAACAAAAACAACATTAGAGCAGCTGGGGCATACATTAAAACCCCTGGATAATACCTTTGGTAATATGCATATTGTTATCTGGGATAAAAAAGAAAACAAAGTCACTGCCGCAAGTGATAAGCGTGGTGAAGGTTTAGCTCTGGTCAATTGAAATATACATTAGCAGAATATTTTTATGGCCTGGATTCTTTAGCAGGTAGACTTAAATGCAATATCATATAGCCAACAATACCGGATACAAATGAGCCCAACAAAATACCTAACCGATCATCAAAGACAAAGTTAACATTTGTTTCTTCAAAGGCCAGTGAGCCGATAAATAAGCTCATGGTGTAACCTATGCCACATAATACTGCGGTGCCATATAATGTGCTCCATGACATGCCTTTTGGAAGACGGGTTAATTTAAGCTTGATAGCAACCCAGCAAAAACAAAACACCCCTACTTGCTTGCCTACAAATAAACCAAGTGCAATACCTAATGGTACATTGTGAGTCATTTCTTCAAGGCCCACACCTGAAAAATTGATCCCCGCATTGGCAAAAGCAAAGATAGGTAAAACAATAAAAGCCACAACAGAATGTAAATCATGTTCCATGCTTTTTAACGGAGAATAGCGTGGATTTGTTTTTGATTTCATAGGTATAAACATGGCAAGAATAATACCTGTTAAGGTCGCATGCACCCCCGACTTTAACATGGCTGTCCACATGATAAGGCCAATAACAATGTAAATACTTGTTGATGCAGGATTACGCCTGTTAATCCAGGCAAGTAGCGGGATGCAAACCGCAACAATAACCAGTGAAGTAAATGAAATTTTTGCAGTGTAAAAAATTGCAATAATAATAATGGCACCAACATCGTCAAAAATAGCCAGGGATGTGAGAAAAACTTTTATACTGACAGGTACGCGTGAGCCGAGTAATGTCAGTATGCCCAAGGCAAAAGCAATATCTGTTGCTGCAGGAATGGCCCATCCCTGAAGTGCAGTAGCATCATCATAATTAAAATAAACGTAAATTAATGATGGTATAGCCATACCACCAATAGCACCAATACCCGGTAAGATTATATTTCGCTTATCAGATAGTTCACCTTCAATCAGTTCTCTTTTTAATTCAAGGCCAATCAAAAAAAAGAAAACAGCCATCAAACCATCATTTATCCAGAGTAATAATGGTTTAGCTACTTCCAGAACACCAATGCGAATTTCTACCGGGGTATCCAGCAGTAACGTGTAATAAGATTGCAAAGGTGAGTTGGCAAATATTAATGCAAGAAAAGCAGCAAGCACAAGAATAATACCACTTGCAGATTCGAGCTTAAAAAACTTGGTGATAAATAGTTCTGGTAGATTATTCATAGTCATTTTTAATTTGGATTGTAAGCTTATTAGTGACAGTAAAATTTGCAAAAAGTTGAATTTTGACTTCTATTATATACGTTATTTTTAATGATATTTGAATTACGTTGATATATGGTCAATAGTAAATAACGCGTTATAACTTTATTTTCGTACATCCTTAATATACATGGCTTTGCCATCACTTCTCATTTTGACATCAAATAATTCACTGATTTTTATTAAATCACCAAGTTTTTTATAGCCGTAGTTAATGGAGGAAAAAGAGCTGTTGTTTGATATGTAATGCCCAACTCTGCCTAATTCCGCCCAACCATCATCATCAGATGTTTGTTCTACGGCCGTTCTCAGTAATTTAACCAGTGCAGTGTCCTTACGAAGTTCTTGCTTATTTTTCTTAATGGGTTGTTGCGGGGTGTCAGTTTTATCTTCGTTTTCTGAAACAAGGTTTTCAGTATAAATAAAGGGTGAGCAGGCATCGACAAAGGGTTTTGGTGTTTTCTTTTCGCCGAAACCATAAACAGGCAGACCACTCTCAAGTATTCTGAGTACCAAGGGAGTAAAGTCACTGTCACTTGTCATTAATGCGAAAGCATCGACACTATTACTATATAGCAAGTCCATGGCGTCAATGATCATTGCTGAATCTGTCGCATTTTTTCCTTTTGTATAGGCAAACTGTTGCATGGGTCGAATTGCATGGGGGTGTAGTTTATCAATCCAGCCTGACAAGGATGGATTATTCCAGTCACCATGGGCATGGCGAACATTTACCATGCCATATTTTGCCAGTTCTTCCAATACACCTTCTATTGACTTATGACTAACATTGTCACAGTCAATGAGCAGTGCTATCCGTTTTCGTTCTGACACACAGCTCTCCTTAATTTATGATGTTGAAAAATGCGTGCTGTGTTAGAAGGCATTACCTGGATTTTGCCTGGGTTTTTAATGCGGCTAGCCATGCATCTAACGAATCATTGAGTTTTTTATTCATCATACCCTTAAATAATTTCACTAACCATCCATCCATTGATTATTTGGTGCGTACTAACGTAGTTCCAGTATCTAGTGTGCTGAACTCCCATACATGAATGGCAGAGGCACCAAAACCTTTTTATCCAAGTATAGTATTTTTGTCAAATTCCAGAATTGTAGATTTAAATTTATATCCGTCAGATTTCCACTTAAAAGTTGAGCCCGTTTGCAGAGGTCCTGTTAGAATTACAGAGGATATATCAGGGTGCCAGTTTTCCCATGCATTAATATCAGTATGTATTTTCCACACCGTTGTGACTGGCGCATGAATCTCAATTTCTTTGCTTGTTAGCTGTAAATTTTAAGCGTAGCAGTTGTTGTCCTGTTGGTTTATGAAATGTTTCTTTTACCTGTTCAAAGCCGTACTTTGAGTAAAAATTACGACCAATAGTGTTTTGCCTGAAAACTTCAACCTCTAAATTTTCAAGTAGCTCCTGAGCTTTATCCATTAGTACTTTTCCTATCCCCTGACCATGATAATCAGGTTTAAGAAATATTGCGCCAACTTCATTACCGATAAGAGAAATGAAGCCTTTTACTTCACCGTCTATTTCAGCGACCCATGTATCAGTATTGGGGAGATAAATTTCTGCAACATTCTTACGCTCCTGCGCGATGAATTCATCTGTCATAAATTCATGAGCCAGCCGTGTTGCCGATTCCCATGAGTTAAGAACTGCGTCTAAGTCGGTTTCATTGTATTTCCGAATAATTGCACTCGCCATTTTTTACTGCCTCTCTAATTGTGTGCAATAATTTTATTGAACCTCTGTTAATATTGATTGAATAAAAACGACAGTTTTAGTGAACTTCAAAATTTCCATAGGTATCAATGGTTAGATCGCGATGACGTGCATACTGACCAGGAGTTTGACCAATTGAATTTTTCAAGTAGCGTATCAAATGGGGTTGGTCGCTAAACTCATACCTGGCGGCAAGGTCGCTCCAATTTATGTCTTCACTAGTTAAAGCATAAAGATAATTTAGCATCTCTTCCAGGCGAATCATTGATATGCATTGTTTCAATGTTAGATTCGTTACCCGGGTAAAACTCCGTTCAATAGTGCGTTGTGAACGATGTAGGATGGTTCCAATTTGTGCAATAGGCGTATTTTTTAGCAGCGGCAAAATGTCACGCACAAGTTCACTATGTTTATCTTCTTTGCTCTTTATCAACGTGGGAGCAAGCATTTCATCAAGTAAATCACATGTCTGTTGCGGATCATTCATAGCATTCATTAACAGGTTTTCTGTATTCATTGAGCCAAAGCAGATTAATTGATTAATATCGGCAAACTTAACCGTGTCTGGTTGAGAATCCAAAATGGCGAAATCTAATGAATACAGTGCCCCAACTCTAAATTTAATACCGATGATTTGAAAAGGCAGCGAGTGGTCCATTGTAAAAGTGTTGAGGTGCGGAAATATCCAGTGGGAGCCACTTCCTTTTTTTGAAGACGCATCCAGATCATACTGATATTTTTGATGAGTGTTCGCAATAATTAAATGCGCAGATGGGTCTGGGTTCAACTTGGGATGGTTATTGCTAACATCTCCCGGTTCTTTTTCTAGAAACCAATAGCACTCAACATATTTAGTCACATGAATATTTTTGGGGGAACGCTTCCAGTTTTTCATTCAGACAGCCAGATATCACTTAAGGATTGAATACCGCTAACAGTCTGGCTGTGCGGTGCAAATAAAGCAATGTTTGCGTCCGATCAGGCGCTATGCTCTGTGCTTTAGACGTATGGTTGCCGGTACGATAATCCATATTATTTGGGTTGTTATTTCATTGGGGGCAACCAGTCGTGTCACACCTGAAGTGCTCATACCAGGATGCTCAGCTAACTCTATCCTTGAAACTGTATTATGTGGTGAACCATGCAATAAGGTACAGCGGATACGCCATACCATTTCACATTAAGGGGCCGGATCACTCGATTTTAAATTCTGTGTAAACCCATTGAATCTGCCCCTTTAATTTTTATTTACGAACGCCTTCAATGGAAAGGAATAAGTCTAGCTCTTTCGAGGTGGGACCTAAATCACGTGTAATGCCATAATCTGCAAGAGCAATACGGGTCGTGCCTTCAAAACCGGCCCGGTATCCTTTCCAGGGATCTGTACCTTCACCAATTGTCTTAACGTCAATGGTTATCTCCCTGGTTACACCGTGTAAAGTAAAGTTACCTTTTAGCTGGCCTGCACCGGCCTTGTTTAAATTAAATGAGGTGCTAACAAATTTTGCTTGTGGGTATTGCTGAACATCAAGTAAATCTTTATCACGAATATGTTTGTCTCGTAACGCATGGTTACTATCAACACTACTTGTATTAATTATTACTGATATTTTTGATGCGTTTGGATTATTTTTGTCGTAACTAAATTCTCCGGAAAAATCATTAAAACGGCCCCAGAGCCAACTGTAACCAAGGTGTGAAATTTTAAACTGGATGGATGCATGCATGCCTTTTTTATCAATAACATAGTCATCAGCAATAGCATTGAATGAAATTAAAGATAAAACAATAAGTATAGCGTTGAAAAGCTTCATATATTTTCTTCCTTTTTAAGTTGGGTTTTTAACATGCGTATAAGCGTTATGTCTTTATCATAAAAATGATGCTTTATGGCGGCACTAAAGTGTAGCGTGAAAATAAAAATTAAAAAATAGCTGCTGACTTCATGTGTTGTAGCCACAATATCAGCAGAAAAGGTATTGAGCTTAGTGACGGCGGGTATTTCCAACCATGAAAAAAAATCAATACCAACCCCCTTAGACGTAGAGATAAAATATCCACTAACACAAAGAATTAATAGTAGTATATAAAATAAAAAATATACTGCATGAGCGAGCTTTAATTCCCAGCTAGAATACGTGGGCAAAGGCCTGGGAACAATATTATTCAGGCGCCAGATAAGTCGAATTAGCAACAAGATAAACACGATTATACCAATACTTTTATGCCACCAGGGTGCCAGGTAATACCACTCACTATAATAGTCTAAATCAACCATATACAAACCGCTGCTAATTAAAGCGAAGACCAACAAAGCCATACCCCAGTGTAAAACAATGGCAATGAGTCCGTAGTAAAGATGACTGTTTCTAATTTGAATCACATTCAATAGTTCCTTTAGTTTTTAATTAAGTTTTAGGGTAATACTTATTTCAGAAATTTAGTCATATCCAGTGTAGTTGATTCAACTGGCCACGCAACATGTTCTGTATGCTTCTCAAGATCGTTACCTGAGAGTAAACGGTATCAGATAACACTATGTTCTAAATATTATTGATAAACACTAACAGGACGTGCTCCTGGGTGATCTTTTGTATTAGAAATAATTAAGTCTGGGTAAACAACGTGCCGTTACCCGGACACAAAGGGTTATGGCTTATTACAGATTATGCACCGAGTCTGAGACCGGGTAATTGCTGGCTCACCATCGAGATACAAGATAATCGGACATTGAGCCCGTGAGCGAAAAAATTGCATCCGGTGCTATGTTTCCCTGAAGGCGTTCCCCAATGTTATCTATATAACGGGGCTATTTTTGGCAACTTGAACAGTAAAAGGTTGATCGTTGTCCGAGTGTAATTTGTTTAATTGGACTGTTACATTTTAGACAATCACTGCCTTTCCTGTCATACACTTTTAATTTTTGTTGGAAATAGCCGGGTTTGCCGTCACTGGATTTAAAGTCTTTAAGGGTGGTGCCACCTTGTTTTATTGCAGCAGTGAGTATTTTTTTGATTGCTTTAACCAAGTCTTGTGACTGAGCTTTTGTTATTTTTCCTGCTGCTTTTTTAGGGTTAATACCGGCTAAAAAGAGTGATTCACTCGCATAAATATTGCCAACACCGACAACAATTTTTGCATCCATTATAAATTGCTTGATCGATGTTTTGCGTTTACGGGATTTTTCAAATAATAAATCAGCAGTAAATTTTTTATCCAGAGGTTCCGGGCCGAGGTTGATGAGTAATTTATGTTGAAGGGGATCTTCTTTAGTCCACAGTACTGCACCAAAGCGGCGTGGATCGCGCAGACGTAAACAATACCCATCTTTAAATTGAATTTCAAAGTGATCATGTTTATCGACTATTTCATCTATAGCTAAAATGCGTAAACTGCCTGACATACCAAGATGAATAATTAAAGTGCCAGCATCGGTGTTAAGTAAAAGGTATTTGGCACGACGCGTAACTGAACGAACAACCTGATCTTTTAGTTTTGCATGTAAAGCGGTCGGGACTGGCCAGCGTAAACTACGGTTACGCACAATAACATGGGTTATCGTATTATCTTCAATGTGCGGTGCGATACCACGGCACGTTGTTTCGACCTCTGGAAGTTCAGGCATGAAGATCTACATTAATCATTTTGTTCAATGCCGCTTAAGTGCAAAAGTTTATTGCGGCGATCTTTTGCAATGATATAGCTTATTCCTGAATCAATATTAATAAGAGTAAAACTATCTTGATCCGGCTTGATTTTAAAACGAGAAATACTCTTGTCATGTAAGTAAATCATTATATCTGCTTTAGAGTCAGGCTGTGGATGGATTTTTTCAATATCAAATGCCTGGCTGAGTTGCCATTCATCTATGAGTTGAGTCACTGCATCGGCTGAAAGATCATCTGCTTCAGGTGTGCTCTGCCATATGCCATTTATTTGTTCTAATTTAATACCCGGTAAGAGTAACTTTATAATTTTACTGTTTTCAGGTAACAGCTTGTGATCAATATAGCTTTCTATTTTGGCGATAAGTTGATAATAAAAGGTGTCAGCTATCATGTGCAAAGTGGAATCAATTTTCACATAGCGATGATTTTTTAATGATTTATTATGCCCAAAAATAATGGATGTGTCGTTAAATGTAATTGTTGCCAGCGGTGTATCTAAACCAAATTTGTTCAGATCTAAATTGTTAAGGGTATTTTGTGACAAGGAAACGGCCGATAATAATTTTAAAATAGAATCAACGCGAAAAGTATTAGCTGGGATTTGATAAGGCTTTATTAGCTGCCATTTATTTGCTGTTTTCCTGAAGAGTAATTCGTTCTCATTTGTTTTGATACTCGCACGACTAATTTTTATCGTCTGTATATCATCGGCATTTAATTGCGTTAATGTAGGCGGCATAAATGCTTTTTCTTTACCCGGCTCAAAAATGATTACTGCCACTAAGGCAAGTGTAAAAATAAGTAATAGTATATTAAGTAAATTTCGTTTTGACATAGTGGGTTTTATTACTGTTACGCTGAACGACGTTTATACCAGATATATGTTCCGGCAATAAGCAAAGTCAGTGGTAAGATAATTAAAAAGAATAAACCAATAATGCCCCCCATTAAGCCACTAATGGTTAATTGCGTATCAACTGCTGAGGAGCTTGGGATAGCGATAAAATCATCATCATTGCTGACCCAGTTAATAATGTTATGACCCAGGTTAAGATTACCTTGATTACCCAGATAGGTGTTTGAAAGGAAATCACCATCACCCAGCACGACAATACGTTGCTTCTTTGTTTTAGCGTCAGTATTTTTTTCGTTGTCTTTACGCGTTAAAGAAAGCCCGATAGTGAGTGGTCCAACAAAGTCTTCATCTGCATTGTAATCAACGGCACCTTTTAATACACCTGTTTCTGACCAGCTACGAGGAACGGTTTGTAAAAAAGGCAGAGCAAACCAGTTCTTGTCCTCTGTATTGTGAATGATACCTACCGCTTTTGGAAAAATACTGATGTATTGAAAGTCTCGCGTGATAGTGTGATCCGGATAATTAGTCACGATCGAAAATGAAGGATCCTTCACGTTCATAATTTGTGCAGTAGGATCTACAATAGTCCCGGGATAAAATTCTATGCCTAATAAATCTGCCAGTGGCTGTAATCCATACAAAGAGTTACCCGGATCGTTAAGCCATAATAAATTACCGCCGCGTTTGACATAATCAATAATGAGTTTAACTTCACCTGCTAAAAAATCCACCTGAGGGCTGGCAATAACAACAGCAGCAACATCCGGGATATTCGGTGTTTCATTAAGTCTGAGTAGTTCTGTTGTAATACCTTTTATTTTTAATTTTGATGAAAACTGATTCCAGTCAAAGTTAGCATGGCCATCAGGGTTTCTTTCTCCATGGCCGCTGACAAATAGCAGGCGACGTTCACCCTGGCGTAACAAGCGCTGTAAAGTATTGGTTAAGGTTTCTTCCTGCAGTTGCTCGATATGTTCGTTGCGTCCCTGGTACTCAACAACAACTTCACCGTAATTGCTGACCTTTAATTGACGCACCAGATCTGGTTCAATATCAGGGTTGATTATTTCCAGTGTGATATCGGCTTTATATTTTTGATACCTGGAAACGAGCTCACTAATATATTGACGGTTCGCAGCAAGGTTTCCATCTGGAATAAAGGTGGTTATTTTTACCGCTGCAGGAATTTGCTCGAGTAATTTAATACTGGCATCGGACAAAGTGTTTCGATTACTGTCCGTCCAGTCAGCTTCAAAATTATATTGACTTGATAACCAGGCAAGCAGTCCAATAATGGTTGAGAACAAAATAATGAAAACAATATTTTGCAAGCGTAATTGGTTGCGACTTTTTGTTGTGATTTCCATAATAATATTCGTTTGTCTTAGCGTTGTAATCGATCACCATCAAGGCGTCGAATACTTAAAATGAGAAATAATGAAATAAAGAGCAGGTAATAAATAAAGTCACTGCTATTAAATATACCTTTAGAAAAGGCTTCAAAGTGGCGTAGTATTGATAAATATTCAAGCAAGCCACTGGCCGCAGCATCGGCTTTTCCACCTGCCCAATCAATTATCCATAACATGAGTAACATGCCAAATGTACTCATTGCCGCGATAGTAGGTTGCGCCGTCAGGCTGGACATATACAATCCAAGCGAAATAAATGCAGCGAGTAATAAACTGGTACCTAAAACAATACTAAAGAGTAAACCAGCGTCAAGTGTGCCGGCAAAATAAAGTGAGAGTGGCATTAGGGTCATCATGAAAATCATGATGGCAGCAAAACCCAGCATGCCAAGATATTTACCCATAATAATCTCCGTCATTGAAACAGGTGCAGAAATTAATAGTGGCAACGATTTGTTACGGCGTTCTTCACTAATGAGTCGCATGGTCAGTAGTGGCGCGACCAACATCATAATAAAAGCAGCACTACCGTATAAAGGAGCAATAACCAATTCGGTAACACCCGGTGCATTATCAATGGTGGCTAACCTGGGCTGAATAAGTAAAAACTCCTGTAGCTGACTCAAAAATAAATAGGCCAGTATAAATTGCACAATCGCTAAAATTGCCCATGCCAATGGTGAAAGAAATAAGCTGCGTAACTCGCGCCGGGCTAAAGTGAAAATCATCATGCGGCAGAGGCTCCGTTATATTTTTCTGTATCAGCTTCATCAGCAATGACTTCGCCTGAGGTTAGCTCAACAAATACTTGCTCTAATGTTTTTTGCTCAGGACGGATTTCGAAAAGTCCCCATTTTTTATCAGCAGCAATTTGTGCAATGTTTTCAGCAGGGCTATTTTCTAAAGCATGGGATAATCGAAAACGTGTTTCTGATAAGACTTCAACCTCATCAATAAAGGTTAATGATTTTAATTCTGTTTCAGCGGGAGGATTATTTAACCCTAAAATAATACTGTTTGAACGCATGCGTTGATGCAGGTGATTAATGTCATCAGAGTACACAAGCTGGCCATGGTTAATAATTTGCACACGGTCACAGGTCATTTGAACCTCTGGCAGAATGTGGGTTGAAAGTATCACACCATGATCTTGAGCAAGCTCACGAATCAAGGTACGAATTTCTTTTATCTGGATAGGATCAAGTCCAACGGTTGGTTCATCTAAAATAACAATCTCTGGACTATGAATAATGGCTTGCGCAATACCTACGCGCTGTTGGTACCCTTTTGACAGGTTGTTAATTAATCGATGGCCAACTTGAGTTAAACCACATCGTTCTTTAGCACGGGTTAAAGCAAAGTTTTGTTTTGATTTTTCTATACGATTTAGTTGTGCACAAAACAATAAATATTCATCAACCGTAAATTCACGATAAAGAGGAGGTTGTTCGGGTAAATAGCCAATATTTGCCTTAGCCTGTTTAGCAGAGTCGATTAAGTCAAAACCACAAATATCAATTTGTCCGGCTGAGGGTGCAAGATTGCCGGTAATAACCTGCATAGTGGTAGATTTTCCTGCACCATTAGGACCGAGAAAACCCAGTACTTCGCCTTTATTGAGATGAAAGCTAATGCTATTAACCGCGGCGAGTGAGCCATAAAATCGACTCAAATGTTTAACACTCAATAATTTTTTATTTTCCATATTCCAATATCATAAAGTAAAAAACGTGTAAGGATTATAAGCAACAGAGATTATGTAGCAAGTGATGAGAGCATGGTTTTAAATATAAATATTTTAAAGGTAGCCATTTACATCATGTGGTTGAGTACTTTACTTTTTGAGATTGCTTCGCTAGGCTCGCAATGACCCGTTACGTCCTGTCTTTGCAAGCCCTGGTTTTAGGCTGAAGCAATCTCATGATGTCCCTCAGTATAATGACTTTTTCATAGTTTGGATCTGGAATTTTTAATGGCGTTACTAGGCATCGACACCGGTGGCACCTTCACCGATTTTATTCTTTTTCGGGAGGGGAAACTGATCACGCACAAGGTGTTATCCACACCAAAAGCCCCTGAACAAGCTATCTTGAGGGGTATTGAAGAACTGCAGCTTGATACTGCTGAACTCAGTATCGTGCATGGTTCAACCGTTGCGACTAATGCTTTATTAGAAGGTAAAGGAGTTACAACAGCCTATATTACAAATTTTGGTTTAGGTGATGTTTTATCAATTGGCCGCCAGACCCGACGCGAACTGTATAATTTACAGCCTGAAAAGCATTCACCGCCCGTTGCCAAAGAGTATTGCCTGGAAACAGGCGGGCGTATTTCTGCAACTGCAGAGGTGATTGAACCTTTAACTCAAGCACATCTTGATAAATTAGCATTGCAACTTAAAAAGTTGTCGCCTGTTGCGGTGGCCATTAATCTTTTATTTTCTTATCTGGATGATGATGCAGAAAAGCGGATTGCTAATAGTATTCCAGATTCTATTTTTGTATCTCGTTCTTCAGAGGTCCTGGCAGAATATAAAGAGTATGAACGCGGCATTGCAACCTGGTTGAATAGTTATGTCGGTCCGCTAGTGCAAGATTATCTAAAACGTTTACAAAATGCCTTGCCTGAAGTAGCCATATCCGTGATGCAAAGTGCCGGTGGAACCATTGCTGCGGAACTTGCCGGACAACAAGCGGTGCATATGTTGTTATCAGGCCCTGCGGGGGGCTTAGCGGCTGCCAGGTACATGGGTGATATAACATCTCAACAACGATTACTCACTTTTGATATGGGTGGTACCTCAACAGATGTCGCGATGATTGATGGTGACTTGCAATTAAGCAGTGAAAGCAAAATTGCCGGTTACCCGGTCGCGATCCCGATGGTTGATATGCATACCATTGGTGCAGGTGGTGGTTCGATTGCAAGTATTGACGCGGGTGGTTTATTACAGGTTGGGCCAGAGTCAGCCGGTGCCGATCCCGGGCCGGCATGTTATGGCAAAGGTGGCATTGGCGAAATAATGGCTGCAACGGTTACCGATGCTAATTTGGTTTTAGGTCGGTTACGTGCCGATGCCTTTTTGGGTGGCGGGATGACGTTGGATCTTGCTGCGGCAAAGCAGGCAATAAAACCCATCGCCGACAAGCTTAAGCTCTCTATTGAAGATGCTGCCGCGGGTATCATTAGTATTGCCAATGAACATATGGCGCATGCCTTACGTGTGATGTCAGTACAACGGGGTATTAATCCTGTTGAATTGAGTTTAGTTTCATTTGGTGGCGCAGGTGGTTTACATGTTTGCGCCTTGGCTGATGCACTGACGATGCGTCAGGCGATGGTGCCGCGTTATGCTGGCGTATTATCGGCTTTAGGTATGTTGGTAGCACCACGCGCCCGGCAGTTATCACAAACATTTACGCACTTATTAAACGAATTAACGACTGAAGAAATAGAACACCATTTTTCGCGACTTTATCAGCAAGGATTGTCAGCATTAAAAGAAGAAGGTGTTGCAGAAAAAGACATAATTTCTGAGTACAGTTTAGATTGTCGTTATCTTGGCCAGTCTTATTTTTTAAATGTGAAATGGCAGAATATAGAAACGGCAATAAGAGAGTTTCAGTTGTTACATGCAAAACGTTATGGTCATGATCTTGAACTGGATGTTGAATTAGTGAACATACGTGTATCACTAAAAAGTAAAGCTTCAGAGATTAAGCTTCCTGCAATGAATCAAGAGATAGAAGGAACGCTAGCTTATACAACATTATATGGAATCGAAGAGGATGCACCGATATATCATAGAGATGAGTTAACCTGTGGACAGAAAATTATCGGGCCAGCATTAATTATAGAAACAGTCTCAACGACTTATCTTGCGCCAGGCTGGTCCTGTGAAGTTGATAAAAGTGCGTGTTTACTGCTAAATAAATTTTAAGAATTTATTCATTAGCAACCATTGTCATGGCATTGTTACTCCAGATAACGGCATCGAAGTAGGCTTTTTGAATAGTTATTTCATCTAACTTTTGAAACTGAATATTTTCCCAATCAGCACGTTCAAAAGCAATACAGCACTTCAAGGCTTCACCGACAATACCTTCTTGTTTTAATAAGGCATCTTTGAGTATCGTAGAAAGAGGAAGTTGTGACACGATTTCTTCCATACTGTTCTCCATTAATGCATCGATAACAGAGAACAGTCCAGCCGTAAAAAAGATATCTTTCATTTTTATATCAATGTTTGAACCTAACTCTTCACACATTCGCGCACGAATGATTGCCAGCACAAGTAAGTCATGCGGCTTATCATCTATTTTTGATAACAGCATAAGATTTGCCAGGTTACGAATGGTATTTAAACCCAGCATAACGATAGCGTGATGAACAGAATCAATTTCACGTTGCAAGGCAAAGGCGGCGGAGTTGATGTATTTTAATAGCCGATATGATAATGCCAGATCCTGGCTAATAAGCTCCTCGAGTTTTTCTATTTGTACATCAGGGTCCTGTAGTTGCGCGAGTATGTTAACAATGGTCATTCTATTTGCAGGGGCGCGCTGACTTTCAACAATTTTAGGTTTACAGAAGAAATACCCCTGAAAATAATCAAAGCCGAGTTCTTTACAAAGCTCGTACTCTTCTTGTGTTTCAACTTTTTCTGCAAGTAAACGTACATCATAGCCGTGAAGCTTTTCTACATTGTCACGTAAGCCTTGTACATCGAGTTGCAAAATATCTATTTTTATAATGTCTGCAATTTCAACAAGTGGCAGTGTTTTCTCATTATATATAAAATCATCAAGTGCGATCATATATCCGCTGTCAGATAGTTTTTTAACTGCATTAATTAATTCATCAGTGACTTCAATATCTTCAAGAACCTCAATGACTAATTGAGTATGAAGATCCGGGATTTTGCATTTTCCAATTAAAAAATCGTAAGGCAAGTTTATAAATGCAGGGTGGTTGCCAACAAGTTGTTGCAGCCCGATTTCAGTAAGCGCATTAAGCATAACGATAGTCGTAGCATGGTTAGCATTGTGCTCGCCAATAAAAGCTTCATTGTGTTCAGCATTGCTACGAGAAAGTAATTCATAAGCAAAAACATTTAACTGTTTATCGTATATTGCCTGCCGGCCAATAAATATATTTTCCATATTATATAATCAGGCTTTTAATAAAAATTCACTGGATGATGCCCACTGAAGTGCATTTAAATAACACTCGCGTATTTCATTAATAGTCAGCTTATCATAGTTTGCATTTTTCCAGTCGCCGCTTTCATAGGCTAAAACACAGCTTAATATTTTGCCTAATTCACCTTCACCTCGAATCAACGCGGTTCTGATATTTTCCGTTAAGGGTAAACCCTCGATCAAAACTTCCATATCATGATTCATTAAGGTATCAATAATTGAAAATAAGCCTGTGGTAAATGCAACTTCTTTATCTGACTTGATCAGGCTTGCAATATTTTCGGCCATTTTTGCCCGAATCATTGCGATAATCAGAAGCTCATGTGGTTTATTTTCTATCTGCGACATGGTTAACAGATTAGCAAGGTTACGAATAGTTGTTCGTCCGAGCATCATGATGGCTTGTTGAATAGAATTTACTTCTTTACCAAACCCAAACTGAGCAGAATTGATATAACGAAGAACGCGCATCGACATGGTGATGTCCTGGGTGATTGTTTGAGCAAGTTCTTCAGTGCTACTTTCATTATTTTGTAATTTTGCGAGGAGTTTTAGTATAGCAAGTTTGTTTGCGGGTAAACTTTGACCTTTAATAATTTGAGGTTTGCTGAAAAAATAGCCCTGGTAATAATCAAAACCTAATTCTTTGCATCGATCATATTCTTCCTGTGTTTCAACTTTTTCGGCCAGTAGTTTGCGTTTTCCATCGGCTAATTTTAGAACATGTGCTTTGAGCTCTTCAGCGCTCAAGGCCATAAGATCGATTTTAATAATATTGGAAACATCAATTAAAGGTTGTAATGATTCATCATAAATAAAATCATCTAAAGCAATGGTGAAGCCATCGCTAGAAAGTTTATTAACTGCGGCAACAATGTCTTTTTCCGCCTTTATGTCTTCGAGGATTTCCAATACCAAACGATCTTTCAATTCAGGTAGAGGCAGATCGGCCATTTGTAGAATATGGTTATGGGTTAAATTAATAAAAGCTTTATGCGGACCTACCAGTTGATCCATACCAATTTCAGTTAAGGCATTGATAATGACATTAGTTGTGGCGCTGTCACCATCAATCACATTGGCTTCATTATTTAGTTTGCCGGAACGGAACAGAAGTTCGTATGCAATAACATTAAGTTTTGCATCATAAATTGGTTGGCGGCCAATATATATTTCGTCCATAAAATTAAGCTCATTTTTATACTCTGTTTTATCTATCGGACAATCCTTCAGCTAACTTTATGCTACAGGCATAAAAAAACCCGCATTCATGCGGGTTTTTAAAAATCTAATAAATTAAACTCAATTTACTTAATTTTGCCTTCTTTATACATCACGTGTTGACGAACAACAGGATCGTATTTTTTGATTTCCATTTTTTCAGGCATGTTGCGCTTGTTTTTCATAGTCGTGTAGAAATGACCAGTACCAGCACTTGAGTTTAAACGGATTTTTTCACATACAGACTTAGCCATGATTTATTCCTTATACCTTTTCGCCGCGTGAACGCATATCAGCTAATACAACATCAATACCTTTCTTATCGATGATGCGCATGCCTTTAGAAGTTAAACGCAGACGAACAAAGCGTTTTTCAGATTCTACCCAAAAACGGTGCGAATGCAGGTTCGGCAGAAAACGACGGCGTGTTCTGTTTTTCGCATGAGAAACATTGTTTCCCGACATTGGGCGCTTGCCAGTTACTTGACAGACTCTCGCCATGATATTCTCCAAAAATTCA
>JAPHTF010000177.1 GCA_026197095.1 Gammaproteobacteria bacterium
CCGGTGAAACATTGATATTACCCGGACACAACTATGCAGAAAAAACGACCTCAACCATGCAAGAGCAATGCGAAGGCAACCCCTTTATGTTTTTTGATAACAAGGATGACTTTGTTGAGTATCGAATGCATAGCCATGACAAAACACGTGAATCACCATATCATGCAGAAATAAATCCTAAACAAATAAAGTAAAAAGGATTTTAATTAATAATATGAAACCTGTACGTATTTTTAGACATGTTGCCTGTGAAGGTCCGGGATATTTAGGGACATTCCTTGAGCAACATAATATTCCTTATGAAGTTATTTGCATTGATGAAGGGGTTACCGTTCCTCAAAATTTAGAGGATATTTCAGGCCTGATTTTTATGGGTGGAGGCATGAATGTTACTGATCCACTACAATGGATCAGCGACGAGAAAAAACTCATCAAGAAAGCCATTAATCAAAATATTCCCGTACTCGGAATTTGTTTAGGTGCTCAACTCATGAGTACGGCTCTCGGTGGTGAAATCACACATGATCCCAATATGGAAATTGGCTGGCATGCAGTTGTAAAGGATACTGAAAATCAAAACAGTGAATGGCTAAAAAATCTTCCTGAGAATTTCATCCCCTTCCATTGGCATGCCGATACCTTTTCCATTCCCGATGAAGCAACGGTATTACTGCATAGCAAGTGCAGAATAAACCAGGCCTTCGCCATTAAGAACAGCCTCGCAATACAATTTCATGTGGAAATGACTGTTGAAATGGTGAAGCAATGGAGTCACTTATTTAAAAGTGATTTAGAAAACCAACATCCCTGCACTCAGAAAAAAGAAGAACTCATTGTAAATTTAGAAGAAAGAATTGCTGCGCTACATCAATGTGCCGACATATTTTTCGGGAAATGGATAAAAAATTTAAAATAATCTAAATCATGCAAAACGTCGATATAACCAACGAGATGGTCGTAGTAAAATAAAATTTACAACCTGATATATTATTAAAATAATTAGCCAGATAAAACTAAAAATCCCAAATAAGGGAATAAATAGCACCAAAAACAATAGACGATGAATTAACCACAGCAAAAGAAATTGTAAAATATTTTTATGTTCTATCCTTGCCTTTAAACACCAAATTTTTCTCCATAAACCCCAGCTGGTTCCTAACGCAAAAAAACCAAGTACAATAGAAAAGATAAAATAAAACTGAACCCATGAAGGGATATTAGGAATAATACGTAAATCAAGCTCACGGCTTCGTTCCTCATCTGGAATATAAATCCGTATTGACTGAATCATAAGATGAGCAGGTATATGATTTAAAATGCCAGAAGGCATTATCACATCAGGCTGTGAAGCAGCCATTTTTTTTGCCTGCCATTGAATCGCCACCTGATATTTACCACTATGATGCATACTCAACTCAAGCATGCCAGGGTTATTCGGATCTGTTAGTCGATTAAAAAAGTCTCCCGCTGTGTCGTGCAAATTACTATGTTCTTTGTCTGCCTTTGCTATTGAACGGGAAATATTATTTAATGCCTGGTTAGGCTTGTTTGAATTTAATAAAACTAAACGAATATCGTTTTCGGCTGCAGCCTGTTTCAGTTTTTCGACCGATATTCCCGGGTTGTTTTTTCCACTGACCTGAAGCTGACCGTTAATAATATGTCCTGATAAAACCAGTGTTTGATTCTTGAGTTTATTCATTGAAGTAAATAGTTGTTCTGCAGAAACAGACTCAACTGCATACTTACCTTCATAACGATGAGTAGGAAGTGGTGATGCCGTTTTTGTTTGCAACTGTAAAAAGCGCACTGTTTTATTAAAAGATGGTCGCTGCAACATCCAGAGGCCATCATGCACAGCTTCCATGCTTGTTACAGGTAACCGGGCTTTTTTATATATTAGCGATGTCGTAGTGCCTCGCTGTAGCTCAAATAACCGTCCTTTTTTACCCTGAATGAGAACAGGCACATTGATAGGTAAATTATCAAACTTCTGCAAGCTTGACGGCAAATCTGCAACTCTAATCACCAGTGCAACCTTGTCAGTTCCTTCGGGATAGTGCTTAAACAGGCTATCAACCTGCTCTGATGAACTATCTTTATTGATTATTTTCCATTGACCATCATCGCCAAGCTTAATACTTGCAGGAGTAAGATCTTTAATATTCTCAGGTAAATCCAGTTTATTAAGTGGGATATCAATATCAGCATTTTTAGCCGTTTTGCTGATTTTTGAAATCATATTAAACAAACCAGCATTTGAAGGTGCAGACAACACACAAAGAAAAATAAATAGCGGGAATAAAAGTAATTTTGAGTTTTTAGTTGAGAAGGATTGAAATTTATTTTTCAGAAACATAAATATATTTAATGCTTATAATTACTAAAAATATAAAATACAATTTCAATATAATTAATAACATCCATATTTATTAGTTATTTTAATTAATAACATCTTCGCGTTTTTGTTTATATTTATCGTAACTCTCACCGCGTGGGCACTCAGTACGACCTTGTTTTAAACATTCTTGTCTTTCGCGTTCATGTATCATGTTATAAAAAGCCTCTTGCGATTTATTGCCGCAAGAGGCTGTTAACATCATAAATACAAAACTTGTTAAGAAAATCTTCATCCATGAATATCCTATAAAACGAATCAAACAACGTCAGAGTTAATAACGAGCCTACTACGTGCTAACTTGTTACCTCTGCGTCGGGCTGAAGCCCGACCTACGAAAACAACTAAAATCTTTGCGTTCTTAGCGCCTCTGCGTTGAAATTTTTTGACCTTTATTTTTCAGCGACGATGTAAATCATCCACGACTCCTGGTTTTCTACTTCCGTCGTTTCATAATATTCACCCGTGCCTTCTAACTCATCATCATCTTCATCATCGGATTCAACATATTCTTCCCAGTATACGCGTGATTTACTGTAACCGGCTTCTTCAAGTAATTCTAAAATTTCTGGAATTGCCCACAAGCGCCAGCAATAGGTAAAGGCTTCGTCCATACGTGAGCCATCGTCAAATTCAAAATGAATGGCACATTCCATATGATTATTGATTGGGTTAAATGAAACATGTTCCCAGATGTAAGTGGCATTTTGATCTTCGAGTTCAGTCTCTTCTTCCAGTGTATCGGCACATTCTGTTCCACCAAATAAATCAAGAACAAGAATACCATCATCATTTAAACTTTCGCGGGCGATTTTAAAATAATTAATGAGTTCATCACGCTTTTCAAACAGGCAATAGCTAAAGTTAAATGCGCAGGTCACATCGACTTTATCTGTTTTAATACGGACATCATCTTCAATTAAGGTCACACGGCTGGCAACATCTTTGCCGGCAGCTTCAAGGTTGTGCTTTCTGCCCCACTCCAATGTTGGGCCGTCAAAATCAACACCAATCGCTGTTCTTTCAGGATCGCTTTTAACCCATTCTGTCGCCAGATAAGCAGTACCACAGAAATCTTCCTTCATGCTCAGCGCTTTACGGCCACGTAGCTTTTGAAAGGTTTTACTCATGAAGTCAACTTCTGCTTCGGGGTATTGCACTGACTCCTGATATAACACATGGCGATCTGCCTGTTCTGCCATAGTTGCTTTGTTTTGTCCTGACTGCTTACCCATTTTTAACATCCCCTAATAATTCGAATTTATATGACCTATTTTGATGGCGGCCATTATATCCGCTTTCCGAACATCATTCGATACAGAATTGCCACACCATTTCACTATAAATTACAGCTGGCCAGGTAATCCTCCCCTATGCAAAAAAGTGCTATGATTCAGACTTAATTAAACCACTATTTAATACAGACACGGCTGCATTCATGACACTTAAATCTCGCTTAACCACACCTGTTAAAATTGGCACTTCAGAACATTACGTCATTGTGGGCGGTGATGCACCTGTAGTCGTGCAATCGATGACGAATACTGATACTGCCGATGTTTACAGCACCGTTAAACAAGTGATGGAACTCGCGGAAGCGGGATCAGAAATGGTGCGTATTACTGTCAATTCAGCAGAAGCCGCTGATGCAGTAGCAACCATTCGGGCCGATTTAGACAGGCATGGCTGTTTTGTGCCGTTGATTGGGGACTTTCATTTTAATGGCCACAAATTACTAAATGACTATCCAGAATGTGGCAAAGCACTGGCGAAATACCGTATTAATCCCGGCAATGTTGGCAAAGGCAAAAAGCGGGATGAACAATATGCCAGTATGATCGAAGTGGCCATTAAAAATGATAAGCCCGTCAGAATTGGCGTGAATTGGGGTAGTCTGGATCAAGCCCTGTTAGCTCGTATCATGGATGAAAATAGCCAATTGGCAGCGCCACTTGCGCCCAATGAAATCATGCATAAAGCCATGGTTACCTCGGCACTCGAAAGCGCGCAACAAGCCGAAGAAATTGGTTTAGCAAAAGATAAAATTATTCTTTCAGTAAAAATGAGCAGCGTACAAGATCTGGTGAGTGTTTACCGAGAGTTAGCGAGTAAGTGTGACTATGCCTTACACCTTGGCTTAACTGAAGCCGGGATGGGCTCTAAAGGCATCGTTGCTTCAACGGCAGCACTCGCTATTTTATTACAAGAAGGCATTGGCGATACTATTCGTATTTCACTTACCCCGGAACCCCATGGTGATCGTTGTAAAGAAGTGATCGTGGCGCAAGAGATTTTACAATCGATGGGATTGCGCTCATTTACGCCTATGGTTGTCGCTTGTCCCGGTTGTGGTCGTACATCAAGTACCTATTTCCAGACACTGGCACAAGATATTCAACGTTATCTGCGCAGTGAAATGCCTAAATGGAAAGACACCCATCCCGGTGTTGAAAATATGAATGTTGCCGTTATGGGTTGTGTTGTAAATGGTCCCGGTGAAAGTAAACATGCCAATATTGGCATTAGCTTACCCGGCACAGGTGAAAAGCCAGTTGCACCCGTTTATGTTGATGGTGTTAAAACAGTGACATTAAAAGGTGATAACATTGCCGAAGAGTTTCAAAAAATTGTTGATGATTATGTTATCAAGAATTATAAGTGTTAATCATTTATTTTATTGCCATAATGAATTTTCTTTCATGTTTTTTTCCAGGATATCCTGATAGTCCCGAATACTTTGCACATAGCTTACAGGCTCATAGCCACGTGCATAACCATGTTTTAAATTCTGATAATATTTTTTCTTTGTTAGTAAAGGTAACACCTCTGCGAGCTCTTTCCAACGGTCAGGATTTTTATTAAGTTGCCGTGCTAATTTACGCGCATCCCATATATGCCCCATTCCAACATTGTATGCCGCTAATGCTATCCAGGTACGATCGGGTTCAGTAATTGCTACAGGTAAACGTTTGCGTAATTTATTTAAATAGTAAGCTCCACCCATGATACTGGAGTGAGGATTTAAACGATTTTTAATACCTAATTCTCTCGCCGTAGTTTGCGTTAACATCATCATGCCACGTACACCTGTCGGACTTTTAGCATTTGCTCGCCAATGAGATTCCTGATATGCCTGGGCTGCAAGCAGCGTCCAGCTTACTTTATAATGTTGAGCAGCCTCTTTAAAAAACTTAATATATTTTGGTAAATGTGTGACTATTTTTCGTTGATAAGCGCGCGTCTCAACATAATCAAAGAGTTCAATGTAACCGTAGTAACGATGCATAATGTCATCAAGTTTTTCACTCTCAATAAACTCACTAAACCAGTCTTCTAACGCCTCCTCTAAATCACCCGATTTTTTTGCAATAAGCCATGCAATTGGCTTGGGATCACTCAAATTAAACTGAATAGATAACTCCGGAAAATAACGTCGATTAATGGCAACAATATTTTCATCTGCAACAGTACAATCAATAGACTTGGACCATACTTCTTCCAATAATGATTCAGTGTCTGTATTTTCAACTTCTTGCCATTGAATCTCAGGATGAATCTCTTTTATTTTTTTTAACTGTTCTACATAACTGCTATGAGCAGGAACACGAATACTCACACCGACTAATTCATCAAGCTTTTTGGGGCGCTTACCACCACGATGACAAACTAATTGCTGCGCAACCATTTGATAGGTGGGACCAAATGTATATTTTTCTCCGCGCTTTTTAGTATGGGTTAACCCGGCAGCCGCTATATCGACATTACCTTCATTCATCGCATTAAATAAATCTGCAATATCTTCTTTAATAACAAAACGCACGGAAACACCCAGAGAGTCGGCAAAAGCTTTGACGATTTCATACTCAACCCCCATAAAACCTTCACGCGATTCATAATAAGTTGTTGCCGCGTTCCGGGTAACAACGATAAGCTCACCTTTCGCTTTTATTTGTTCTAAACGGTTTCCACCTTTTGAACATGAGCCAAGTAGTAATGTCAGAGTTAAAATAATAGTAAAGCGATACAGGCTTAATTTATTATTAACTCCAAAACGACAGTAAGCGAACATGAAAACTCCAAATTTAATCTACCTCTGGAAAATTTTATCACTCCATTGATAAAAACTCATTCCCAACATAATTAAGCCCGTGCCTATCCATATACTTGCATTTAACGCTTCATTGTTAAATACATAACCCAAAAATAACGCCACAACAGGTGTAATCAAGGTTATTAAGGAAACGCGACTTACATCAACATGTTTTAAGATGTAAAAAAATAGTACAAAGCCTAAAACGGATCCAAAGATGCCTAAATAGACTATCGACCCAAGACCACGTTGACTAAAGTTTTCAGGCCATGTTCCTTGCGAAATAAACCAGGTTAGCAAATATAATGGAACGCTAACTAGCAAACCACCATGGGTAATTTCCAATGCCGTTAAATTATGTTGCAATTTTTTAAACCAGACACTACTCAATGAATGTAACAATACTGATAGACATACTGCAGCAATACCAATGACAGCATGACTACCCAATTGTATACCCTGACTGAAAATAATAAATAAACCGACAACACCAAGCACAACACCGGAAATTTTTGCAGGTGTTAAACTCCGTTCATTCAACCATAGTGCCGCCATAATGCCTGTCACAATAGGGGTTAACCCAAAAATAACAGAAATAAAGCCTGAAGAGATATATTGTGATCCCCAGTACACACTTAACATTGCACCATAAATAGCAATTCCGGCAACAAGATATGTCTTGCGTGAACATTTGTCCCAGGGCAAACGGCGGTGTGATAGCAGCATAATTAAGGCACTACTAAACAATAAGCCAATCAACATCCTGGCAGTAACACCAAATAAAAAGCCGGAATCGCCGCCACTCCATTTAATGGCAAGCGGTGTCGTCGACCATATGATGATGACTCCGATATACGCTAAAGGCACTGACATTATCTCTCTCCATTACTCCCAGTATAAACCTGATGAACCATTACAAAGTTTAATGTTCCCCATCATTGCGCGCCCTGAGTATTGTTGAAAACAATACAAGGAAGCACTGCTGACGCGGCAATCTTATTGTTATACCAGTTCATCATGAGATTGCTTCAATCACTTTGTTCTTTCGCAATGACAGTTGCTGGATAACAATTTTTAAATTAAAAGAATACTAAATAAAAAAGGCCACAGTTCTTTTGGAACTGTGGCCTTTTAAAAAATTATATTCTTTAATACTTACTTGATAATTTTTTCTCGCTGACTCACAGCCATACAGTGACAATGCCACGCTAGTTTGCGTGTCACTCGAATGATGGGGTTGTGCATTGAAATTATCTTGTTATTCATGCAGCTGAGTCTGCGCCTTGTTTTAAAAAGTGTCAACCTGAATAAAATACATTATTGAATATAAAAATATGTCCAGGCGATACCACTTATTTTTTCTAATGTTTGCAATAGGTGTGAAGTGGGTATGGCCTCCTGTGGATAGATGCCATGTAAACTAATAAAAAAACGTCCACATCCCGCTGTATTTTTCCAGTCGTATTCAGATAAATGAGTTTCAACTTCACACTTATCACAGGCGTATGTGAATGTTTCAGGAATATCTTTCCAGTTTGCATGACGCTGGCGACAACGGGGACAACGAGAAATTAAATGCTCACTACCACGAACAAATTCAACTGAATTCCGAATCTGCTCAATTTCAATATGGCAAAACTCGGTTGAATCAGGCTGTTCTAAACTAGGCTCCAGCTCAATGGCTGGCGCACAGCCCATAAAGGTCACCTGGCTTAAAAACGAATCTCCGATCAAATAACGATCACCCAAAACAGATTCTGGACTTTGCCATTTTTCTCCCAGGAACCCCGCTTGCTGTAAAGCATAAACAATTTCAGGCACATTAGCCGGAACGTATTCAGGATCTTTGGCAATAAAGACAAGCTTGGGCATAAAGGATTCTCTGGTACTTAAATATTGATTACTATTATAAGCCAATCATGTATAAAATGGCCTGGGCACACTGGTTAATTGTTCCCCCTTATTCAAAGCGGTTATTTTTAGTCAACCTTTATCAAGCTATTCACGCCACACTTACGTAATAAAAATGCTAGAATACGCTAGCTTGATCCGGCAAGATCCACCAATTTTATTGTTTATGGACTATTTGAAATGAGTAAAAATACATTATCTAAAGAAGAAGAAATTTTGCACGTGATGAAAAAAGTTCTCACCGATATAGCAAAAGACACTTATACACCGGCTAACCTAAAACACCCGTTGTCTGAAGGCACTATCGTGAGTATCCGTGAGTGCCTAACTTTAATTACCAGCCGTGAAGCTGAACTGGCACAAGAAGCGGGTCGTGAAAGCAACATGCGCCCGCGTTATGTTGATGAGCCGTCAAGCTCAGTGGTCGTTAATCTTGATCCCACTAATTTCAAACCGAAAAAAGACTAGTATCCCTCCGGACAGGCGGGTTTAATAAAAGCCCGCCATATCTTCACTAATTGATTCTTATACCCAGCCAAATCAAGCCAAATTGACACTGTTTTGTCAAAATTCAGACTTAAACCCCCAATATTTCTAAAAATAGCCTTATTTATTATCAATTTATCAAGAAAGTATAATAAATGCCGTTAAATAGAGTGTCTTTTTGCCAAAAGCTCTCTAATAATATCCCTGCATATGCATACCATAATGAAGGATTTAGTGCATTTATGAATTGGTTCAATTTAAACAGTTTGCGAAAACGTTACGCGGTATTAACTGTGATACTTGCCATTATCATGCTGTCGTTTAGCTGGTACACCCAGAATAAAATTAGCCTTGTAAAAAAAAATATTGAAACCAATATCGATTCTCGCAACCGCTTAATTCATGAAAATCGTAAAGCTCGAGATGAGATTTGGCAGGCCCGTGATTTATTATTTACATTTCAAATTGATCCTCAGAAATTTGGTGATAAAGAATTTATTTCAAAAACAATTTTGCATTCTATTACTCACATAGAAGAACTGTCCATGCATCCATGGATTAAAGAAAATTACATTCCAGAAATTAATGAACTAATCACATCACTGAAGAACATCAATATAAGTTCAAAAAAACTTATAAAAGTTCGATTGAACCCACAGGAATTATTCCCTGCTTTAAACATTGCTAATACCACAATGCAACCCTTAAATGCCTCCATTACACATAACCTTCAGCTGGCAATTCAGGATATTGAAGGCAACCATTCAAATATAAATCATGATGAGTATCATGCCTTAATAGAGTTACGTCATTATTGGACAACCATGATCTCCAACTTCAGAATGTATTTATTAAATCAACTGAATGCTTTCCAGGAATCATTCCGCGCTAGCCAGCTACACCTTATAACTGAACATCATCAGGTTATTAAAACTAAACTCAACAAACTGGAGAAGCTCAATAAACAAGGAAAATTAAAATTTACAACTTCCCTTGCGCTTGAAAAAATTCAACCTGCCGCTCAGGAATGGATGACAAATTTTAGCAGGGTAAAAAGAGCCAATGAATCAGACTCATGGCGAACGGATACCATCATTTACCAGAATGAACTTAAGCCACAAATGGAGCGTATTAACGCTTTACTACGCACACTGGACCTGGGGATTGAAGAATTCAGCAGTAAAGACTTAAACACGCTTTCTACTACAACTCAACTACAGGTTACTTCAATATGGACTGCAGCTATCGTTGGACTATTGGTTCTCATTACAGGTTTTATTTTTCTGGTAAAACTTATACTTAATCCTATCAACAATGTTACCCAAGCTTTAAGAAATGAATCTAAAGGCATTACCGGGACTTCACATAAAAATATTTCTCTGAAGGAAACAAAAGATCTTATAACCGCTTTTAATGAAATGCACAGGCAAATACATACCCGGCAGCAAGAGCTTGAATACCATGCCTTACATGATGAATTAACAGGGCTGGCAAATCGAAAATTATTAACTGATCGACTAGATCAAGCGATTCATAACGCACAACAAGAAAGAACTTCATTTGCCATATTAATAATGGATCTTGATCGCTTTAAAGAGGTAAACGACACCTTAGGTCATGAGGTAGGAGATAAACTTCTACAGCAGGTTGCTAAACGGCTTGTTAACTTATTAAGAGAAGTGGACATTATAGTCAGGCTGGGAGGAGATGAATTTGCTGTTTTGCTTACCAAAGTAACGGAGAATCATGCAGAAAAAATAGCAGATAAGATCATTAAGGGTTTTCAAAATGTTTTTACCGTGAATGATACTCCTCTATATATTGGTGTAAGCATAGGCATTGCAGTTTATCCACAGCATGGTATCACCACGCAAACATTACAACAAAGAGCTGATGTC
>JAPHTF010000164.1 GCA_026197095.1 Gammaproteobacteria bacterium
AACGCTAAAGTTCCTGTTGTCATAACTTATATCTCAGTATCGTGTTTCATCTTAACAGGCCGTACCGAACCTTGCCTTTGTTAGTAAACTTAACATGACTTGCTGAAATGAACCTGAAAAATGAATGATATATCAGCATGACTGATTATTTGATGGAATTAATTCATACTCTTTAGGGCTATCCTCAATGTGTGTAATTAAAAACTCGTCTTATTCCAATATAATAATATATAAGTATATTGATAGCCGCTCTATCCGCCTTTCATTCAAGTCGATTATCTGTCACTTACCCGGAAAATTATGGTGGGAGAGGCGCTGTCTCTGAAATAGTAATGAACAAGAATTTTTTTTGTTTTTATACAATCAAAAACCCATTATTTCAGTTTCAATTCAGCTTCGCTCAGTAAACTCACGAATAGAAAGCACGTTAATGACTAATAGAACATGCAAAGTTCCCATGAACAACGAGCTCATCGGAGTCACTGCATTATTACTAAGATAATTAACGCTTCCTCCAGGTAACTATTAAGCCGACACTGAGGCTATGAAAGAGGGAATCAAATGGAAAATATAAACATCAAAGAATACAAGGTATGGGATGCACCGATAAGGGTGTTTCATTGGGTAAATTTTATTTCGGTTATCAGTCTTATTTTTTTAGGACTCATTATGCTTTATAAGAAGGATCTTGGGATAACCAGTGTCGATGCAAAGATTGCTTTAAAAGAACTCCATATTATTTTTGGTTACATATTCGTGCTGAATCTTACATGGCGAGTTATCTGGGGCTTTATCGGCAGCAAATATGCAAGATGGCGTTATATCTTTCCTGGCAAAGGCTTTGTAAAGTCAACGCGTCGTTACATCAAATCAGTAGTGGATGGTGATACGCAACAATATATTGGACACAACCCGCTCGGTCGTCTTGCAATATCCATCATCATACTCTTGTTACTTACCCTTTCCGTTACGGGTTTAATTCGTGCAGGGACGGATGTTTATTACCCTCCGTTCGGTTCATATGTTTCGGAATATATTGCCAGCCCGGGAGTTAATCCCGACAGCATTATCCCGTATAACTCAACAGGTACAGATGCAACGAAAGTAAAAAATTTAAAAGCATTTAAGAGGCCCTTTGGAAAGGTACATATCTATTCCGCTTACACGCTGATGTTATTTATTTTTCTTCACATATTTTTCGTGGTTCTTACAGAAATACGCGAAGGCGGTAGCTTAATTTCAGCCATGTTTACCGGAAAAAAGTTATTGAACAAGAAGCCGGCTGATCTTGACTCATAACACGCTTGTAAATACCTGAGCTGATATAGCCAATCGTTCTGAACTGTTTTTCAGTGACACGCATAAGGCGGCTACTGAAAAACAACTACTCATTACTGGTGGCGTTATAACGCTTAATGATTAATATGTCAGCATAGATAATATTTAAGTATAAAATTTTAGCTCGTATAAAAATTGAGAAAATCAACGGTATTGTTTCTCTGCTGCTGAAAAAATATGAAACTGAAGTTATTGACGCGAGCCCAGTAAAAAAAATTGAAAGTGATGCTTATCCAGCCATGCTGATTTATAAATTTAAAACTTAGAAGATACAGAACATATTTATTACTCAGAAGAACTTCTGAAATAGTTGACTTCATTAAAAGCAATTACATTCGAAAATTGATTATTGTTTACCAACTG
Source organism: Gammaproteobacteria bacterium (assembly GCA_026197095.1). Taxonomy (GTDB): domain Bacteria; phylum Pseudomonadota; class Gammaproteobacteria; order UBA6429; family Thiohalophilaceae; genus JAGLTQ01. The sequence goes on from JAPHTF010000164.1 coordinate 1,702, forward strand.
AATATAAGAAAAAGCAGCGTGAAATTGAATGTAGCTGTTTTATCTTTATCGGAGGAAGATCACACATTCAGAACCCTGTCTAAATTGAGGATGCCTACCATCAAGCGTATGGTTCAACTTGACGACCCCACTACTCAACTAATGGAACTAAATGAGGAGAAAGCCATGTTCAATAAAACTATACCACTGGTTGCTGCTATAGCAATCGCACTTTCGCCGGCGGCACACTCAGAGAATATGTTCAGCGGAAAAGCCAAGCCAAACAGCTTCTGGTGGCCAGATCAGGTTAACCTCGGCTCACTACGTGACCACGATAACAAATCCAATCCATACGGTGATGACTTCGACTATGCCAAGGCCTTTAATAGCGTCGACCTTAAAGCACTGAAAGCGGATATTGAAAAGACGCTGACCACGTCACAAGACTGGTGGCCGGCAGACTGGGGCCACTATGGTGGCTTGATGATCAGGATGGCCTGGCATAGCGCCGGAACCTACCGCGTACATGACGGACGCGGCGGTGCCGATGGCGGCCAGCAACGATTCGAGCCGCTTAATAGTTGGCCTGACAATGCCAGCCTGGACAAGGCGCGCCGCCTGTTGTGGCCGGTCAAGCAGAAATATGGGCGTAATGTATCCTGGGCTGACCTGATGATATTGGCGGGTAACGTCTCGCTGGAATCGATGGGTTTCGAAACCCTGGGCTTCGCCGGTGGACGTACGGATGACTGGGAATCTGACCTGGTGTACTGGGGCCCCGAGACCAAAATGCTTGGCAACGAAAAGCGTTACAAGAAGGATGGTAATCTCGAAAAACCACTTGCAGCTGTACAGATGGGGCTGATTTATGTGAACCCGGAAGGCCCGAGTGGCAATCTCGACCCGGTCTCAGCCGCCAAAGACATACGTGAATCATTTGGCCGCATGGCGATGAATGATGAGGAAATCGTCGCATTGATTGCCGGTGGACACACCCTTGGTAAAGTTCACGGTGCCCAAAAAGCTGATTGCTTAGGCCCGGAACCTGCAGCCGCGGGTATCGAACAACAGGGACTTGGCTGGAAGAACAAGTGTGGCAAGGGTAATGCAGAAGACACCATGACCAGTGGTCTGGAAGGTGCCTGGACTCAGACACCGACCGCATGGTCTATCCTGTTCCTCGATAACCTGTTCCGCTTTGAGTGGGAGAAACAGAAGTCACCCGGCGGTGGAACCGTATGGGTACCGACCGATAAAGATGCACAAAGCGCCGTGCCTGATGCGCACGTCAAAGGTAAACGCAACCCACCTATCATGCTGACAACCGACCTTGCCCTGAAAGAAGACCCTGGCTTCCGCAAGATCGCCGAGCGATTCCTGAAGAACCCGAAAGAGTTCGATCAGGCTTTTGCTAAAGCGTGGTTCAAACTAACGCATCGTGACCTCGGTCCGCGTACCCGTTACCTGGGTAGTGAAATACCAAAAGAAGTCTTCGTCTGGCAAGATCCGGTTCCAGCTGGCAATCATAAGATCAGCGCCAAAGAAGCGGACAAACTGAAAGCGCAGATTCTGAAATCAGGTTTGACTGTACCTGAGCTGGTAAGAACAGCATGGGCATCAGCATCTACCTATCGCGGCTCAGATATGCGCGGTGGTGCCAACGGTGCACGTGTCCGACTTGCTCCTCAGAAGGACTGGCAAGCCAACGATCCAAAAGAGCTAAGCAGCGTTCTAAAGAAACTTGAGAAAGTTAAAAAGAGCGCCCGCAGCAAGATCTCCATGGCTGATCTGATTGTGCTCGGTGGTGCGGCAGCGATCGAGAAGGCGGCAAAAGATGCAGGTCACAATATTAAGGTTCCATTCACATCGGGTCGTGGTGACGCGACACAAAAAATGACCGATGAGCATTCGTTCGCTGTACTGGAACCAAAGGCAGATGCCTTCCGTAACTACTATAACGACGGTGCTTACGGTTCTCCTGCCGACATGCTGGTCGAAAAGTCTGACCTGTTGACCCTGACAGTACCGGAAATGACGGCACTAGTGGGTGGTATGCGCGCACTAGGCGCAAATGCCGGTGGCTCGAAACATGGTGTGTTTACCAATAAGCCAGGTCGATTAAGCAACGACTTCTTTGTTAACCTGCTCGACATGTCTACCATTTGGGCACCCTCGAAAGAAGAAGGTGTGTACGATGGCCATGATCGTAGCAGCGGCAAACTAAAATGGACTGCAACACCCGTTGATCTGGTATTCGGATCCAACTCGGAACTCAGAGCAGTCGCTGAAGCTTATGCCGCTGTCGATGGCGAGAAGAAGTTCGTCAACGACTTCGTACAGGCCTGGATCAAGGTGATGAACAACGACCGCTTCTAGATCTGAAGATAGTTTATGCACTGATCGTAAAAAGCCCCTCCTGTTCAGGAGGGGCTTTTTATCGAGCATTCGGAAAATAAGTGAGGTCAACTCAAATATTTCACAGAAATTATTCTACTTGTTATGATAACAACTACTTCAGTTAACGGCTCATGCCACGCCAGTGAAGCGTGCGGCTAATTTCCAGTGTTACGACTCTTAAGGAGTAGTATGTCGGCATAAATAATATTTAAGTATAAATTTTAGATCGTATAAAAATTGAAGATAGTACTTATCCAAACATGCTGATTCATAAATTTAACAGCATAGAAGACGCAGAATATTTTTATTACTCAGAAAAAAATCAAAAAATAATTTATAATTCATGAACCTCCCCCTCATAAACAGATATCACAATCAAACTGATTAACTGCATTTAATGTCATCAGTTAACCCAATCGTAAATTTGCAAGGAGATTGTATGCAAGGCCCTTCACCTAATAACAAACACCCAATGGAGGGTTTCCCTCAGGTTTGTTTTATAAAAAACACCATCGATAATCCAAACATTACCGTAGGTGACTACACCTATTATGATGATCCGGTAGATTCAGAAAATTTTGAAAGAAATGTTCTTTACCATTTTCCGTTTATTGGCGACAAACTGATTATTGGAAAGTTTTGTGCGATTGCACGTGAGGTGAAGTTCATTATGAATGGTGCTAACCACAAGATGTCTGGAATAACCACGTATCCATTTCAGATATTTGGTAATGGTTGGGAAAAAGTTATGCCTGATATGAGTGAACTTCCCTACAAAGGTGATACGATCATTGGTAATGATGTCTGGATTGGATATGACGCGCTTATTATGCCCGGCGTAAATATCGGTAACGGTGCAATTATTTCATCACGATCTGTCGTGGTTAATGATGTGCCACCTTATACCATCGTTGGCGGTAATCCAGCAAAGCCTATTAGATCCAGGTTTCAGCCTGAAGTTATTGAATTACTGGAGTCCATTGCCTGGTGGGATTGGCCGTTAGAAAAAATTACAACACATCTCGATATTCTTGTTTCGGATGATATTAAAAAATTGAAGATGGTTGCAAAAGAATAAATGAAACATGACATGCTGATCTGGTTTTATACATGAAAAAAATTGCTGTACAAATCTCCCCTGAAGCTAAGACTGCTTATTTCGCAAACTATATAGACGTTGCTCAGCAAGAGCTTATTCAGGTATGTGGTGATATTCCTTTTAGCTATTTTAAAATCGGCGCACTTGAGTTTTTTGAGTTAGCCTCTACTGATGTAAATTTAGAGCAGCTTCTGAAACTTTCATTTACCCAGGGACTTTATGCTATTGAAGGCGAACTGCTACGCCCACTCGATTTGTCTGCTGATTTTAATCTGCATGAAGACTTTGTCTTTGGCAGCAAATTCAAGGGAAAGACAAATGAACGTTTAACCCAAATGCTGATTAATGTTGGCCTCTCAGCAATTAATGAAACAACGGGTAAAGGACTGAAGCTATTAGACCCTATGTGTGGACGTGCAACAACATTATTATGGGCTATACGCTACGGCTTTGCTGCAAGAGGGATTGAACAAGATCCTAAAGCCATAGAAGACATTCATAGAAACTTAAAGAAATGGACAAAGTTACACCGACAGAAACACAAGCTGTCTGAAGGATTCATTGGTGAATCCAGGAAAAAAAAGCTGGGTGATTTTTTGGATTTCAGCGCAGCAGATACAGCTATGAGAGTAGTTAGCGGTGATGCACGTAATACTGAGCAAATATTTAAAAAAGAAAAATTTGATCTCATCGTCAGTGACTTACCTTACGGTGTGCAGCACTTTACTACCGAAAAAACACGCAACCCTTTAACCGTTATTGATGAATGCATTAGTGGCTGGAAAAACTGCCTGAAAAAAAGAGGCGCAGTTGTTTTGGCTTTTAATAACTATAATCCAAAACGCAAAGCATTAATCGAGGTTTTTGAAAAATCCGGTTTTGAGGCACTCTCTTTTTCAGCGAAACATCGTATGAGTGAATCCATTGTTCGTGATGTCGTTATTTTTAAATTAAGTGAATAACCTTTATTTAGCGCTACATGAAAGCAGTACACTGTAGTAAATCATAATGAGTGCAAAAAATGAGGAAGGTAGATTTCTAACTCTCTTTTCTGCTGTTGTTGACTTTAAAATTTCATGTTTAGTTGCTTTAAAAAATTACTGCTTTTCTGACGTCAATGTTTTATAAAAAGCAAGGATATAAAGTAATCAAAGTTAGCTAGTGTTTTTAATAATATCCGCTACCCGAAAAGAGTTTGCATAAATCGTCCAGGTGTAAGGTACACTTCCCCCAGTTGGCATAAAGCTGCCATCTGTAACATATAGATTATTCACATCATGCACTTTACAGTTTTTATCGAGCACTGATGTCTTAATATCGTTACCAAAACGGCAACCACCGGCCATAAGATTTTGTGGTGGTGAACCACTCACACTGTAACGAATATTATCGGCTTTCATTTGCTTCAACACTTTCACGGCTTTTTGACTGAGGTATTCACCGACTTTTAAATCATGCTCATGATAACCAATACGAATTTTCGCTACCGCTGAGCCCCATTTATCTTTTACTTTATTATCCAGACTGACAAAGCAGTTGTCTGTTGGTAACCAGTCGTTAAACACTTCAAAGCGTAAGTCCTGTGTAGTGGTAAAGGTTGATTTTAATTTTTGCTTGAGCTCTTTCCCCCAAACCAACTTACCGTCATTCCATTTAACAGACTTTGCTTTACTCATGGTATTGGGATGACGTAATAAAAAATCAATGGTGCCGCCTTTAGCATGGCCACCCATGTTTTTATCGTTAATAAAATACCAGTCTTGCAGACCCCGATTAACAAAAGGCCCGCGTACTTTTAATTGTTCGGCGGTTAATTTATCGAGTTTGCTATAGGTAAACTCACCCGTGCCAGCCCCCCCTGCTGAGAAGACAATATTTTTACCCAGTTGGTTATGATTATTACCTAATCCATTCGGATGTTTAGGTCCGGTTGAAGCGAGTAATAAGCGGCTGGTTTCAATCGCCTGGCAAGCCACAACATAAGTTTTTGCGCTAACTGTTTTTATAATGTTATTTTCATCAAAATACTTTACCGCAACCACGTTACCTTTATGATCACTTTCAAGTTTGGCCACTTTTGCATTGGCTAAGATTTTACAGTTGCCTGTTTTGACTGCCCGGTTTAATAAAGCAGCACGTGAGCTACCTTTTGCTCCACTTGAGCAACCATAGCTGCCGCAATAACCTGAATACTCACAACCATTTCGCCCCATCGCGGCACCTGGTAAAATTGCACGTGGTGTTCGTAATGCGCTGTAGCCTAATTGCTGACAGGCGTTATCAATATAATTAACAATGGGATGCTCTGCTGTTGGCGGATAAGGGAAGTCTTTAGTTGAGCGCGGCTCCAGAAATTTATGCGGTGTTATTCGACCGGAAATGCCTATCTCTGTTTCTGCTTTTGTGTAATAGGGTTCTAAGTCTTCATAGCTTATCGGCCAGTCTGCAATATTGGCGCCGTTAATAGGGCCAAACTCTGAGAGCAAGCGAAAATCTTTTGGCTTAAGACGGTAAAAAAAACCGCTCATAAAATTAGACGAGCCCCCGACAACATTTCCATTCCAGAAATCCCAACCTGACTCTTCTGTTGATTCACCCAACCAGCTGCCATCAACATGCTGTTCTTCAATAACATGTTTTTCATCTTTTAACTGCGGGGTATATACACTGCGGATACAACAGGCAAGCTCATCTTTGAAAAAATCTTCTTCTGTTAACCAGGGGCCTTTTTCCAAAACCAGTACGGACTTCCCTGCTTTGGCCAGCTCAAAAGCTACGGGGCCGCCCCCTGCACCACTGCCTACTATGCATACATCGTAATCATGACTCATGCTTTGGTTACTCTGTATATATTTTTTCTTAATTTATAATATTTTTTATCTTCTGTCGGTGTTGGAAAACCCGCTTGATGTTGTAGCCATGTCCAGCCAATGCCGTTCGGGTTACCACCATAAACAGGATCAGTTAAGAGCGCTTCTAATATATACGTTAAAAGCATTGATAACCAACGCGAGCCTGCCCGGCTGCTTTCTATGCGACGTAACACTTTTTCTTTTGTTTCAGTATCAAGCTGACTAAATTTTTTAGCATATTGTTGTTGTGCTAGATCGTTTAACCAGCCGACACCGTTATGAATAAGCAGTGCATCTTCTTTATCAAAATCTGGGGTGGCAATCATCGCTTGAAGATAAGCTAACGCCTGAATATCACGGGCACCGGGCGCATCTTTTTCTGCCGGGAATAAATGTTCCTGAACGAGAGAGAGGGTTAACCACGGTTCTTTAAGAGTATTGCCTGAGGTAAGTTTGTTATTATTTAATTGCCGCTTTTCAGCCAAACTTGATAGTGGATAAGCTGCCGCAGCAGTAGCCAGGATACGTAAAAAATTACGTCGGCTGAAGCCATATTTATCAGCCATGCAAACTCTTATTGGTCATCGCCCAGAGTCTAAAAAATTCTTTAAATCTTGCTACCGAATATTTGCCGTTAACTACAAATTGTCCGGTGTCTTTTGAATGAAGTAAGGTCCCATCACTTTTAGTGATGTACATATGTGGATAGCCATACGGTCTTGGAAAAACTTTTAGAAATTCTTCATTATAATTCTCATCACTGACATTCACTTTTAATAACACAAACGTTTGATGTAATTCTTTTTTCACTTCCGGGTTATCTTTTAAAAAACGATCCATAAAATGACACCACTTACACCAGTCACCGCCTAATTCAATCAGTATTAAGCGATTAGTTGCACTGGCTAACTTAATGGCATCGCGTCCATCCTGAAGTGCATCACGCATGGGATCATATTTTGTGCTGTATAGCGGAAGCTCGTTAGAGCTCGCTGCCTGAAGTGAAATAAAAAAAAATAAAAAAAATAACGACGTATATTTCATATTAACGTTTTGCCAGTGCACGGATTTTAACAATAGAGGCATCAATCGCATCATCAAGCTCGGCACTGTAATAATGTGAATTTCTTATTCCTCTGATTGCCGGGCCAAGTTTTTTTCCTTGTGCATTGACCAATACCAGGGTCGGTACCATCGAAACATTATACTCATCACTAAACTCATCGGGTTCACGCTGTTGACCATTAAAATCTTTTACAAAATTATTGTCATCAATTTTAATTTTACGAATAACCACTTTTCCATCGTAATCTGAATTTCGCAACATGGGTTTAAGGTAATCTTCTTCTACTTCATTGCAGAATGGGCAATGCTCCATCGAGAAAAAGAGCAACACAGGAACCTGTTTATTGCGTGCTTCTTTTGCATCCGTTGCAAGGTCCGCCCCTGATTTAAGTGCAACATGCGGAAGCGCTTCTTCAGTTTGCACGGGTAACCTATCCACGGCACGTGCTGTCATCCAGCTAAAAGATAAAATAGCGGATAGTACGAGAGTGCTTGATATAAAAAAGGGTGTTGCGCGTAAAAACATAAAAATCTTCTCCCATATGCCGAAGAGGCGAATAACTATTTCGTGTATTATAAGTGTTTTACAATATTGGCCTTAAATAGTTCGATAAATAATATTTATACCTACATAAACACGAGAACACTTCATGTCTGACGAAATTCTTAGAATCGCGACTCGCAAGAGCCCTCTTGCTTTATGGCAAGCTCACTATGTCAGTGATTTGCTAAAAAAGCATCACCCGGCATTAAAAATAGAGCTGGTCACCATGACCACCCAGGGTGACAAAATCCTCGATACCCCCCTGGCAAAAGTAGGCGGTAAAGGTTTATTTGTTAAAGAACTTGAAACCGGCATGTTAGAAGGTCGTGCCGATATTGCGGTGCATTCAATGAAAGACGTGCCGGTCGACTTCCCGTCTGGGCTGCACCTGGCTGTTATTTGTGAACGTGAAGATCCGCGTGATGCCTTTGTATCAAACAACTTTAACTCTCTGGATGAGTTGCCACAGGGTGCCCGCCTCGGTACCTCAAGTTTGCGCCGTCAATGCCAGATTGCAGCACTTCGCCCCGACCTGAAAATTAGTGACCTGCGTGGCAATGTTAATACCCGCTTAAAGAAACTGGACGACAATGAATATGATGCCATTATCCTCGCCGCCGCGGGCCTGAAACGACTGGAATTTGAAGATCGAATTACCCAGTTTATGAGCACCGAGATCAGTTTGCCTGCCATCGGTCAGGGTGCGGTTGGCATTGAATGCCGCAGTGATGATGCCCGGGTGAATAACCTGATTGCGCCACTCAATGACAACAAAACTCAAATCCGTGTTCTGGCCGAAAGAGCCATGAACCAGCGGTTGGAAGGGGGTTGCCAGGTGCCGATTGCGGGTTATGCGGAATTAGAACGAGGCATTATTTTATTACGTGGCCTTGTTGGCCAGGTTGATGGCAAAAAAATTATCCGCGGTGAAATTGCCGGCCCACCCGAAAATGCGGAAGAACTGGGAAGGATCTTGGCAGAAGATTTACTCTCGCGTGGTGCAGATAAAATTCTCAACGATCTATATGAGAAGTCATAAATATAACAACACGACGTTCCACTTCATCAGGGAGCTTGCCTGGTCTTCACCGGCCAGGTAATAAAGGCAATGACAAAGAGGAAAATGAAACAACGCATCATGATCACCCGCCCGGCGCATCAGGCTGAAAAACTTGCTCAAGCGATAGATGTTGCCGGTGGGGAACCGTTTTTATTTCCCACGTTAGCGATTATTCCCACTAAGCTCACTAATGAGGACAAAGATAAAATTGAGCTTGTGAACCACTTTGATATGATTATTTTTATAAGTCCAAATGCTGTTGAACATGGACTCAATCATATTCTTGGCATTACACAATTATCAGACAAAGTGCGTCTTGCTACGATAGGTCAAGGAAGTGCCAACGCCTTAAATAACTACCTGGGTAAACAACCCGATATCGTTCCAGCAGAGAACTTTAATAGTGAAGGCTTGCTCGCCACGGCAACCATGCAAGATGTGGCGAATAAGCGTATTTTAATCGTGCGAGGCAATCAAGGCCGTGAGCTTTTAAAAAACACACTGCAACAGCGCGGTGCCCTGGTTGAATACCTTGAAGCCTATCAACGCATAAAACCTGCAGCCAGCACTACAGATCTCGAACAATATTTGCAGAATAATCAGATTGCCGCTATTGTCATTACCAATGCTGAAAGCTTAAATAACCTGGTTGAACTAACACCTGAAAAAGTGAGGCCTCAACTCTTGCAGGTGCCTTTATTACTGATTAATAATCGTCTTACTGATATTGCTAAAGAGGCTGGATTTAGTAATAAACTACTCGTTGCAGCAGAAGCCAGCGATGATGCAATTATTGAGACATTAAAGAAAAACGCTTTATTGTCATAAATCACTGATAACGGAAGCACCATGACAGAGTCTGATAAAAAACCGGCTATTTCGAAAGAAACAGAGCAAAAAGATATCACCAAAAAAAGTGATGCGGATAAAACTGAAAATAAAAAAGCAGTAAAGCCCACAGCCTCATCAAAATCTCAAAAATCAACGTCATCACTTGCAGGACTTTTTACTTTAGTTTTTATCCTTGCCATCGCAACCACTGGTGGTATTTACCTTCTCTGGGAAGAACAACAAAAAAATATTCTTAAACAACAATTAGCCGCACAAAATATTGAGCAACAAATTTCAGCTTTAAAACAAGAACAAAGTGAAACAACTCAACTTAACCAGGAACGAATAAAAGAAATACATTCATTTCAGGAAAATTTACGCACAAACATAACAAACCTGATTAAAAACAAACAGCATTTGCGTAATGACTGGTTAATGGCAGAAGCAGAGTATCTTGTGCAACTGGCAAATCACCGTTTATTACTTGAAAAAGATGTGACAACGGCCGCGGTTGCATTAAAGGCCGCTGATGCTCGCCTGGCAGAAGTAGCCGATCCTGCATTATTGAAGATTAGAAAAATCCTTGCTACTGACGTGCAAACATTAAATAACATTCCAACGATTGATTTAGCAGGATTGTCAGTGACCTTAAGTGCACTTAGTAATAATATTCCTAACCTGCCTTTGCGTACCCCTGATCCAAAAACACATAAGATTAATCAATCTGAAAAAACATCAGCATCAAGCGAAGTTAAAAGTTTAAAAGAACTTCCTGCGGCGATATGGAATGATATAAAAAGTCTTATTGTAATTCGCAACCATGAAAAACCACTGCAGCCTTTACTCGCACCTAACCAACATTTTTTCCTGGTGCAAAATATTGCTTTGTTACTAGAACAATCGCGCCTCGCATTATTAAATGGCCATAATGAAATCTACCAGGAACGCCTGGTAACAGCGGAGAAATGGATTAAGCAATATTTTGATACTGAACATAACGTCACCCGTAACATGTTAGCCAGTATTGCCGAGTTGCAAAAATTTGATATTGATCCAGCCTTGCCAGATATATCATCAACTTTTTCTGCTATTAAAAAATATCGCACTCAGGGCCAACAACCTGAAACGCCAGAAGTGCCTGCTGTAAAGGTTGAAGAAAAATCATGAAGCAATTATTTGGTTTCCTTGTTGTCATTTTTCTCGCAGTAAGTGCAGGCTTACTTGCGCACGACGATTCGGGTTATGTCTTATTTGGCCGTGGTTTCAACACGATTGAAATGAGCCTGACGCTTTTTCTAGTTTTATTAATACTGAGTTATGTTTTTGGCTATGTGTTGTTACGTTTTGCTTTCCGTACATGGTCTATGCCTGAACAAATAAAACACTGGCGTCATAATCAACAGGCGAAAAAAGCACGTGAAGTATCATTAAAAGGATTAATTAACCTGTCCCAGGGACAATGGAAAAAAGCTGAACGTCAGTTAACTCGCTCAGTTAAAAACAGCGATATGCCATTGTTAAATTATCTTTCTGCCGCTAAAGCAGCACAAAAACAAAATGCGCCTGACCGCCGTGATCACTATCTTTCACTTGCACACAAAAGCATGCCTGGGGCTGATTTTTCAGTAAAACTAACAAAAGCTGAATTACAATTTGCACATGGACAAAACGAACAGGCCTTAGCCACCCTGGTGCACTTACATAGCTTGTCGCCAAAGCATACGCATATCATGGTGTTATTAACCCGGATCTATCAGGATGTAAAAAGCTGGAATGATCTCAAAAAGTTATTACCACAGCTGCATAAGTATAAAGTTTTCTCTGAAAAAGAATTAGCTAAAATTGAAAAAGAAACTTATATTCAGCTTTTGCAGCTAATTAATATTAATGAAAAACAAATTCATTCAGAAAATGATTTTGAAAAAATTCAATCTTTATGGCATGACCTTTCGCGTGAATTAAAAAAAGATGCCGATATAATTGCTATATATTGCAACAAGCTCATTCAACTTAAACAAAATGATGAAGCCGAAAACATTTTAAGAACAGCAATAAAAAAAGAATGGAACGCTGATCTTGTTAAACTTTATGGCCTGGTAAAATCATCACAGCTTGAGAAACAATTACTTTTTGCTGAATCACTTTCCCGTGAACATGATAACAACCCCATTTTATTGCTCACCTTAGGTCGTTTATGTATGTATAACGATTTATGGGGTAAAGCACGCGCTTATCTTGAAGCAAGCGTGGGCAATAAAGAACTTGCTGAAACCTATAAAGAATTAGGTTTATTAATGGAATATCTTAATGAACCTAAACAGGCAGCGGAGTATTTCAAAAAAGGATTGTTTCTTACTAAATAAAATTTAAATAAAAACTAAATAAACAGAATTAAAAAGATCCGCCGCCTGTTTTTATTTTTAATCTTTCTGAAATTCAAACGCATCAGAAAAATAATGTTCCAGGTCCAGCTTGTTTTTCACAAACTCATCACGCCCTGCATACACCATAACAGGTGGGCCCGAACCATAAATTTCATACTGACTTAAATCTGGATAATCTTCCATAATGGCGTCATGTACATAACCGGTGCGGCCTGACCAGTTATCTTCTTCCTTCGGCTCAGACAGCACAGGTGTGTATCGAACAAGCGGATTTTGTTTCGTCCATGACTGCGCCAGTTCGTCCATATATAAATCTTCTTTAGCTCGTACACCCCAATACAAATGAATAGGACGCTCCAGCCCGACTTTTAATGCGTGCTCAATCATACCTTTTGCTGGCGCAAAACCGGTTCCCCCCACCATAATAATAATCGGGCGTTCAGACTCTTCACGTAAATAGAAAGTACCAAAAGGTCCTTCGATACGCATCATGTCTTTTTCTTTCATTTCATCAAACACTTCACCGGTGAATTCTCCACCGGGTACATGCCTGATGTGCATTTCAATAAATTCATCATCATGTGGCGCATTCGCCAAAGAGAAACTACGGTGTTTACCATTCTTAAGCAGGAAATTAATGTACTGACCAGCAAAAAATTGCAGGCGTTCTGTTTTTGGTAGCTTTAATTTAATTAACACCACGTCATGATTAAGCTGAACTTTTTCATGCACACGACACGGTAAAATTTTTACTTCAATTTCACTTGAGGTAGCGACTTCTTTTGACTTAATCACCAGATCAGTCTCAGGCACCGCCTCACAAAAAAGGGCAAAGCCTTTGCTATGTTCATAAGCAGACAAACCCGGCGGTGTTCCATTCGGATAGGATACTGTGCCTTCTTTCAGCTCACCTTTGCAGGCACCACAGGCACCCCCTCGACAACCATAAGGTAATGAAATACTCTGACGTTCTGCGGCGTCCAGTACGGATTCCCCTTTAGCAACCTGGAAAATGTGGTCAGTAGACTCGATACGAACTGAATAACTCATTAAAACACTCAACTTAAATTTTGGACGCGAATTATCCCCTAATGACTGCTAAAGATAAACCTTTTAAACACGTTCTAATTATTGGATGTGGTGATATTGGCTTACGAGTCGCTAAAATCTGGAAAAATGCAGCTA
>JAPHTF010000084.1 GCA_026197095.1 Gammaproteobacteria bacterium
CGGAAAGTGCTTTCACCTGTAAGGAAGGTTGCGTCATCTCGATTACGTTTCGATCAGGGTCACGGAAAAAGACCGATGTTTTACCATCACCAAACGTTACCGGACCTTCCGTAATAACAATGTTCAGTTTATTAAGATGCTGTATTACCCGATCAATATCGGTGACACGAAATGCAACATGGGTATAGCCGGGGTACTTAATACTTTCATCCATCAATACATTGCGCTCTTCATGAAGCCTGGTGGCTGAGTCAAGTATATTGAGTACCACGCCGTTGTAATGAAGCAACACCACAACCCTTTCGTTGAAATCTTTTCGCACCACTTCAAAACCAAACTGCGCATAAAAATTGACTGCACGATTAAAATCTGTAACGCGGATACCAATGTGATCCAGTCCTTTTATCGTATTCATAATGGCCACCTACTTGTCACGTAGCGGAATGGCAATTGGACGAATGGGTGCGGCATCAGCACCACGTAACTTCAACGAGCCACCAATAAAAGCAAACTCGTAGACTTTGTCGCGGGAAAGATCTTCCAGGTATACCAGTTCCATAATGGGTGTGCCTTTTTCAGCAAGCAGGTAACTGTGAACCGGCACGTAGTTGTATTCGACTTCAGAGGGAAAGGATTCAAAGCTGAGGTTGTCAGCCCCCACAATCATTGCGCCACTTTCTTCAACCAGGAAACGTGCCGCCGCCATACCCAGGCCAGGGGGATTGCTCATGTAAGAAGAAGCATCTTCATATTTTTTCATTCGGCCGGTACGAATCAAGACAACATCGCCCGTTTGCAAAGTTACCTTCTGTTTTTGCAATGCATGGATCAGATCGTCACGGCTAATGCGATAACCTTCGGGCAACATATTGCTACCTTTGGCTTGAGCAACATCAATCAATACACCACGGGCAATAATGGGGGGTATATTTTCTGCGCCCGCGACCTTCCAGCCACGATCACCGAGGTGATCTTTAGCCTTGAAGCCATTCCATATTTTTCCGTTAAGACCAAAGTGGTTAAGTGCGTCGATATGTGTGCCCATATGGGTATACATTGAAATTGCCGCACCCGTATAACTGACATGTTCATTCATTGATTTACCGAGCTTAAGCGGATCATCAATCACCGTTCCATGCGGTGAATGTGTCATCCAGATCCTGTAATGTGGATCACCGGCTGCCTGCCAGCTGGGCATGCCAATAAAATATTCCACCGAAAGATCATAGGCCGTCCCCCCGCTAAGCCTGGATAAAATAGCCTGCTGTGATTTAGCCGTTATTAAATTGAGTCGGCCAATTTCATCCCCGGTTCCCCATGGACTTTTACCGACCTGGTTTGCTGCAACACCATTAGTCAGCCCAAAGACAAGGGCTACTATGGGTGGCACGACAAAAAAGCGAATTACCTGTTTCATTTCAAAACTCCCTATATTGATGTGTTTGAGTTGAGCATCAATCTGCTCATTAGCTTGAAATGAAGCTTAGTTGTATTTATTTGATTGATAATTAGTGAATTTTGAACAACACTGTTTCCACACCTTTACAAATAAACTGTAGTGAGTACTATTTGGCTATGGAAAATCTTACTGATATCGCGGTATTTGTTCAGATCGTAGAAAGTGGCAGCTTTACCGCCGCGGCTGAACGACTTGGTCTCTCACGTTCAGTGGTGAGTAAATACCTCACCCGGCTGGAAGACCGGCTCGGTGCGCGATTGCTAAACCGCACGACCCGGCGCCTGAGTTTAACGGAAGCCGGCCAGGCTTTTTTTGCCCGCAGTCAACGTGGCTTGCATGAAATCGAAGCAGCCGAAGCCGAAGTTTCGCGACTCCAGCAAACACCGCGAGGTAAACTCACGCTTAACGCGCCCATGTCTTTCGGCATCCTGCATATTGCGCCGGCGCTGGCAGATTTCTCAAAGCAATATCCCGATCTCACGGTCGACATGCGTCTTGAAGACAAACAGGTTGATCTGATTGAAGAAGGCTTTGATCTTGCGATCCGTATTGCAGAGTTACCCGACTCCAGCCTGGTTGCACGCCGCTTAGGTCCATGCCGTCACGTTGTCTGTGCATCGCCCGCTTACCTTGAAAAACATGGCCAGCCACGTACACCCGATGACTTGCGTAAACACAATGCCCTCACCTACCGCTACCAGGATTCACCGCGTGAGTGGCGATTTATTTCACCTGAAGGAAGGTTCACAACAATACCGGTAAACGGATCTATCCAGATGAATAATAGTCTTGCGATAAGGGAAGCTGTTTTAAGAGGTGCAGGCATCACCCTGACGCCAAGCTTTGTAGTAGGAGGAGACATCAAATCAGGCCAACTGAAAAAAGTTCTGCCTGACTACCGGGTCCAGGAAATTTCGATTTATGCTGTTTACCCGGAGCGCCGCCATCTTTTACCAAAAGTACAGGCGTTTATCGACTTTATGAAAGAACGTCTCTCTGATCCGCCTTACTGGGATTAACTCAGACTCTGATCGATTATTGTTGTAACTGGTATTGCTTACTAATATAGGCGTAAAGTGAATCAGGATCTTCAAGTTTACTTTCCTGCAAAACAAACGCATAAGCGGTATCCAGGAAAATAAGGATCATCCCATTGACTCGCTCAATGCGTTTTACTGTCGACCAGTTATGCCGGGCTTCATATCCCTTCCCTTTTGTTGCGATACCCTTTTCATCAAACACAAAATGATGCTCACCCACAAAGGCACCGTCTTCAGCGGGCGCATAGGCTTTGCCTTGTTGAACCAGGTTATAAACAAAAAGCGCAAATACCACGATAAATATCACTACGACAAAACCCGCAGTCGGCCAATGAAATTCATCAGTGTTTTGAAAAATAACGAAAAACATAAACGTGATAACAGTCCACAGAATGACGTTAAAACCAAAACTCCCGGTTCGGGGTTTCACCGTTTTCGGTAATTCTTTCTCAAGATACTTCTGGAACTGTCGCCAGTCTTCTGCTTCTAACTGAATTGAAATTTCCATCATTTAAAAAACGCTCTTGCTCGAATTATTTTTTAGTCTCGATCAGTTGTTGCCAGATCTCAACGATTGCGGGCTTAGCGGATACGGGTACATCTTTATCGGCAAGCGCAACAACATCATGCATTGAAATAACCTTTCTGTTCGGAAAGTTTTTTCTCTTTGTATAGAGTACAACAAAGCTTAATAAAAATAGATGCAGATTAAGCGCCCGGTCCCTGTATATTTTTCACATCACTCTTTGTTAATAACATACTTTAGAATTTCAACAACTTGTTCTGCTGTTGTCGTCCATGCCATGGCGGCCGCATCAACTTCCTTGAGTGGGTGAATAATATCTTCATCATGAAGGGTTATATAAGGTGTACCCAATGCAGCACAATAACCCGCATCAAACGCGGCATTCCATTGCTTATACTTATCGCCAAAACGAACAACCACTAAATCACAATTTTCAATCAGTGTTTTAGTTCTTATTGCATTCACTTTCGCTGATTTGTGATCACGCCAAAAGTTATTCTCTTCTGCACCCAGCATATCACCGGCAGCATCACTTGCTTCATGCTCAGTTACAGCCGAGGTAAAAGTAACAGGCAGATTGAGTGCAGCACAACCCTCTTTAATCTGTTGTCTCCAGTCAGTATGTATTTCACCAGAGAGGTATATATTCCAGTTCATATTTTTTCCTATGTAAAAATTTTATTTAAATCGATTATAAGACTTGCCGTACAAGCTTTTTGATCACCGTGCTGGACTGACGACCTTCATGCAGAGTTTCTATTTCCAGATTAAACCGGCAGCGCTCACCTGCAGGTGTTATGACAGTAAGATCATCAATATCCGCGGCAGACTCCATTTTATGCCTGGCATACTCCGGGCCATATTTACGTGGGGGCAGCTGCGTATTAATCAATTTTTCAATACTCGCTGTGCCCTGTATGTCACCTAAAGGTGACGCCGTTGACCACAGTGCATCGGGATGAAACAAACTGGCCGCACCACTGCCATCTCGCCTGTCGACACAATCAAGAAAGCGCATTAAAAGTAAACGCCTGGAGTTTCGCGCGGCATAGCTGGTATGGAGTAATGCATGTGCCTCGGCAGAATTCGGTTGCTTCAATTCTGTGGCATACAACTTTTGCACGTCCTGGTTTTCATACGAGCGACGTCGTGGTGCATGTTTATCTATTTCATAAATGGCCTGCATGCGCTTCTCAAGCACAAGCGGATCCATTGATTTAGGCTCACCACCTCCACCCAGACAGCCACCAACACAGGCCATGACCTCAATGGCGACAAACTCATCTCGCCATGTTTCAGTTTCCAGCATGCGTTGCGCCGCTGCGATGCCATTGCAGATGGCGACCTTGCCTACACCAGGAATCTCGGCCATTTTCACTCCGGTGCTAACACCGCGGAGCTGTTGCCATTCCAACGCTAGCGTATTTTCCTCGCCAATAAAATGCGATGCAGTCCGCACCACGGCTTCCATAACCCCGCCCGATGCACCAAAGATCTGTCCAGCACCGGTGCTTTCACCGAGCGGATTATCGAAATCACCCTCTTCCGACAATGCATTAAATGAAATGCCACGCGCCTTGATCATTCTGGCCAGTTCGCGTGTGGTAATAACATGGTCGATATCACCCGAGACACCCGGCCGAACCGCCTCATCTTTCTTGGCCGTGCACGGCATCACGCTAACAACATAGGGTTCAACCTTGCCCTCTGCAAACTCAGCCCCAAGCGAACGGGCAAAGGCACCGCGCTTGGTGAGAGCACCATGCATTTGGGTAGGTGATTTAGTTGTGCTCAGGTGAGGCAGAAGATCAGGCCGGTTGATTTCAACCCAGTTCACCCAGCCCGGACAACAAGAAGTAAAAAGTGGTAACGACTTCTGTTGCTTAAGCCGGGTCAGAAATTCTGTTGCTTCCTCCATGGTCGTCAAGTCAGCACCAAAATTGGTATCAAACACGTAATCAAAACCCAGCTGTTTCAAGGCATTGATCATTCTGCCCGTACTGACAGTACCGGGCTTCATGCCGAATTCTTCGCTAATGGCAATACGTGTTGCCGGTGCAACCTGTACTGCCGATACGCGTCTGTGTGAATCAAGAGTATGCAGAACATCGTGCCAGTGTGGTGTTTCGATTAATGCACCGACCGGGCAAACAAGGGTGCATTGGCCACAGGAAATACATTTGGTGTCGGCCAATGATTTATCAAAAACGGTGACGGGCAAGCGGCCTGAACTTTTCTCAGCAAACCCGATCACGTATTGTTGTTGCCCCGGTTCACCACAGGCCTCGACACACAAACCACATTCAATGCATTTTGATAAATCACGCCAGATACTCGGCGATGTGTGATCAGTCAGCCTATGTTCCGGGTGTTGTTCCGATCCACGCGGAACCTTTTCCCAGCGCTCTTCCCATTGATTCTCGTGAACAAGATTCTGAAACTGGCAAGAGCCGTTTGCCTCGCAGCGTATACAGTCGTTCGGATGGCGAGCCAGCAACCATTGTGCATCGGCTTTACGAAATTCCTGCAGATCGTTAGAGTCCGTCTCGACCACATCGCCTTCTTTCGCCCTGGTCACACAGGCAGGCTGCGGCTGGGCTTCACCCTCAACATTCACCAGGCACATACGGCATACCGCATGGCTGGGCAAGCGAGGGTAGTAACAAAGTGTGGGGATATAAACCCCCGCTTCCCTGGCCGCATCAAGTAATGTTGCGCCATCATTGCACTCGACCGATCGTCCATTAACACTAAGCGTAATCATAGTATGCCGCTAATGAAAAAACGTGTGCCAGGATAGTAGACTGTGAAAGTGAACATTCATTCATACCTGATAGTATAAGATTGATAAGAATTTTATGCGTGTTACTTTTCCCCTTCGGGTGAACCAAGACACTCAATCAAGCGCTCTACCTGTTGAGTGCAGCAACCACTTCCCATGGTTGCATAGGTTTCTTTTTTAACCTCGGCCACTGTTGTCGCGCCATTCACGATGGCATTAATAATATCCATCTTCGGAACTTCATTACAGACACAGAGATTTTTATTTAAGTTCTTTTTAAGTATAGACGGAAGTTTATCCAGGGGACTTGTATCAGGATCAATTTTCACAGGATTTCAAACCATCATTAAATCAAAAAAGTGTTAATTATTTATTAGATATTTCTTTTTCAATGAGCGAGTACAGCTGATCAAATTTTTCAACGTAATAATGCGGTGTCGTCTGCCCGGGGCTACTTGGGTTATCTTTATTGATTCCGTAAGCTAACCCCTTTTCAGTAAGTGCTTTGTACTTTTTAATTTTACCTTCATATTTTGAACTTGGACGCTCCTTGTCTTCAAGCAGTTCAAGTGCCACTAAAACTTTATTCGCTTTAACGACAGAGACTTCGGCATTATGTTGTTTTAAAAGATTTGTCATTGAGTCCGTTTTCATAGAATGATTCTCGGTGTCGTTTTACACTTAAACGTGGTCTATTCCTGCTACCTAATTAATGACCTGCACCCATTTTGTATTTAATACTTCCAGCCACACCATTTGCAAAATCTTCAATGTTTTCATACTTCATTTTTTCTGCAAATGCGACCAGGTTACCCACTAGCATTTTCATTTCAGCAATTTCTTCATGGCTGCGACCACAGCCTTCACAGTGGGTTCCTTCTTCTGTGCATTCTCCTGTACAGGGACTAAATTTCATTCTTAACTCCTAAATTTATTCATTAAAGGGATTGTGAGATATCAAATGATAAATTGAAGTTGCATAGGTTAAAACTGTACCTTGATAAATACCAAGCTTCTGAAATTCATCATAAAGCTGTGTTAACAGTACTTCGTTTTCTGGCTCTTGTTTTAATTGTTCTAGAGCTGAGAGAAAAGATTTAATAGTTCCTTCTTCTGCGTATGTTTTTAACATCTGAATGGCTTCTTCAATTTTTTCAGCTTCGCTAATCTCAAACATATTTCTTTTTATCCTTTTTCTATTTTAAAAGAGCTTTCTGTAATGCCGTTCAGGTAAGAAAATAAAATTTAAAAATGAGTTCCCTCCCCGTGGGAGGGAGAATTAAAAATAAACTGTTAACTGAGCGGCTATTAGCCTTAATACCATTTAATAAACCCGAGCTCGGAAAAAATTGTTTCCATTAAAGCATAAGATGACTAAAAAAGTTCGTCATTCCGGCTAAAACCCTGCCGGAATAACATGATGCATAATTTTTATCTTATACATTTCAATACTGGGTTTATCTCAAGCTCAAGTTAATTATATTTTTTCAACAAACCCTTCAGCGATACGACAATCTGGTCAACCCATCCTGAAGGCTTTACACTTTTCACACAACTCCACGAGAAACGTTCCCGGCGATCAGACATCCATTCCTGCTTGTAAGTATCATTACCATACAGAAAATCGATTTCCTCTGCCTTATCGCTATCAATCACGTACTCCATCAGAAAAGCGGTCAGTATTGACCCCGGGGAATACGGCTTCCACGCTTCATCGTATGAAAGCCTGAAAATACTCGCGTTACCGTGGTGTACAAACCAGAGCTGTGCAGCGGCGGGCTTCCCCTTAATATAAAGAATCGCGAGTCTACTCCAGCCTGCTTTAGAAAAATCCGCCACCATGTCATTCACAAAATCGACATACTGTTCATTCGCCTTCCAGCTGGCACTGTAAACCGCGTAGTAATCGGACATTTTCTGCGGTACTTCGTCACCAGTAAAAAGGTGAATTTCGTAACCGTGTTCACGTTCAAGTTTACGCTTCTTTCGAGCAATAGTATTACGCAATTTAGCGGGACGTGTGGCCATATAGTCCGCAAAAGACTGCCCCTGCACGCGCAAAATCCAGTTATAAAAGCGAAAAGCATGATGACAACTAAAACCTGCTGCTTCCATTACACGTTGCAAGCCGTCCAGCTTAGTGTCATTGCCCGCAACCGGCTCCAAAAGCAGCCCATTCAGCGGCAATTGATTCAAACCCTGCCCCAGGCACGCGAGAACCTGTTCCTGATTTTCGTCTGCCATCAACAGGCTATAAACGGGGGTATATCGATGTTTAAGGGAGTAGCCGCTATTGCTGGCATTCCTCACCAGCGGCAGGATGGCCAGTACTGTGCTTTCTGCCAGTACGCAGGCCAGCGCTAACGTTTTATCTTTATCATTATCTCCAACATTTCCAACCGCAGCAGCATCCACATTCTCAAACCACGGCCGCGAGAAAAAGATACTGTCTTTTTCAGCCTGCTCAAACAGTGCATTAGCACTCTCGGGTAATTGATCCCAGTTGCTGTAACAAACAAACTTCATCAACAATCTCTGGAAAAGGGCGCTTGCCCTTTTAATTAATGACCTGCGCCCATTTTATATTTAATACTTCCCGCAACACCATTTGCAAAATCATCAATATTTTCATATTCCATTTTTTCAGCGAATGCGACCAGGTTTGCTACATGCATTTTCATTTCAGCAATTTCTTCATGGCTGCGACCACAGCCTTCGCAGTGCGTTCCTTCTTCTGTGCATTCACCTGTACAGGGACTAAATTTCATTCTTAACTCCAAAATTAAGCTATGACTAAAGAGGCTTTTGTACTTTTATATTACCCTCATATTTTGAGCTTGGGCACTTTTTGTCTTAAAGAATTTCAACTTTGGTAAAATTTTATTTGCTTTAACGCACCGATGAACAATAACAATAATATCATTGGTACAAATGTATGAAATGTAGTGAATATGAAGTAATAAGCTGGAATGGAAAAACTTATATTTATAGAATGAGAACGTATTAATAAAAGATTAAAAGTATTCATCAAACCAAGGCAAGAATCTTTCTGATTCCATAGATCAAGCCAAATTTCCTGATTATTTTCTTGACTAGAACGAACGTTCGATCTAGAGTTATTCTCATGAGCCATGTAACCAGCAAAAAAACACCCGGTGATACACAGGCGCAGATCCTCTCTGCAACCCTTTCACTGTTTACTGGGCAAGGATATTTCAATACCTCGGTACATGATATTGCTCGTGAATCTGAGGTTAGCATTGGATCAATCTACCACCACTTTAAAGATAAAGAAGGTGTGGCTCGAGCACTTTATAATGACATGATTAATCGCATGAGCTCAGAACTAGCTACCATTAAAAAAAATCACAACACCGCTCATGATCGTTGCTATGCCGTAATTGAGCTCCTTTTTATTATTACTGAGCAGGAACCTGATATTATGGAGTTCATGCTCTATTCAAAACATCGAGAATTTCTTCCTAATGAACGTCCCGTCTGTTCATCTCAACCTTTTGAAATCATGAGAGAATTTGTGCAAGACGGTATGAATTCCGGTGAAATCCAGGATATGGATCTAATGGTTGCCTCCACCTGCCTATTTGGTGGTGCAATCAGGATGATTACTTCAAGCATGGATGGCTTACTCAAAAAACCCCTCTCAAGCTATATCGATGATATCTGGATCTGTTCATGGAGGGCTGTTGCAACATAGCCTTTTTTTTACCCACAAACTAGAACGAGCATTCGTTCTAATGGAGATATAAAATGAAAAAACTCGCCATTGTTATTCGTGATGATGAATACGACAAAATCCTCACCCCACTTGCTTTTGCATATCTTGAGGCATCAGAAGGGGCAGAAGTAGAAATTCTGTTTGTAAACTGGGCTGTTCGAGCGCTGACCGAAGAGGGAGCAAAGCAGATCAAAGTTGGCGGCAATCATGCAGATAAAGATGCATGGGTACGTGAACGTGTCGCCAATGCCGGACTACCCAATGACATCAACACCCTGCTCAAAGCAATTAAAGAAACCGGTGATGTTCGTTTCTATGCCTGCAGTCTGGCGGCCAATATTTTTGAAGTGAATCAGGACAATCTGATTCCAGAGGCAGAGGGAATCGTTGGTGCGTCATGGTTCCTGAACGAACACATGGTAAATGCAGACCACCATCAATACTTTTAAAGGAGATAATTATGAATGGGGAAATTCAGGTGACAAAGATTTTAGATACCAGCGGTAAATGCTGTCCTATGCCCATGGTTGAAACTAACAAAACACTTAAACGATTGGCTGAAGGAGATGTGCTACAGATTATTGCCACAGACCCCGGAACCCAGGTTGATATCCCCTCCTGGTGTGAACGCACAGGGAACCAACTTATTGCATCAAATGAGCAAGAAAATTTATTTACCTACTATGTTAAAAAAGCCTGATAAAACTGAAGAGATTTGCGGGGGATGTGTTTACTTCCCCGAAAATCTACCACCAAATGCCTACTCCCCGGAAGATTGGTTGATCCTACAGGCTAAAAGTTGCTCGTTTGATCTACAACCAGGGGACAAGGAATGTCTGTCAGTACGAAAAACCAGCTGCTCTTTAATCGATCTATCAAGGTAAACCAGCAGAAAACCCAACCCAATAAATTGTGAGAAAAAATATGAAACATTCAATCGTTAAAGCATTAGCATTTTTACTGCTCATCGTTGTACAAGCTTCGGTATACGCATCACAAAAGACCATCAACGATAGTGCCGCATTAGCCGATATGAAAGTGGGAAAAAGTGTATTCCTCGTTGATATTGGCGATGCAAAAAAACTCAATTTCTATCTTCAGGTAATTCAGGGAACTCATAAGAACATGAAAGACCAGGGTGTAACACCCGACTTTGTCATCGTCTACATCGGTCCCAGCGTAAAGTACTTAACGTCAACACCGTCGGCTCAAGCTGAAAAAGATGCCGCAGGACTCATGCTTGATATCGAATCCAATATTGAGGCACTAGAATCACTGGGAATAAGACAAGAGATCTGCGCTGTTGCAACAAGGGTATTTGGTGTTAACAACAACAGCATACATTCTGGTCTGACCTTGGTAGGAGATGGTTTTATTTCACTTATTGGCTATCAGCAACAAGGTTACCATCTTGTACCCGTATTTTAATTTTTGATTATAAAATAACTTAGATTTATATAGTGTCAGAGAAGATTATCTATCTTATATTAAAAAGAATTAGTCTCTGACACTGAGGCATCTTGATCAATTTTATTATAAAATTCGTGGGGATCCCTCAGTCTCTGACATCACTAATTATTAGTAATTAGCTGCAACTTCAGACTCGACTAATTGTTTGAGCTGCTCATAACCAAAATGAACCAGCGGTTTGCCATTAACAAAAAAACCTGGCGTCTTGCTCACTTTAAGTTGTTGAGCATCTCGCAAATCCTGTTTGATTCGCTCTGCAATCTCAGCACTCTGCGCATCAACGTATAATTTTTCCATGTCCATACCCAGCCCACCAAGTTGCGCCCAGAATTTTTCAGGGATAGCAGTATGATGTTCAATCCATAAGTCACCTGTCTTGTAGGCCAGCTCCAAAGTTTCCCAAAACCGACCCTGTAAACGTGCCGCTTCAAATATGCTCACGATGACATCGGAATTCGTGTGTAGCGGTAAGTAGCGCAAAACCAGGTTAACCTTACCCGGATGCTCATTCATCAACTGTTTTACTAATGGATAAAAAGCACTACAGGTACCACAGGCAGGATCAAAGAACTCAACAATCGTCACCTTCGCATCAAGCGGACCCATTTTAGGTGAGTAATCACGTTGCACATGCTCAATGTTTGCCAGCGATGCACTGCTTAACGCTTTATCTTTCTGGCTTTTATAAATAGAGGCCGCCGCAATAAAGACGACGACAAACAAAATCGCAGTCGCGATAACAATGGTATTTTTTTTCATTAAGAAAACCTTTTTTGAAGGATAAGCAGAAGCACAATGATTGCACTATAAGAAAAAATAGAAAGCATTGGAATGGTAATAAAGCCCATTAACTCCAGGTTAACTTCAGCACAGGACAATGTCTCACTACATGGCTGCAGTGATTCTGGAATAAAACCCGAGTACACCAGGTAGTGATAAACAGCAAATCCCAAACCAATAACCGCCAACGGCAGCGTATAACGCACCACGGAATGATCAAAATAAATTAGCCCAACCAGAAACAACACCGCCAACGGATAGATAAAAATACGTTGCCACCAGCAAAGAACACACGGCTCTAAACCCATGACCTCGCTAAAAAATAAACTACCAAACAAAGCAGCCATCGCAATTAGCCAGCAGATGAAAAGCAACCACCACCCATCCTGACGCTCAGTTTTTATTTTATCTTCTGTCATGATGTTGAAATTATTTTCTCTTTAATTATGCTTGAAGTGCGATCGATGCCATTTTCATCGTGCTTTCAAATGATTCTGCACCGGCAATAAAACAACCGTTATGGCAAAACATGGCATCATTAATATTTGTTACTTCTTGAAGCTCATTATCCGATAAGCCCGCCCACTGTTTAGGTAATGATTTTCTGTCTTCAAATGAACCGAGCTCAACAGGAACTGTTTGAATTCTCCATTGACCCGTCTGCGAGGGATAAACCACGTATAGCGCCTCTTCAGATAAGGCGTGAACCGTTCTTTTCCACGGGGTATATTTTTCTAACACAATCACTCTTGGATCTTCTGCATTATCAATTGCTTTAGCCACAATTTCTTTCGCACTAATGCCACCGTTAGCCGAAGCAATAAAGCGTGTTAAAACGCGCAAAGCAAAATCAACCGCTTCATCAAAACACGCATCAAAGTGACTCTCTTCTTGCCAGGTCGGGTTAAACATTGAAATCGTTTGGCTAAGACTAATACCTTCAGCAACACCTTTAACATGGCCGCAATCGATCGCATCAATCGTTGATACCAAACCTGCATCAACTGCATTAGCGACGTCCTGGATACCCTGGCATATTTCTAAGCCATACTTCTGCCAAATTAAACCGAATGAAGAATAGGGAATACCATTCTCACGCTCACCTGCACCACCCCGTTGATGATGATCAAAACGGTCTGACTCCGCGTCATACTCACCGCCTACATCCACCACAATATCAGCCCTGGCGATAATCTCTGAATCACGGGTGCGAATGAGGTTAAAAGAAGGAAATATGCATTTAAGTGCAGCGATACTGAAAACATCATCTGCATGAAAGTTGCCATCGTGAGTTACTATCGTTTTATCAATCATTAATTATGTGCCAGGTTAGAAAGGGAGAATAAGGTAACGCTTAAACAGTAATGTTATGGGGATATTTAATAAGCAAAATTTGTGGTGGATTCTATACTAAAAGCAGCGCCCTGAATATTCTTGAAAAGAATCTGAGGAAATACTCCTGGGGTGTTCGCTTAAAGCGATAAAAAATTATTCTCTGATACTGTGGGATCCCCACAAAATATTACGAATCCGTCATTGCGAGGCAATCTCAAGATTAAGCCTCTTTATCTTGAGATTGCTTCAGTCATTTTATTCCATCGCAATGACGTGATTTTGCTCTAGTATTAATGGTTATTTTGTTAAGTTGTTGTTTTTGATCGTTTTTCTAATTATTTTTGTGGGGATACCTCAGTCTCTGACACCTGTTTCCAGGCATAAGATGAAATAGTTTAAATAGTGTGTTTTTTCAAAGCGCTTTTAATTTTTTCCATCTCTGAATCAAGTTTAAGCTCAAACGTCTTATTGCAATAATCCAGTAATGGTAATACTTCTAACGCCAAATCCACGGCGAATGCTTCAACCGTACCTTTTTTCGCTCCACGAATTATTTCCAGTGCGGTATTAATATCTGGCCCCTCAATAACGGTAGATTCAATCTCTGCAAAGGTACTCAAATCAAGTGGCGAGGGCTTACCCGATAATTTTTCTTCAGTGTGGAAATTAGCCCGTTCCACCATATCAGCGGCGCTAACAGGTTTAATAATAAAGTCATTCGCGCCACAAGCATGGGCCCGCTCCCGCGTCAGCGCATCCTCGGAACTGGTGATAACAACAATCGGAAGTTTGCTTATTTCAGGCTGCTTTGCCGCACGAATACGGCATATTAAGCCATAGCCATCAAGCTTCGGCATCATTATATCGCTTATCACCATATGCACTTTTTCAAGTTCAACAAGTTTAGTCCAGGCATCCTCACCATCTTCAGCCTCCACAATAGTATATGTTGAACGCAAAATTTTATTAATTGCAGCCCTGACAGTACGGGAGTCATCAACGACTAAAATAGTAAACTGATCTTCACTCACAGACATAAATTTGAACTCATCTATAAAGACATATCTTTTATATCGGCAAGATAACCCGGTGTTTAACTATTTTTATAAAAAAAGTGCGGGAAATAGTAAAAACTATTGGTTTCCAGGAATAAATATCAAAAAGCACTATTTTCTAATATTAAGAATCAAGTTCCCTGACCCTGACGGAGGATTCCTTCGAAATTACTAATAAAACTGATCAAAACCACGTCATTGCACTTAATGAACCGCTGAGCGGTTCGTCAGTATTACCCTAACCTGCTCCGCACGTTCTGGCATCGAAAGAATAAAATGACTGAAGCAATCTCATGACATATAAAATAGTAGGTTCAATCTATATTCTGTTATTTTGTCACCCTCCACTCAGGGCCTGGAAAATATAGACCGTCCCATCATCCTGAACACGATCAGAGAGTGTTTTTTTATCAATCACGACAGTGTCATTAATACTGAGATTCACATGCCGTCGCAGTGTCCCATGTTCATCAAGAATATAGTCAGTAAAGCCTGGAGCGATCGCATTCACCGCTTCCAGAACCTCAGCAACCGAGCCGGCCGTTACTTCAATCTTACGGTTCTCTAATTGCGGAAAATAGCGATAAAGATGCCGGGTCATTTCAACGGTTGGCATATTCTTCACCCAAACCGCACTGAATACACGGGTGGTAAATTATTTCCCAGGGATTGCCAGCTCTCACCACGATCTTCAGAGAGGTAAACGTTTCCCGTGGTACTACCAAAACAGAGACGATCACCCGATATATCCAGGCTGTGCCTTAACACAATATCATAGGCGTTTTCCTGTGGCAGGCCGTCACGAAATGACTGCCAGGACTGACCACCATCCGTGGTGCGGGCAACAAACAATCCGCCATCAATCGCCATGCGTTCTGTATCCGCGCGCGCCGGTACGACCCATGCGGTACGCCCATCATTGGCGTCCACCGCGACAGGAAAACCAAAATGCACACCGGTCTCCGGTGTACTGACTTTTTTCCAGTTCCTGGCACCATCATCGCTATAAAATACACCGCAATGATTCTGTTGCCAGAGGTGGTCCGGCTGGCCCGGGCAATGGGTGACGAAATGCGGATCGTGTCCCCACTCTGATTCCGGGTTCGGTGAATAATCATTGGTCATGCCACGGTTACGCCCTGTCCAGGTCTTACCACCATCGGTTGTCTCGATCACACCGGCAGACGAGACAGCAAC
>JAPHTF010000163.1 GCA_026197095.1 Gammaproteobacteria bacterium
AATAAAAAGATAAACGTAATCCAGATCATCTTAACCCGCATTTTATCATCCAAAGCGCCTATCACAGGGAACAACCGAGTGATGCGTAATGATTCCATTAAGAACAAACCCAATGAAATCTCAACAAGGATAATAACGAGTGCAGCAACACTGGAGGTCTTAAACCCCATTAACATATCTGCACCACCAACCATCTCAGACATAGGGCGAGCGATTAAATTAAAGTTAATAAAAGCACCACCAACCGCAATCGCTAAGACAAAACCCGCAATAAAAAATTGCGTCATCGAAGATGAGGACAACATACGTTGTGCTTTATCTGTACCTTTTAATATCTCTTCATAATCATGCATTAAACGGTCGATAGTCACAGAACGTGATAATAAACTATTCACTGACTTATCCACTTGTTGCAATGCTTTTAAAACATTGCGCCAGTGTGGCATCATTTTTTGTAGCATCAGATGACGTTTACTACTTGCCTTGCGGTATTCTTCAAGCGCACGTGTACTTGATTTAATTAATGACTGATGAATATCTTCAAGTATATTGCCAACAGTTGGATCACCCTTAGCGGCTGGGATTTTTGCAACAGCTTCTACAGCACTAACCCATGCCGGTGGCGTTGGAGGAACATCAGTACTTTCCTTGAAACTTTCATCAATTGCAGTGACTTCTTCATTCAAATGACGATGTAATGCAGGGTACTCTGAGAGATCTTTACGTACTGTCGCATCAATACGTTCAAATTCACGCTCGATAATGCGTTCAGTTGCTTCACGACCTTGCGCTAATAAAACGTCGCGGTTACGAACAACTAGTATATTGCGTAATAGTTTTACTGAACGTGCACTTAAGCGGAATGAATTATGTATTGCTTCACTAAATGAATAGATTCCTTTATGCGCATGATTTCTAGCCATATAAAATACTACAGTTAATACAACAAACCATATGACAGCTGACAATCCAGCGCCTAATGATCCAATCATAAATACATCATTTAACGTCATTTCTGACCCCCTTTTATATGCTAGCAATCTAGCCATTGCATAAACTGCTAATACCTTATGAGTTTAGCGAGGTTAACCCAGATAAACCGAGAAACGTATCACAGGATTTTCTTATACTCTATTTATATAGGGTGAATAGAGCGTATCGTTGTTATAATTCTTATTGAGTATAGATGTTTATTGACTGTTGTCATATTAATTTGTTCTGGCAATAGAATATTACCGAATAGTAATATGTGTGTTTTGTCACGATGCTATAAAGTATTAGCCTGCTATATGTGCAGAAAGTAATTGCGTTAATATAAAAAGAAGTAGAAGTAATTTTACTCTGTCATTTGAGGAAATTTTTCAGTGATAAATTTACGCATTCGCAAATGTGCCTGACCGAGTAATTGACTCACCCGTGATTCACTGACATCAAGTACCTGACCTATCTCACGCAAATTAAGTTCTTCATCGTAATATAAGCTTATGATCAATTTTTCACGTTTAGGTAAAATCTTAATTGCAGTTACAAGCTGTTCACGAAATTGTTGTTTCTGCAAACCTTCTGCAGGATTGAGTGGTGAAACGTTACTGTGATCATGTAACGAATCATCATCCGTGCCAAGATCAACAAAACTCAAAATACGGCATGTGTTTGATTCCTGGATTAATTCAAAATACTCATTAAGTGAGATACCCATTTCTGCCGCAACGTCTTTTGGTTTAGCTTCGCGTCCTGTTCGTGTTTCAATACTTGAAACAACTTTCATTAAATCACGATGTTTTTTATGAACAGATTTTGGTGCCCAGTCATTACGGCGTAATTCATCCAGCATCGCCCCACGTATCCGAATGGTGGCATACGTGGTGAAAGCGGCACCCTGCGAGGGATCATATTGCTGTGATGCATCAAGTAAACCAATCATACCCACTTGAATCAAATCATCCACAACAACACTTGCCGGCAATCTTGCCGCCAAATGGTAAGCAATTTTGTTAACAAGTCCTGAATGTTCTTCTATTAAATTATCAGCCATCGTCGGCTCGGCTATTGGGTACATAATTCGCCTTTCCTACCTTTTATTATGAGTTTTTGGCTCAAATACAGACAAAGATATCCTTAATTAACGTTCTAATACTTTATTCCATCTCACGTTAAATAATGCACAATCCATGCCCACTTTTAGGCTCAATAAATCAGTCCCTTTAAGTATAGGTCAAGAAAGTAACGGCTATTTATTCTTGCACACGTTTTAACAACTCTTTTGCAATTTGCTCTAAAGGATACTGCTCTGACGCTGCACCTATTTTATAGGCTTCACCCGGCATCCCCCATACAACGGAGCTTTTCTCATCCTGAACGAGTGTTTTAGCACCATTTTCAAGCATTTCTTTCAAACCCGCGGCACCATCAGCCCCCATTCCCGTCAATATGACTCCCACGGCATTAGCCCCCACATTCTGCGCGACGGAGCGAAACATGACGTCAACACTGGGCTTATGGCGATTAACGGCGGGACCATTATTTAAACGACATATATATCGTGCGCCACTCCGTTCGACAATTAAGTGCCGGTTGCCAGGGGCGATATATACATGGCCGGGCAAAATCTGCTGGCCATCTTCTGCCTCATATACCGTCATTGCAGAAGTCTTATGCATACGTTCAGCAAAGGGCTTACTAAAAGCTTCAGGAATATGTTGGCTAATGACAACACCGGGGCTATCCGCCGGTAATCGCTCAAGTACTGCTTTAATTGCCTCGGTGCCTCCTGTTGAAGCACCGATAGCAATGATTTTTTCTGTTGTTTTTAAATGTGACGAGCCTTTGCGCTTTTGTAAAACCGCATCCGCAGAAAGCTTTGGCACAATATCTAATATAGCTGATACAGCTGATTTAGGTCGGTCAGAAATGGCTGATACTTTTGCTTGTGCTGCTGTTTTAACTTTTTCACAAATTTCTTCAGCGTATTCTTTTAAGCCAACAGATACGTCAATTTTTGGCTTAGAAACAAAGTCAACCGCACCTAATTCCAGGGCTTCAAATGTGATATCCGCTCCCTTCTCTGTTAATGATGAGATCATGACAACAGGCATCGGGCGCAGGCGCATTAGATTAGTTAAAAAAGTGATGCCATCCATTTTAGGCATTTCAACATCAAGAGTTAAAACATCAGGATTAAGTTTTTTTATTTTTTCGCGCGCATCATAGGGATCCTGTGCAGTTCCTATAACCTCAATATCTGGATCTGAATTGAAAATCTCGGTAAGTAACTGACGCACCAAAGCAGAGTCGTCAATAATAAGAACTTTGACCATATAATTTTATCTAACCTTTATTAAAAAAGTTCTATTTCACCAGAAATAGGTTTCTGCTCAATCGCTTTACAATAATTTTTCTCACGTTCAATGATCGTGTTGTTATGAATTGTGCGTAATTTTTTAACTCTTACCCTTCCTGACGCGGGAAAATATAATACTTTGCGAGGATAAACATCACCTAAATCTTCAGCCGTTAAATTTAGCGCCTCGTCTTTTATATATTGCATGATAAAATCTATATTCTTTTGTCCTATATCCAGTGTTGACATGTTTTTTAAAACACGACCGCCACCAAATACTTTAATTTCAAGATTTTTACGATGCCCACCATTTTTTAAAATATCATTAATCATTTGTTCCATGGCGAAGTTACCGTATCGCGTCGACTCTCCACCCGCACCAAAAGAACTCATTCCATCACCCTTATCAGCAGGCAACATAAAATGATTCATTCCTCCGATACCAAATACTTTATCCCGAACGCATGCTGAAACACATGACCCTAATACAGTCACAATAAGCTCATCATGCATGGTCACGTAATACTCACCCGGTAAAATTTTTGCTGCATAACTATCATGTGTTTTATCCCAATAACGGTTGATGTGCTTAAACCCGGGAAGTTCTGGCAGCATTGGAGGTAATGATTGTTCAGTCATTATGAAGCTACGACAATCTCTTATAGATCGTTTGACCTAAAAGTTTAAAGCGATCACATATTTTATACATTGACTCTGAATGCCCAATAAACAGATGCCCATCATCAACTAACATGTCTGCATACCGATTAAACAAAATCCCCTGTGTCTCTTTATTAAAATAAATCACTACATTGCGGCAAAATATTAAATCAAACGGGCCTTTCATCGGCCAGTCATTCATCAGGTTCAATTGCTTAAAGGTAATCATATCACGCAAGCGACTATCCATTTTTACCTTACCCGCAGTCTCTCCCCGGCCTTTTTGTACCCATTTCTTCATGTTTTGCTGAGATAACCCGGTAACACGATCTTCATTATAAATACCATCTGATCCTTTTTTGACCATATTAGAGTCAAGGTCAGTTGCAAGAATTTTTACATCCCAACCACTGTTCTCAGGAATAATTGAACGCACTGTCATGGCTATCGTGTAAGGTTCTTCACCAGATGAACAACCCGCAGACCAGATGCGCAATCGCTTACTTGATTTGTTTTTTAGAATTTTAGGAAGCAATTGTGAAGCAAGAAATTCAAAATGATGCGGCTCGCGATAAAAGGCAGTAAGGTTTGTTGTTAAGGCATTAACAAAATGAATTATTTCCTGCTCATCATTTTCAAGGCTGGAGAGATACTCGTTGAATGAGCCTAAATTAAGTTCACGTAAACGGCGTGACAGGCGACCATAAACCATATCAACCTTATGCTCAGCCAATACGATACCCGTACGATCACTAATTAACTCACGTATATATTTAAAATCTTTTTCACTAAAGGCAAATTCTCTTTCGTAAACTGAGGTTGCGACCATACTCAAAATTCCCTTGCTGTTTCAGTCTAAAACGTATCATTCAATCAAGTATATTCACACTTCATTTTGCCTGGGGCAACAAAATAGTTGTTAACAATCGTTACTCAATTAAGCGGCATTATTTAATTGCAATGCGTCTTCCATGCCGAGTAATCTGGCTGAGTTCTTTATTGCATCTGAAGGAGAACGCCAGACCACTTCAACACTATTCATTTTTGCTTGCTGAACAAACGAGTAAAATAATTGCAAAGAAGCCGTATCAATACGCTCAACTTTTTCCCCATCAAGAATCACTTTTTTGTTTTTAAGCAATACTTTCATTTCTTCATAAACACCGGCCACAGAAGAAATATCTTGCACATCTTGAATTTCAAATACTATTTCATCAGCATTCGCTTTATTTTTAGCGGCCTTTGTTTTAGCTGAAGATTTTGCCGCTGTTTTTTTCTTTGCCTTTACTTTACTTTCGGGCTTTTCTTCAACTTCAATAATCACAGCTTCTTCAGCATCTTCTTTAAGCCAGGCTAACGGATCATGACCAATCATCGATTTACTTTTTTTTGCCATTACAATGTCCTTCCTTCTAATAAATCAGTCGCAAGAGAAAAATAATCATCTGCACCATTACAATTACCACGGTATTCAAAAATTGTTTGCCCAAAACTCGGGCTTTCGGCTAATGCCGATGTTTCTCTAATCGGGGTTGACAATACTTTGTTTGGAAAATGCTCGATTAAAGAATGATAAACATCCTGAGCTAACTTACGACGAGTATGAAAACGTGTCACTACAACCCATTGCTTGAAAGTTTTTCCTAATGATTTTTCGAACATGTTAAATGTTCCCATCAAATGAGATAAACCATGTAAAGATAAATATTCACTTGCCACAGGAATTATGACTTCCTGTACCGCATACAAGGCACTGATAACTAAAAAACCTGAAGCAGGAGGGCAATCAATAAAAACAAAGTCCTGACCTTTAAGTTCTTTTAATGCAGCATTTAAACGCTTAGCCTGCGCCGATGAGCCTTCACTCATTTGTTCAATTTGAGCTAATTTTTTACCTGCTGGAACAAGATAAAGATTTTCACGTGCCACTTGCATAACATCATTGATTGAAGCTTCATCCATTAAGACCTCATCTATCCCGGCCATATTGCGTGTATTCATACCCAGGCTCGCAGACAAAGAACCTTGAGGATCAAGATCTATAACTGTCACCTGTTTACCTCGTTCAGCTAATGCATAAGCAAGGTTGGCAACTGTGGTCGTTTTACCGACTCCGCCTTTCTGATTAATTACTGCAAAAAGACGCATTGCCTTTTTCTCCACTGCTAAATCTTAATTTCAACTATTGTTATTATCGTCTAACTGTCTTCTAACTTGAATTGTAAGGCGAGCCCCGAGAGCAATTTCACTTTGCCCGTCATCTCAGAACTTGCAGCCGCTGCTTCTTCAACCAGGGCAGCATTTTGCTGTGTCATTTCATCCATCTGCATTACCGCACTATTAACTTGCTCAATACCATTCGCCTGCTCCTGACTCGAAGCGGCAATCTCGGCAATAATATCGGTTACTTTTTTAACACCACTCACAATTTCTTCAAGCGTCTTACCTGACTCGTCAACTAACTCGCTACCTTGTTGAACTTTTTCAACACTATCTTTAATTAGTCCTTTAATCTGTTTTGCTGCATCCGCACTTCGCCCGGCCAATGTCCGTACTTCACTTGCGACTACTGCAAAGCCACGACCTTGTTCACCTGCACGTGCAGCTTCTACCGCAGCATTAAGTGCTAATAAATTTGTCTGGAACGCAATTTCATCTATAACTCCAATTATGTCTGCAATTTTCTTACTGCTGCTATTAATTTCTGTCATTGCATGAATTGCTCGACTCACAACCTCACCACCCTTTTCAGCTTGATCTCGAGTGCTAGTGGCCAACTGGTTAGCCTGATGTGCATTATCGGCATTTTGTTTAACCGTTGAGGTCATTTCTTCCATGCTCGATGCAGTTTCTTCCAGCGATGATGCAGCTTCTTCAGTCCGTTGTGACAATTGAATGTTACCGCTTTCAATTTCAGATGATGTGCGTTCAAGTACTTCAGATGATTGCTTAACCTGGCCAATAGCCGTGCGTAGTTTTGCCGCTGCAAATAAACTGGCATAACTGAGTTGCCCCACTTCATCAGTGGTGCCCGTATAAAGATATTGAGCTAAAGCATCTTCAGCAATACTTTTACTATTTTCACTTAATCTTATTAAATGCCGTAAGGTATAACGAATAGCAAGACTTGCAGCAGCCAGTGCGACAATACCACTTCCAATTAATGTTGTTAGATCAGCATCACTAAATAATCCAAGAACAGTTAACAAAGGAATCAATATTACAGCAAAAGCAATATTCATTTTTGCTGCCATTCCTAATGGAAAACGACTTATTTTAACTTCATCTAATTTTGAACGACGCTTATCCTCTTCAGACTTACCCGACATAATTTTTGCGTAAAATTTTGAAGCCCGATCAATCCACTCCTGCTTTGGTTTAGCACGAACTGATTGATAACCCGTGACCTGACCATCGTTATACTGAGGGCTAACGTATGCATCGACCCAATAATAATCACCATTCTTACACCGGTTTTTTACCAGTCCCATCCAGGGCTTATTGGCTTTATTATGTTGCCACAGATCAGCAAATGCTTCTGGCGGCATATCCGGGTGGCGCACCATGTTATGGTTATTGCCTTCTATTTCATCCCAGTCAAATCCACTAATACTAATAAAATCTTCATTAGCGGTATCAATGATACCTTTTAGATTTGTTGTGGAGGTTATTTCAGTATCTTCTCCAAATTTAACCTCATTAGCAGTAACCGGTCTATTTATTTTCATGGCGGGGGGTGGCCTTTTATTTTATACAAAAATATATTATTTATTTTTAAACGTTCCTTTAATCTATTTAAAAAACCTTTATCGTCTTTTTTTGAAATTACTTTTGTCTGTTGCTTAGTTTAAATAATTAACTTAACTCATCACTAATATTTTACTTAATACACCACTTATCAATTTGTTGATAAGCCGGCATAAAGAAAAATACTGCCAAATTCAAAATAATGAATATTAATATCTAAAATTCATCCCACTCAGAATCATCTGAAACAGCTGCAGCACGTTTAGGTTGTGGTGCACGTGGCACAGGCTTATGTGTTTCAGCTGATGCTCTTGGCGCCCTGCTTTCAACCGGCTTACTGTTCTGTTTAGATTCAGTAACAACCGGTTTTGATGTATGACTTTTTGATGAACCGTCAACGTGGAAGAATTCCATTTGTTTATTTAAGCTTTGCGCCTGCTCTTCCATCGAACGACTTGCGGCTGTGGCTTGTTCAACCAGGGCAGCATTTTGTTGTGTCATTTCATCCATTTGCATAACGGCACTGTTTACCTGTTCAATGCCATTAGCTTGCTCCTGACTTGAGGCTGCAATTTCTGAGATAATGTCAGTGACTTTTTTTACACTGGTAACAATCTCTTCTAACGTTTTACCGGATACATCAACGAGTTCACTGCCCTGTTCAACTTTTTGCACACTGTCAGAGATTAAACCTTTAATTTCTTTCGCCGCATCAGCACTTCTTCCGGCCAATGTCCGCACTTCACTTGCCACTACCGCGAAACCTCGACCCTGTTCACCTGCACGGGCAGCTTCAACAGCAGCGTTAAGTGCAAGTAGGTTTGTTTGAAATGCAATTTCATCAATGACACCAATGATGTCAGCAATTTTTTTACTACTTTCTGTAATTGCACTCATAGCACTAACCGCATTACCAACAACTTCTCCGCCCTTTTCAGCTTGTTCGCGCGTACTCATGGCAAGTTGATTTGCCTGGCGCGCATTATCCGCATTTTGTTTTACGGTTGAGGTCATTTCTTCCATACTCGATGCCGTTTCTTCAAGTGAAGAAGCCTGTTCTTCCGTACGTTGACTTAAATCCAGGTTACCTTTTGCAATTTCACTCGATGATAAACCAATGCTATTCGAACCATTGCGTACTTCAGTAACAACAGCTGAAACACGTTCCATCATAGTGTTAAATGCCATAGCTAATTGTCCAAATTCATCTTTTGATTTGACCTCAATACGAGAGGTCAAATCACCTTCTGCAGCCGTGCTTGCAACATCAACAATTTTTGTAATATTTGCAACAACCTTACGACCAATCCAAAGCCCAAGAACCATTACAACGGCAATACAAAACAATACAATCATCATAACGTTTTGTTGAATAGCGGATAACCATGGCGCAGCCTGATCTTCAGGTACTCGAACAAGAACGCCCCAATTCATACCAGGAAATCCTAATGCACCTTTTAAATGAGTATAGCCACTTGCTTGACTGATTTTTTTACGTGCATGAAAACTGTACATGTGCCCGGTTTCACCTTTTACAGCACGCGCTGCAGTCTCAACCCCATTATTGGCAA
The DNA here is from genome assembly GCA_026197095.1 of Gammaproteobacteria bacterium. Classification (GTDB taxonomy): domain Bacteria; phylum Pseudomonadota; class Gammaproteobacteria; order UBA6429; family Thiohalophilaceae; genus JAGLTQ01. The sequence goes on from JAPHTF010000163.1 coordinate 9,319, forward strand.
GGTTCAGTTTCATAAGAACATCAAGGTTGTGAACGATATTTTTATTACCTTTTACAGCAGGATCATAATCGACAATCACCCGACCATCTTTGTCCAATAGCGTTAACTCGGCACTTGGATAACCTGATTTCTCAAGTTCAGCATAAGCCTGGGTAAAGAATTCTTCGACCAGAGAAAAGTCTGTACGATTACTCCAGTAAGCAATAACTTTACCGTTTTGATATACCGGCGCAGAAAAACCAAGTGAAAGACCACCATTACCGCTATATGCATTTTTAACATCGGCATCAATATGCAAGTCTTCTATATAAGTTCCTGTTGAAATATCATTACCTGATGCAGTGAAAGGCATTCTGGTTGTATAAGTGCCATTCGCTAAATTCTTGAACCATTCTGTATTTTTGTAATTTTTATTGTAAAGCGCAGATGATGCAATTGAATTACCTTTAAGATCTTTTGAGTTAACAGCAATGACCTTACCATCCAGATCAACCAATACTGTTAAAAAATAAATTCCATATTTTTCGACATATTGATTCATAGCATCAACAATGGGATTTGCTGTTGCATCTCTTTTATACCAGGAGTCCCGATTAAAAATGGCATGATTCAAACCAAAAGCCTGCACATCACCATATCGCTCAAATAAATTACGATCAATCTTATCAGCAATAGTCACAGCAGCAACTTCAAAGTTTGAAGCAGCCTGATCCTTTACAGCCTGAAAAGAGTTGTAAACACTAAAGCTAATAATAGCCATGGGCAAAATGGCAAAGGCCATTAATAAAGCCACCAGCTTTACCGTTACACCTGCATTGAGTATTTTATTCATTTTATTATTTCCTTAACCAAGTATTATGTTATAGCCTTAAGTAAAAAATATATTATGCCACTTCACCAATCTTAAATTGGCCAACTAAATTTTCCAGACCTTGTGCCTGTTCTCGCATTGATACACTGGCAGCCGTTGCCTGTTCAACTAAAGCCGCATTTTGTTGAGTTGTTTCATCCATTTGCATTACGGCACTGTTAACCTGCTCAATTCCATTTGCTTGCTCCTGACTTGAAGCTGCAATTTCAGCAATAATATCGGTGACTTTTTTCACACCATTGACAATTTGTTCTAGCGTCTGGCCTGAGTTATTAACCAGTTCACTACCCTGCTCAACTTTATTGACACTGTCGGTAATTAAATCTTTTATTTCTTTAGCCGCATCGGCACTTCGTCCAGCCAAGGTACGCACTTCACTTGCCACAACAGCAAAACCCCGACCTTGTTCACCGGCACGAGCCGCTTCAACTGCCGCATTCAGGGCAAGTAAATTTGTTTGAAAAGCTATTTCATCAATGACACTAATAATATCTGCAATTTTTTTACTACTCTTAGAAATTTCTCCCATGGCATTAACGGCGTTTGCTAATACATGTCCACCCTGTTCTGCTTGTTCACGAGTACTCATTGCTAATTGATTCGCCTGACGAGTATTGTCTGCATTTTGCTTCACGGTCGACGTCATTTCTTCCATACTCGAAGCGGTTTCTTCTAAGCTGGACGCCTGTTCTTCAGTGCGCTGAGAAAGGTTATCGTTACCCATTGCAATTTCAGTCGCTGAGGTATTAATTGACATCGCCGATTGTTTTATTTGCCCCACCATTTCTTCTATCTTGCTGGCAAATTTATTAAAGGCGACAGCCAGTTGGGCAATCTCATCCCGCCCACTTTCATTTAAGCGTTGTGTCAGATCACCTTCACCTTCAGCAATGTCTTTAAGTGCCGCTAATGCCTGGCCAAGTGCACCAGTAATGTTACGTGCAATCATGAGTGCCATGAATACAGCAACTGCACCTACTATCAAGGCAAGAATAATGTAGAACGTTTCTGCGGAACGTGCCGAGTCATGCAATCGATTCACTTGTGATAAGAGATCATTTGATAGCCAGCTTTCCATCTCTTTGAGTAAATTAATTTTCTTTGTAATCGTGTCAAACCAGTTTCCTGCATCAATACCAAAGCCACCTTCACTCGCTTTGGTATACGCAACATTGCGCATTTCATTAACTTGCGCAATAACCGGACTATCCATTTTCTGCTTAAAGGTCTGTATCGCTTTTTCACTGGCTAATGAAGTAAATACATGTGCATAAGTATCCTGCTCAGCGACCAGTGTGCCAAACTTTTTAAACATACCCGGTCCAAAGTTATCCCTGGCAAAAGTATTAGACATGACGGCACGTTCAATACCTGCACGCTCTTTGCCCAGGAGAAAGTTAGTGTAGGCGGTAATAAGTCGAGTCACTTCACCATTATGGCTCAGCGCTGTCATTTGACTGATAACATCTAAAAATGCACTATTCATACTGGTGTAATAACCAATCGCATCACCCACGGCGATATTCATTGCTGTTACTTTACTTCGTATGCCTTGAATTTTTTCCAGTCTACTCAAGGCATCATTCAACTGGTTATTAAATTCATTACTATATTCATCTTTGTTAAATGTATTAATAAAACCAGTTAGATCAGCATTTTTTTGATCTGTATCGCTACGTTGCGTCGTTAATTCAGTAACAAACTCTTTTCCCTTGCTCCCAAGGAAGCCCGCAGTTGCACCACGTTCTTTTTGTGTTTCATGTACCAGTGCGCTCACTTTTACTGCCAGTTGAGCAAGCTGTTGCACGGATTCCATTTCACTAACAATTTCACTTTTATCATTCACACTGTTAATTGCAAAAAATGCCAGCCCAAGGATCGGAAAAAATAATAGGATAAGAATTTTCATTTTTATTGTTATGTTTGCTAAGAAATTCATTTTTTACTCCTCATCTCTTACGTCAGCATTTGCATCACTTATCTGCGCCAAAGCAGTCATTTCATCAACTGATAATAATTTATCAACATCCAGTAACATCACCATATTTTCAGCACTGGTTGCTAAACCATTTATAAACTCTGTATTCAATGTTGTTCCAAAATTTGGAGTTGCTTTTATATCTTTTGCATTAACATCAATTACATCAGACACACTGTCCACCACTAAACCGATCACACGTTCACCACTTTCACTTTTTACTGATAAAACAATAATGACTGTGACAGGTGTGTATTCAACTCGTTGCAAGTCAAAACGCATCCTCATATCAACGATAGGAACAATAGTGCCACGGAGGTTCAAAACGCCTTGCATGTATTTAGGCGTATTGGGAATACGAGTAACGGGTGTCCAACCTTTTATTTCCTGAACACGCAAAATTTCAACACCATAGGCTTCATCATCTAATATAAAGGTTAGAAATTGTGTAGCATCGCCTTCGATTTTCTTTTCGTCTGTTGTTTCACTCATAGTGTTTGTACTCTGTACTGTTGCCATATTTGTTGTCGTCACAAGCTGTCTCCTTATGCGCTCTTTTTATATTTACTGGTTGCTTTTTCCTGGTTTGATAAACTAATCAATCCGGGAATATCAATAATTAAGGCAACCGAACCATCACCAAGAATGGTCGCGCCTGATATACCTTCAATTCTTTTATAATTAACTTCAAGCGATTTAATGACTACTTGTTGCTGACCTTTTAATTCGTCAACAAACAAACCTATTTTTCGTCCATCCGTTTCCACAACAACAAGTAATCCTTGTGTAAGATCGGTTGTACGGGGATGACCACCAAAAACATTGTGTAGTCGAATAATAGGAAGGTGTTCATCTCGCAACTTAAAGGTCTCACCTTTACCTACAACAACATTCAACATTTCTGGTTTTAATTGAATTGATTCAATAATTGAAATAAGAGGAATAATATAATCTTCATCTCCGACAGCCACTGTTTGGCCATCGAGAATAGCCAGGGTTAATGGCAATCGAATAGTAAACTTACTGCCTTCACCTTGTTTCGACCAAACTTCTAATGTGCCCCCCAGGCTTCTGATATTTTTAACCACAACATCCATGCCGACACCACGACCGGATACATCCGTAATTGTTTCAGCAGTAGAGAAACCGGGTAATAAAATCAGCTCATGTATTTTTGCTGATTCAAGCTCAGCATCAGGCGAAACTAAACCTTGCTCGATCGCTTTTGCCAGCACTCTTGCTTCATTTAACCCTGCACCATCATCAGTTACTTCAATAACAATATTGCCACCTTGATGATAAGCATTTAAGCCTAATGTTGCCGTTACGGGTTTACCTGCTGCTTTTCGTTGTTCAGGCATTTCAATGCCATGGTCAAGACTATTACGCACCAAATGCACCAGTGGATCACCAATTTTTTCCATAACTGTTTTATCAAGCTCGGTTTGTTCACCGGTCATTTTCAGTTCAATGTTCTTACCCATTTTCTGACTCATATCATGTACAAGACGAGGGAAACGTTGAAAAGCAAAATTAATGGGCATCATGCGCATGCGCATAACTTGTTCTTGTAGCTCACGTGTATTGAGCTCAAGTTGTTCCATACCCTGAATAAGACTATTGACTTTACTCATGTCAAAATCTTCACCTAAGGTACTTAACATAGACTGAGTAATAACCAGTTCACCAACGAGATTAATAACAGAATCTACCTTATCGATGCCCACTCTTATTGAGGCAGATTCAGAGCTTGTTTTTGCTTTTGCTGCGGCAGGCGTTGCTTTAGGTGCTTCGCCAGAGGCTTTAGTAGCAGAGTTTGTTACTGTACTTTGTTCAGTGGCACTCGATATTTCTTCCTTAGCAGGAGCCACTTTTTCCGTAACTGTTTTGATGGCTGTGATAGTTAAATCGCATTCATCTTCTACCCAGGCAAAAACTTCATCAATGTCTTCTCTTTTAACTTCACCTTTTAATTCAATGTCCCATCCCAGATGACACTCTTCGGGATCAAGATTTTCAAAGTCAGGTAAAGATGATGCATCCATTGTTGATTCAATCTCACCCAGCTCACTGAGCTCACTGAGCTCACGCAGGATACGAACCGGATCATTTCCTGTTTTAAGTAAATCAATGTGGGGATGAAAACTGATTTTCCAGCCTTGAGCTGTTGGAGAAGTACTTGATGATGTATCCATGGTGTCTGCTTGAGAGACGGGTTTTGCAGCTGTTGAGTCCGAAGCAAGTAATGCTTCTAACTGATCATGAGTGACTTTAATACGTTCATGATCTAGCTCGGTATTTTCACGCAGTGCTGTTAACATTTCGCGTAAAACATCAACCGTGGTGAGCAATAAATTGACCGCTTCCTGGGTTATCTGACGTTTACCATCACGCATTTCATCCAGCAAGGTTTCCATAACATGAGTAAAGTCAGCAACCGCATTAAGACCAAAGGTTCCGCTGCCACCCTTTATCGAATGTGCTGCTCTGAATATCGTATTAATGGTTTCACTATCTGCATCACCCGTATCCAGGGCGAGTAATTCTGTTTCCATTATTTCCAGCCCTTCGAAACTTTCTTCATAAAAAGTTTCGAGAAACTGACTCATATCAATAGACATCTTTTTATCCTATTTTTTAACCGAGTACTTTATTGGCAGTGGCTAATAATTGGTCTGGATTAAAGGGTTTAACTATCCAGCCTGTTGCGCCTGCTGCTTTGCCTTCTTGTTTTTTTTCTGTTGTACTTTCTGTGGTTAACATCAGCATCGGGGTAAATTTAAAATCAGGTAAAGCACGTAACTCTCTAATCAAGGCGATGCCATCCATGTTCGGCATATTTACATCCGAAATAACAAGATCAAATTTTGCACCTTTGGCTTTTGCTAAAGCATCAACGCCATCTACAGCTTCAACAACTGTATGCCCTGCACCTTTTAAAGTGAATGACACCATTTGTCGCATTGATGCAGAATCGTCTACTGCCAATATATTTGCCATATTAAAAAATCTCCTAACGTAATTTACTGATAGTTAACTGCCGGGTGTTTATCTGTTTAATTTTGTGTATTTTTTTATTATTGGGTTGTCTGCATTCATCACTCTAAATATTCAGTGAATCTAAAGTTGAATATTTGATTAAATGTGTAAACCCCATACTTCTTGTCGTACTAGTATCAACAAGAGCTGCACAAAAATTAATCACAGCAAACATGCTTTTTTTATATGGTATTCATCGTCCAAAGATGGATAATCTTTAATCCTTTCACTGATTTTTCATACAGTTAATATTTGTTAACAATTCATTTCAATTACGCTCATTTACACGTGAATTAAGCATAAATATCGAGCAAACCATCACTTACTATTTTTCTGGTTACTGCAACAGGCTCGTCACCAAAATCTGAATCCAGAGCTGCTGTTCCGGATCCTGTTTCTTGTTCATTTGAATTTTGTTGCTGCGCAAATGATTCCTGTCTCACATTAACATCGCCGAGTGACAATCCATTTTCAGCAAACATTTCTCGTAACTTTGGTACCGCTGTTTCAAGCGCCTCACGAACCTGGCTATGAGGACTGGTTATGTTGACTGATGCGATATCATTAGTGACTTTAATCTTTATATCGAGTGCACCGAGTTCTGGCGGATCAAGTCTAATTTCAGCCGTTTGCACATTCTGACCAACCATCATTTGCAGACGTGATCCCAAACTTGTTTCCCAGGCATTTTGTCCCAGGTTTAATGGTGCCATTTGAGTTTGCGTGGTTGCCGCTTGAGTTGCTGTGCCAAGTCCAACTGCTGCAAGTCCCTGAGAAACAGTTGAATTTGTACTTTGCACGGGCAGCAGTTGCTCATTCATATTGAGCAAAAGAGTCTCCCTGTTTTCGGGTATAAAATGAGCCGCTGCGAGTTGAGCGCTTATGTTATTAGCCGCAAGACCCGCGGGAATAGACGTACCCGGTTCTTTAATTTGCATACCCAGATTATTAAAATAATCCTGATTTAACATGGCTGGGCTGAGCGCAGATCGACGTTGACCATCTAATAAACTAATACTCTGAAGTTGGTTTGATGCGGAATTTGATAGCGTATTTTCAGCAGGTTGTAGCAGCATTAATGCTTGCCACATTGCAGCATCATCCGCCTGCGGCAAAGAATTGCCATCTTCAGGCATATTTTGCGGCAGAAGCTCACTTAACAATTGCGTTAAGTTTTCATTCATTTGTTGTTCAGTTACGCCAGGTTCTGTTTCGATATAACTGGCAAATACGGCAGTAAAACCCTCTGTATCTTCACCAGGTGCTGAATTACTGGTCGAATTTAATGATGAAAGCTTTGATTGTTGTGCACCAGCAGTAGCTGATGGAGTAACTTGCATTGATTCACTCATAACGTCCTCACGTATTAAATCTATTCAATAATAGAAATTGCAAGGGTTGTGCCAATAATGAGGGTATTGATTGAGTGTGGCGTCGGCCTGAAGGCCGACCTACAGGATCCGGGATAGGGTTTTGTAGGTTGGCCTTCAGGCCAACGCGGTAAATAGTTTTCTATCAGGTCTGCTTTATTTATTTTTATCTGAAGCAGTACGTGTTTTTTTTAGTTTCATTCATCGCTTATTCAAGGCGTCGGCCTGAAA
>JAPHTF010000080.1 GCA_026197095.1 Gammaproteobacteria bacterium
AACTGTTCAGATAAATGTTATTTTCCTAAAGCTTCGAAAGCATATCTTTGGGAATTAACAAATTAGTATTAAATTAAAATTATGAAAGAACAAAGTAAATGGCTGCAAGGTATTTTATTAATACTGTCGTTATTACTGACACCGATTTCCTGGGTTAATGCTAATAACGAATTACTTCCTATCCTAAATAAAAGTGCCTTTGATGGATTCACAATAACGCCAACTAAAACAATATTACATGACTATAATTATAAAGATCATGATCAAAAGCTAATAACATTTAAAAGCTGCAAGGACGCTTTAGATTTTAATATTTCTGATATTGCAGAACATAATTATTTCCGTTTTAAATTGTTGCTTGTTGCCTGCAAGGGGATCAATAAATACCACACGGCACAAAGCTCTTCGCAATCGCTATTTCCAGCGAAATTAGATGATCAGTTTTACAAAGATCTTCCTGCATTAACGACATCCTACCTGAGTAAAACTAAATATACACAACGAGAAAACAAGACGATTCAACAAGCCTATAAATCAATTAAAGTAACCTCAAAAAATAATACTGCCACGCTTATTACAGACGATGATGAAATTTATATTACTGTATTAGCAAGAGGTGATTTTAATAACGATAAGATTGAAGATTTATTAGTGACATCTGAATGGTATGCCAAGCATGCGCATGGCAAACATACTGAACTGGTTGTTTTATCTAAAACTGCACAGGACAAACCAGTTCAAATAGAGTGGCGAATGAATACGCTAAAAAAATAATAGTGATATATAAAAAAGCCCGCATAAGCGGGCTTTTTTATTTCGGGATTCCTGCTTACGCGAGAATGACAGCTAACTTTTTATTTTGAGTTTATTTGTTTTTGCCACGCGCCAGACTGATATGCAATTTTCTGTGCTTCTTCTAGCCATTCTAATCTTTGCAGGGGGGTGGCACTTACCCATAAGCGAAGCTGTGCTTTTTCTGCTTCGGTTAGTTTATTATTTTTTAAACCAACCTTTTTTTTCACTACTTAGTTTTTACTTTCAACGGAAATTTATCAGGATTGTTAATAATGTCTAATGATAAATCGACATCTAAGTCAGGCCAATGGATATGTTCTTTGCCTTGAAGTTCAACATTACTGATTGCTGAAATGTTCGCATCTTTAAACCAAGGAAAATGTTCGAAAGCGAGAAAGTGCTCTTCATTATTCCAAAGCAACCAAAAACCATGTGATGAGACATTTGTTACTTCAATTGCCGAAGTGTTGGCGCCATGCTGTTTCGATAACATTGCGATGCTCCTCTATGATTTTTTGAATGCTTTTTAACTCAATTTTATTGAAGCCATAGTTACGCGCTAGCTCTATATCTGGTTCTATCCAGAATTTTGCTTCACCACTACCTGAATATACATGGATATGTGGTCTTTCTTCTTCTCGCGAAAAGAAAAAGAAACGATAACCACGTTCCCGAAATACTGTTGGACTCATTAGAACCTCCCTGTTCTATTATTAAGTCTAGCTTACTAAATTATTATTGCTAATCAAAAGCAATAGATTGCTTCACTGCGTTCGCAATGACGATCAGTTCTTTAAATATACTTCTGCGCCCTTCGCTCTAAACTCAACTGACTTAGATTTCATACCCTCTTTCAACGCTTCTTCATCACTCATACCTAATTTAGCTGCGTAATCTCTTACGTCTTGCGTAATTTTCATTGAGCAAAAGTTTGGACCGCACATTGAACAGAAGTGCGCAACTTTATGCGCTTCTTTGGGCATGGTTTCGTCGTGGTATTCACGGGCGCGTTCTGGATCTAGTCCTAAGTTAAATTGATCTTCCCAGCGGAATTCAAAACGGGCTTTTGATAGTGCGTTGTCGCGTACTTGTGCGCCGGGAAAACCTTTTGCCAGGTCACTTGCGTGTGCGGCAAGTTTATAGGTGATAATGCCATCGCGGACGTCTTGCTTGTTTGGCAGGCCTAAATGTTCTTTTGGTGTGACGTAACACAACATCGCTGTTCCGTACCAACCAATGTTGGCAGCTCCAATAGCACTGGTGATGTGATCATAACCGGGGGCGATGTCTGTAACCAAAGGCCCTAAGGTATAGAACGGGGCTTCGAAGCAATCGTCGAGTTCTTTTTGCATGTTCTCTTTGATCATTTGTAATGGCACATGACCCGGGCCTTCGATCATAACTTGCACATCATGTTCCCATGCGATCTTGGTGAGCTCACCTAAGGTTTCTAACTCACCAAACTGCGCGGCATCGTTTGCGTCTGCAATACAACCAGGTCTCAGTCCATCACCGAGTGAGAAACTCACATCATAGGCTTTCATGATTTCGCAGATTTCTTCGAAGTGCGTGTAAAGGAAACTTTCTTCATGATGCGCGAGACACCACTTGGCCATGATGGAGCCACCCCGGCTGACGATACCGGTCAATCTATTCGCGGTTAATGGCACGTATTGCAAACGCACACCGGCATGGATGGTGAAGTAATCGACACCTTGCTCGGCTTGTTCTATAAGTGTGTCACGGAACAGTTCCCAGGTGAGGTCTTCTGACTTGCCGTTAACTTTCTCCAGTGCCTGGTAAATCGGCACCGTGCCTATCGGCATTGGACTGTTGCGTAAAATCCATTCACGGGTTTCATGAATATTTTTACCGGTTGATAAGTCCATTAAAGTGTCGCCACCCCAACGCGCTGACCAGACCATTTTTTCCACTTCTTCATCGATGGATGAACCCAGTGCAGAGTTACCGATATTGGTGTTTACTTTTACGCGGAAGTTACGGCCGATGATCATGGGCTCGAGTTCCGGGTGATTAATGTTGCACGGGATAATGGCGCGACCGGCGGCGATTTCATCGCGCACGAATTCTGGCGTGATGATGTCTGGAATATTGGCACCCAGGGGTTCGCCTTGTTGTTGAACGAGTAACTTGGCGTATTGCGGGTCGTTACGCATTTCTTCTAAACGGTTGTTTTCACGAATGGCAACGTATTCCATTTCTGGGGTGATGATGCCTTTTTTCGCGTAGTGCATTTGGCTGACATTCATGCCCGGCTTGGCTTTTTTCGGGTTACGAATATGTTCGAAACGCAGCTTTGCGAGCTCGGGATCGTTTTGGCGCGTGGTGCCGAATTCTGAACTTGGGCCGTCGAGTTGGTCGGTGTCATTACGCTCTTCGATCCAGGCGGTGCGCACGTCTGGAAGGCCTTTGAGTAAGTCAATGCTCACTTCTGGGTCAGTATAAGGCCCCGAGGTATCGTATACGGTGATGGGTGCATTCTCTTCTACACCATTGTCTGTATGCGTTGGGGTGGTGGTAATTTCACGCATGGGCACGCGGATATCGGGGCGTGAACCGGTGACATAGATTTTTTTCGAGGCCGTGAACGGCTGGGTCACTTCGTCAGAAAGTTGGTTGGTTTTGCTAATAAAATCTTCTGGGATTGCGCTCATAGTGGCTGTCCTAATTTATTTTTAAATCTAAATTCAAATCGGACGACCGCGCTTAATCTAGTTACTAAAGACAGTGATTAGATCAGCTTCTCTCGCCTTTCCTACGCAAGTACTAACTAGGTCAGGTTCAATGGGTAATTCTCAGCCTTTTAATTCCCCTCACCCCAGCCCTCTCCCGAAATGGGAGAGGAGGAGTTTGCCCCCTCATCCTAACCTTCAACTAGCCAATCGACTAAGCTGTCCCAGCTAAGTCGCTGGTTATCCCGCTAGGGGAGAAGGAACAAAATGTTGAAGCCTAAGGAATATTTGGCACCCCCGGCGGTCGAACGCTCAAGTTACTGGATAGGCTCTTATATTGCAACCGTAAAAACGCTGTTGGTATTAGCCTATTTAAGGAAATTTACAACCATTTCAATAACTTGGGGGTTATAAAGAATCCTGCGATGCCCCAGCCCCGAGGTACTTTTAAAGCTGGAATTTGGCCATGCCTGCTGCAGCTGTTCAGACTCTGAAATAGGCACATCTTCGTCGTCTTCATCATGAATCAGCAGTGCCGGAATATGTCCCAGTGTTTTCGCGGTATGGGTGCCGGAAACCCGTTCAATCAGGTCATCGCCGTATTCCTTTTTAAATCGTTTAATCATGTACTGCTGGATGGACTCGGGCAGGTACAGGGTGTTACTGAATCGCAAGAGTAAATAGTCGAAATGACTGGGGGCGCTGATGCAGACCACCTTTTGGGTATCCATGCCATGGCTTAAGGAGTATGGGGTAACCATGCCGCCGAATGAGTGTGCGACGATGGCGTAAACCGGGCCAAATTTTTCTACCAGGGCGCGCTGCACAGCACTTTGTTTAAAAATGGTCGAGGATTTTCCGGGGGTGAGGGCATGGGCATGGTTATCAAATGCCAGTACCCGAAAGCCTGCTTTTAATAACGGCTCGGCGAAGCCGGCCATTTGGCTGCCCCGCCCGGTCCAACCGTGCACCAGCATCACCAGTGGGGCGTTATCACCGGGTGTGTTTTCCCAATAATACGTTGCAACCGGCAGTGGGTTGATGTCAATTTCATCGCAGCTGATCTCGATAGATTCAATACTGGGGTTGGTGTCGTTAAACCAGCTAATTTCGCGTGCGGGAATAATGTCTATGCGATGGGTTTTAAACCAGAGACGATAGGCCCAGCGGCCGATAAGCGAAGGAGCAATAGGCCCTAAGCGTTTGAAAACAAAACGGAAAATCGCAAGAATCAGCGGCGGCTTATGCAGGTTTTTGCTCTTTTTTTGATCTTCTTTTTTGTCCTGGCCTGCTTTATTTTTAATCATGTTCAAATTTCACCATCCCTAATGAATTGAACTCGACAATACCCTTATTGCTTGGCTTTTAACAGCCACGCGGCAAAAAGTGCAGCGAGTGCAAGAGCGTAAACAACCATCGCGCCGGCGGGTAAATCCAGTAAGGCGGCAAGTATTAAGCCGAGCAGGTAGCCTGCTGCCCCAATAAGGTAACCATAGTGCAACGCGAATTTTGAGATATTTCTTATTGCGAGTGCAGGCAAAATTAAAGACGCAAAAACCAGGTAGACACCCACCAGTTGGACTGATGCGGTGATAGTTAAAGCAAACAAGATATAAAAAGGTAACGATGATGCGCGCTGCGAAAGCTTGAACCAAATACCGAGTATCACGGCGTACAACATGGCGATGGGAATCAGTTGTTCATAACTGACCCAAAGGATTTGTCCAACGAGTAATTCCTTGAGTTGTTCGCTGCCCTGCGGATTGGTGGCCAGCAATAAAACACTGCCGCTTGAGGCTAATACAAATAAAGACCCGATTAAAGCTTCCTGGATTTGTGGCCAACGTTTTTCAGTAAAATGAAGTACCAATACACCGAGGATTGCAGCGCTCATGGCAATTAGTTGCACTTGCCAGCCACCGGGCTGCCAGTGAAAACTGTATGCCGCAATAATGCCCAGGCCGGCCACTTGTGCGATGGCAAGATCTAAAAAGATAATGCCGCGCTTTAACACACGTTGGCCAAACGGTACGTGGGTTGCGGTCACCAGCAACCCGGCAAGAAATGCCGGGCCGAGGATACTTAAATCGACTGCTGACCAGCTCACTGCCGCTCACCACTTAAGCGTTTAATTGTCACATCAAATAAACTAAACAAGTCATTTACCTGCTCTGCACCGCCCACGGTATACGGCAATTCAACGGCGGGGATATTGGTCATTTGTGAAAAACGTTTTGCTGCCCGGGGATTTTGATAGGCGGTATAAACAATCATTGTTGCCGGGCTCAACTTTAATGCTTGTTTTAACGATACCAAATGCCCTGCAGTAGTAGGTAAACCGGGTTTAGGTTCCAGCGCGCCGGCTATTTCTATCCCTAGCCAGTCAAATAAATAAACCCAGTCACGATGGTGCACTATTATACGTTTACCTTTTAAGCCGCTCGCTTGTTGTTGCCATTTTGTTATCGCTTGTTGCCAGCGTTGCTTAAAATCACTATAGCGTTTTTGATAATGCTCCTTACCTTGTGGATCAAGTTCAGCTAAGCGTGCATTCAATGCAGTTGCAATAGTGAGTATGCGACGTGGATCAAGATGCACATGTGGGTTACCGGCTGCGTGTACGTCCCCCATTGTTCTATCCATCGTTTCAACCGGCACATCCAACGTTTTCACCATTGCCGAAGCTTCAAAATAACCTCGCTCATTGGATAACACTTTAGTGTTACCTGCCTGGCGTTGCAGTAACGGTAACCAGCCAACTTCTAATTCTGCACCACTACAAATTAATAAATCCGCACGGCGCACTTTTGCAATTAAGCCTGGCCGTGCTTCGATATGGTGTGGATCCTGGTAGGCGGTGGTGGCTGAAAATGTTTTTACCCGTTCTCCCCCGAGCTCTTTTGCCAGTGATGCCCATTCGGGTTCACAGGCAAAAATATTGAGTGCCGCCATGGCTGGTGTGGTCATGGTGAAGATAATCAAAGCGGGAATAAAGTGTATTAATTTTTTCATGAGTTTTTATCCTTAAAAACGATGTGCACCATGCGCACCCAGGGTGACGATATATTGCACGAAGAAAAGGTTATCCGTGTCTGCATAGGAATCATCTTTTGCATACTGAATACGGATACGGCTGTATTCACTGTGCGAATAATCCAGCATGATGGTGGAGCGCTTTGGTGTGTGCCCGTTCACGCTTAAGCCTGCTTCATCTAAAACACCGCTATCCGATCCCGTGTTAGTCGCTTCAAGCTGATCGTAGCGATACCCTGCTCGCCAGCGAGGCATAAACTGGTAAATCGCCTGCACGTAGCCACCGCTTTGTTTCCCCTGGTAGGTTGAGGTTTCGAATGGACTGCTATTGACCATATCCACCCGGCCATCTTCTTCACGCTCAAAATACTCGGCCTGGAATTTAAAGTTTCGTTCCCGGCTATTTCCTTTGGGTGACCACTTCCAGACAAAGTCGATGATGTTGTACTGGCTATTACCATAAAAAGTCGGGATTTCAGTTACCGTGCTGTGAGCATGTGTCGCTGCTGCTCGGCCATTTGATTCTGCACTCATATGAGAAAAGCCGAGTTGCCAGGCATTACTGACACCCACATCGCCGCCTAGCTTGGCAAAAACAACATTCACGCCTTTGCCATCTTTAGCCGCGCCACCGCTTGGGAAACGTCCACCACGTAAACCTTCTACACCCAGTTTTAAATAGGTATCGGTCGGCGCCAGCCAGCTAACCTGTAGACCATCATCAACAAGCTGGTTACCAAACAAGGCGCGGTACATCAATGGTGCATCGACAAAGTCCCAACTGTGGCCATGCTGGTTGTTTAAGTAGCCGATGTCTGAGTAAAAACGCCCGGCCTTAATAGTCACGCCATTCCCCATTGCCAGTGTTTCAATAAAGGCTTCTTCAAGTTCGACTTCTGTCTCACCTTCATGATCGGCAATGGCAGTAGTGAGCTTGCCATAAAACATATCATCAATATTTGCACTTATGATCAGTTCGTTGTGACCAAGGTAATAGCCATTCTCTCCACGAGAGGCTTCACCACCGAGCATAAAGCCAGGCAGTGCATAATCCGTCGTATTTGAGTAACTGCCAAAGCGACCATCAATGACCAGGCTAATATCCGGATTAAAGTTACCCTGGTTTGCGGCAAAACTTACTGAGTGAAGGCTGGCAAATAGCAGCGCGCCTGCATAAATAGAATAAGTATTCATTAAGTGTGTTCCTCTAAAAATCACGATCGTAAAAATTATCTGTCATTAAATAAGTGACAGTTAAAAAAGTTTGTGCGATTTAGATAGAGCGAGGAGGTGCGCGAACGGCGTAGTAACGGCTGACTGTTTTTGCTGTCGAGGCCTGGGCCAGTACATCCGGATTTTGAAATTGTTTAATTATTGCTGTGCTTTGAACCGAGCTGGTTGCAGCATGATCAAATGATTTTGCACTGACACAATATTCACAAACATCACTTGCGATATGATCATGATAAACGTGATCAATCATTCCCCACTGGCTAAGCAGCAAGGTAATAGTGAGTATAATAAGGTGTAGTCGTTTCATTTAGAGCCAGTATAAATAATTAAGATAGAAGAATCGAGAGATTAATATCTGGGTTAATCGAGTTTCATCGCAAATACTGCTGGTGAAATACCCGCTTATCCCACCCTGGAACTCTCCCTGGTACTGCTCGTATAAATTAACCTTATGCCCCGATGCTGGATTTTGAAGTTAAAACGTCTTTCACTTATTGCAGGCCGTGACTAAAGTGCTTACTCTATTTGCATTGATTAAATGTCATAATAATAAAGAATAAACTTAATTTTGCGGGAAGTGGCTCATGAATGTACTGAATTTTGAAGAAGCGCGTCACAACATGGTTGTGCAGCAGATCCAACCCTGGAATGTGAGGGATGATAAGGTTTTAGAGCTGATTCAGACTCTGCCACGTGAAGACTTTGTCCCTGCGAAATATAAAGAGCATGCCTTTACCGATATGTTTATACCTTTAGGTAATGGACAGGAAATGCTGTCACCTAAACTTGAAGCTTACATCCTGCAGGCCTTACAAGTGCACGACAAAGAGAAAGTTTTAGAAATCGGTACCGGCACCGGTTATATGACCGGTTTGCTTGCGAGCCAGGCACGCCACGTGATCACGGTTGATATCCATGAGGAATTTCAGCACAAGGCAAAAGAAGTACTCGAAGCGCATAATATTAAGAATGTGACTTTTGAAGTGGGTGATGCGCATTTAGGCTGGGATGAGCATAAACCGTATGATGTGATCGTCGTGACCGGCTCAATGCCAGTTTTGCCCGAGAGTTTTCAGCGTAACTTGAATGTTGGTGGCCGATTAATCGCGATTGTGGGGGATGCCCCGGCAATGGAACTGATTATGATTACACGGGTCAGTGATAATGAATGGTCGCACAAGTCTTTACTTGAAACCTGCGTTCCTGCCCTTATTAATGCGGTGGAGCCAGAGCGATTTGTACTATAGCTAATGTTAAGGTTATTTAGCCGACTCAAATCAAAGCCTGTTACTCTTAACAGGCTTTTTTCTTGGCACAATTTAAACGAGTTTAATTAATCTATGCGTCATTTTAGCGCCATACAGTTATATGAGTATTTATCTCAGTTAAGTGAAAGCGATGAGGCGCCATTATTATTAGATGTGCGTGAACCCTGGGAGTTTGAGTATTGCAGCATAGAAGGCTCAGTATTGATCCCAATGGGAAAATTACCCGCCAAACTTACTACATTAGATCCATTAAGAGAGACCATTATGATATGTCATCATGGGATTCGAAGCCGGCAAATGGGGTATTATATGGAACAAGCAGGATTCAAAAACATTACCAATCTTGATGGTGGTGTTGAACAGTGGGCAGAAGACGTCGACAAGACGATGAAACGCTATTGAGGTTTATGGAGAGACTTATGAATAAATTCAGCTTTAATGTTATGACTCTGACACTTTTGTCTTTGTTAAGTTTTTCATCAAGCGCTGATGACTTAATCACTGTGTATAAATTGGCCCAGCAAAATGATACCCAGTTTCGTGCCGCACAAGCTGAATACAAAGCCCTGCTCGAATCTAAAAACCAGAGTATTGCCGGTTTTTTACCCACCATTTCGGCTAATGCTTATTACAACCAGAATGATGACAAGACAGGTACCACACTGAATGATTACAAAACCGATGGTTATAGCCTGAACCTGACGCAACCGATTTATCGGCATACAAATTATGCTGCGCTGAATCAGGCCGATGCCGTAGTTGCCCAGGCGCATGCTAATTTTGAAAATGCCAGGCAAGATCTGATTATCCGTGTAGTAAAACAATATTTTGCCGTGCTGGCGGCGTTTGATGATTTGGAATTTGCCAAAGCAGAACGCAAAGCCATTCAACAACAACTTAATCAAACGCAACAACGTTTTAACGTAGGTTTAATTGCCATTACTGATGTACATGAAGCCAGGGCGCTTTATGACCAGGCTGTGGCACGTGCAATTGTGGCTGAAAATACCTTAGCCATTAGCCAGGAAGTATTAAGAGAAATCACGAATAAAAATTTCACTTCACTTTCCAGCTTATCGACTGATCACCCCTTAGTCGGACCTGAGCCGGCTGATATTAATCAATGGATTAAAACGGCAAACAATCAAAACGCGTTATTAATGGCCAGTCAAAAAGGCGTTGATGTTGCCCGTGCTGAAGTGTCTCTGCAAAAAGGTGGTCACTACCCTACACTTGATTTAACCGCGAGCCACTCGAAGACTAACTATGGGGCAGATACCCCAACCTATGGTCAAACTGAAAAAACCAGTAACGCTCTTTCATTGCAATTAAATGTGCCGCTTTATCAAGGTGGTTTGGTCAATTCTAAAACACGTGCGGCGGCTTACCGGTTAACCCAAGCGCAAGAGATACTTGATCAAACACGACGTGCAACTGAACGCCAAACACGTAATTCTTATCTCAGCGTGATTGCAAACATCAGCCAGGTTAACGCGTTAAAACAGGCACTGGCTTCAAGCTTAGTGGCGTTAGAAGCGACACAAGCCGGGTTTGAAGTGGGCACACGTACTACGGTTGATGTTTTAAATTCACAACAAGGGCTTTTCCGTGCTCGCCGGGATTATGCGCAAGTCCGTTATAATTATGTACTTGAAACATTAAGTCTTAAATTAGCGGCGGGTACGTTATCTATTAAAGATGTTGAGCAGCTTAATCCCTGGTTAAAATAATTAACAAAAGAATAAAGAATATTGGGAGACATCATAATGTTCACTTTACGTGGTTCGACTTCTTTAGCAGCTTCAGTGGCATCGCCTTTAGTCATTATTGCCTCATTACTTTTAGCACCGGCCATACAGGCAGAGGATAAAGCAGATTGGGCCTTTGCCAGGAATGTTTATATTGATGAAGAGCGTGTACTTGATGGTCTTGTTGAAGCGGTACACCAGGCAACAATATCGGCACAAACATCAGGCCGCGTGGTTAAAATACATGTGGATGTTGATGACGCGGTAAATAAAGGTGACATTCTTGTTGAGTTTCGCAACAAGGATCAAATGGCGTCTTATAAGGTTGCCAAGGCCGCGTTTGATGAAGCCGAGTCTGAATTTAAACGTATTGAAGATATCTACTCCAAGAAGCTGGTTGCTAAAACAGCGTTAGATAGAGCCAGTGCCAGCTATAAATCAGCGAAGGCGCGGCTAGAACAGGCTAACGAAGCGTTGGAAAACACTATCGTTCGTGCACCCTACAGTGGCATTGTGGTTAAACGCCATATTGAACTTGGTGAGTTAGCCAAGTCTGGCCAACCATTAATGACCGGGTTATCCCTTGAAGCGTTACGTGCGAATGTTGCTTTGCCACAAGACCTGGTGAACATCGTTCGAAAGCAAAAAAAGGCGACGGCTATCTTAAAAAATGGCCAACGTTTAGCCGTGACTAACATTACTGTTAGTCCTTATGCCGATGCAAAAAATCATACCTTCCAGATGCGTGCCGAACTACCAAAAGGTGATTTTGGTATTTACCCTGGTATGTTTATTAAAGTGGCCATTGTCAGTGATATTAAACAAAGCTTGCTCGTCCCTGCTGCTGCGGTTGCAAGACGTAGTGAAGTGAGTGCGGTTTATGTCCGGGATGAGAATAAAAAATTATCTTTCCGCCAGGTACGTGTTGGTGTTTATGTTCCTGCTTCTGATAGTTTTGAAATTCTTGCGGGTCTGGAGAGAAATGAAAAAGTGATGCTTGATCCTGTTGCAGCTGCGGCACAATTAAAATTGCAGGAGTGAGATCATGGCTGAAACGGACAATAAACACCGCGATAATACAAAGCTGGGCCTTTCCGGAAGCATTGCCAAGAAATTTCTGTTATCAGAAATCACCCCTTTATTAGCCCTTATTGCTTTTTTGTTAGGTTTGTTTGCGGTAATGGTGACACCGCGTGAAGAAGAACCGCAAATTAATGTAACCTTCGCGAATGTGTTTATTCCTTTTCCTGGCGCCTCTGCCAGGGAAGTCGAACAGCTCGTCAGTTTACCGGCTGAACAAATTCTTTCTGAAATTGAAGGGCTAAAGCATATTTACTCTGTTTCCAAACCGGGTATGTCTGTTTTAACTGTTCAGTTTAAAGTGGGTGAAGATCGCACCCAGGCCATTGTACGCTTATATAATGCACTGTATTCCAAGCAGGATTGGTTACCTGCCAACTTTGGTACGTTAGCCCCTATCATTAAACCAAAGGGCATCGATGATGTACCTATTGTCACCCTGACCTTATGGACAACAGATCAAAACCGTGGCGCTTATGATTTGAAAAAAGTGGCGCACACGATTGAAACAGAATTAAAGCGGGTAAAAGGTACGCGTGACATTTACACTTTAGGTGGCCCACAACAAGTGGTGCAAGTCTTACTCGATCCTGCCGCTCTCGCTGCATATAAATTATCAGTATCTGATTTACGCAAAGCACTGCAAGCCAGTAATGCCACCCGACCTTCAGGCAATATAGTGAATAACAACCAGGAAATTTCTGTGCAAACAGGTACCTTTCTTGTGACGGCTGAAGAAGTACAAAACCTGGTTGTCGGTGTGAATGAAGGTAAACCGATTTTTTTACGTGATGTTGCAACTGTGAAAAATGGCCCGGATCAGCCTGAACAATATGCCTGGTTTGGCACCGGACCTGCTGCAAAATCTAAGAACATTAATGTAACGGGTGAGTCACCCGCGGTAACGATTGCTATAGCAAAACAACCGGGCAGTAACGCGGTGAGTATTGCGAACCAGGTGATTGAACGTGTTGAGCAACTTAAAGGGGTGTTTATTCCCGAGGGTATTGAAGTCACCGTTACCCGTAACTACGGTGAAACGGCCGATGCAAAAGCAAAACAATTAATCGGTAAGCTCGCTTTTGCCACCTTCTTTGTTGTACTGCTGGTGTTCTTTGCCCTGGGTAAACGCGAAGCGGTGATTGTAGGTGTTGCGGTGATTGTAACGCTTGCGGCAACTTTGTTTGCCTCATGGGCATGGGGCTTTACTCTTAACCGTGTTTCATTATTTGCCTTGATTTTCTCTATTGGTATTTTGGTTGATGATGCGATTGTTGTTGTAGAAAATATTCATCGCCATATGAGTATGGGCGGTAAAAAACTTGTTGATGCTATTCCTGTTGCAGTTGATGAAGTTGGAGGCCCGACTATCTTAGCAACCTTTACTGTTATTGCGGCGTTGTTACCGATGGCCTTTGTTTCAGGATTGATGGGGCCTTACATGAGCCCTATCCCGATTAACGCCAGCATGGGCATGTTTATTTCTTTAATTATTGCTTTTGTGGTGACGCCCTGGCTTGCGAATAAGATTTTAGCGAACCAGGAATTTCATCATGAAGAAAGTTCTTTTGATGAAAAGTTATATAACTTATTCAAAAAGCATGTCAGCCCCTATTTAAATCGCAAAGAAGGCAGTGCGGCACGCCGTAAGCTGTTTAAGATTATTATTGCCTTGATCATTTTTTCTATCGGACTGGTTGCAGTGAAACTGGTGGTATTAAAAATGCTACCGTTTGATAACAAGTCTGAATTTCAAATTGTAGTGGATATGCCCGAAGGCACCTCGCTTGAACAGACTACACGGGTCGTACGTGAGTTAGGTCAGTACGTTGCCAGGGTGCCTGAAGTGTCTGACTACCAGGCTTATGTTGGCGGAGCTTCACCAATTAATTTCAATGGCCTGGTCAGACAATACTACTTGCGCAAGGGATCGCATGTGGGTGATATCCAGGTGAACTTGGTTGATAAAACAGAACGGGATCGTAAAAGCCACGAAATCGCTTTTTCCATGCGCGATGATTTACAAGCCATTGGTAAAAAACTGAGTGCCAACGTTAAAGTTGTAGAAGTGCCTCCTGGGCCACCGGTTATGTCTCCACTGGTGGCTGAGGTGTATGGTCTTGATTACAACGGCCAGATTAAAGCCGCAAAACAAGTGCGTAAGGTATTTGAACAAACGGAGGACATTGTTGATATCGATGACACGATTGAAGCCGCGGCGCCAAAAATCATCATTAAGGTTGATCAACAAAAAGCGGCGCAGTTAGGTGTATCACAACATGATGTTGTCACAACATTACATGCTGCGCTGAGTGGTGAAGATGCAAGTTACGTGCATCCACTTAATGTTAAATACCCCTTGCCTATCCGGCTCGAGTTAAGTGTTGCTGATAAAGCGAATGTTCAAAGCCTGCTGGCTTTACATGTACAAGCCAGTAATGGTGATGTTGTGCCTTTGTCAGAGTTCGTGACACTTATTGATACATTTTATGAGCAATCTATTTATCACAAAGACATGCTGCCTGTTGTCTATGTGACAGCGGATATGGCCGGCGATTTAGATAGTCCTTTGTACGGCATGTTCGATATTCGTGGGAAAATATCTGAGACACCTATCGCTGATGGAAAGCCCATTAAACAAACACTTATCAATCCACCAGAGAACCCATACGAATACAGCATCAAGTGGGATGGTGAATGGCAAATCACTTATGAAACATTCCGTGATATGGGTATCGCTTATGCGATGGGACTGATTTTAATTTATCTGCTCGTTGTTGCGCAGTTTAAATCTTATCTCGTGCCCTTAATCATTATGGCGCCTATTCCATTAACTCTGATTGGTGTTATGCCGGGGCATGCATTGATGGGTACACAGTTTACCGCGACCTCGATGATCGGCATGATTGCATTGGCAGGAATTATTGTTCGTAACTCAATCCTGTTAGTTGATTTCATCAATCAACAGGTAGATGAAGGTATAGCATTTGAAGAGGCGGTCATTCGCTCGGGTGCTGTTCGTGCAAAACCTATCGTCTTGACGGGTTTAGCGGCCATGTTAGGTGCCTTATTTATTATCACCGATCCTATATTTAGCGGTCTGGCGATATCACTCATTTTTGGTATTTTGGTATCAACTGTATTAACGTTGGTCATTATCCCAATTATGTATTATGCGTTTATGTATAAAAAAATGAGTAATGCAAAATAATTATAAAGTAGGTTTTATTTTTTCATGAGTTTGTCGTTAAATGAAAAACTTTGTCATGCCCAGCATAGTCAATTACTGATTATCGATATACAAGATCGCCTGGCATCGGCGATGCCTGCTGATGTTTTGGAAAAAGTGATTAAGCAAAATAACGTGCTTTTAAATGCTGCGAGTGAACTGGGCATTCCCGTCATTCACAGTGAGCAGTATCCTAAAGGTTTGGGCAATACAGTCGCTGAAATCTCGCAGCATATTCCTGATACCGGTGTTTCTATTGAAAAAACCTGTTTCTCTTGTTCTGAAGCTGATGGTTTCTATGATGTGCTAGCAAAGAACAAACGCCAGCAAATTGTTATTACAGGAATAGAGTCGCATATTTGTGTTTTACAAAGTGCCATTCAACTCCAACGGCATGGTTATACTGTTTACGTTGTCGAAGATGCTGTCTGCTCACGTAAAAAGTCAAATCATAAGAACGCTATAAAGCGTTTACGCCAAAGTGGTGTTATTATTACTAACGTTGAATCCGTTGTGTTTGAGTGGCTTAGAGATGCCTCTCATCCTGCCTTTAAAACTATCAGCGCACTAATCAAGTAAAGCCTGTTTAAACTATTATGAAAAAAAATAAATTTAATATTAAACCCTTTCTTGGACCGAAACACTGGCCAACCTGGATTGCACTGGGCTTTTTACGTTTATGTACATTGATGCCATACCGCATGCAAATGGGGTTAGGTCGTTTTTTTGGTTATTTAAGTTATGTTTTACTTCCAAGAAGAAAACATATTGTTAAAACAAATATTCGTCTCGCTTTTCCTGAGCTAAATCATGCTGAACGGAAAAAACTTGTCATAAAAACATTTGCCTCTACCGGCATGGGTATTTTTGAAACCGCCATGGCCTGGTGGGGAAGTGAACGTCGATTAAAATCGATGGTAACCATCAAAGGTTTAGAACATTTACAAAATGCCTTAGCACAAGGTAAAGGTGTGATTTTATTGAGCGCACATTTTAGTAGTCTTGAATTAAGCGGACGTTTACTTTCTTTTACTCAACCCTTTCAGGTTACCTATAAGCGCGCACATAATCCGTTAATGGAAGCCGTGCTTAAATATTCGCGAAAGAAACATTTTCTTGATGCAATAAATACCTATGATACGAGAGAAATGATAACTGGCCTGAAAAAAAATGTTGCCACCTGGTATGCCATGGATCAGGATCTTGGTGCACGACTTCATGTCTTTGCACCCTTTATGGGAATTCCAGCCTGTACCCTGGTAACAACATCAAGACTGGCAAAAATGAGTGGAGCACTTGTTGTACCCTATTTTCCGAAACGACTCGATGATTGTTGCAAATATGAATTAACGATTCATCCCGTGTTAGAAAATTTTCCTTCGGGTGATGATTTAAAAGACACCACAAGAATTAACGACCTAATTACAGAAGCAGTTAAAAATGCTCCCGATCAATATTTGTGGGTACATCGACGCTTTAAAACTCGCCCACCCGGCGAACCAGACGTATATACAAAATTATAAATTATGTGGCGCTACAGATTTTTACTTTTAGTTTTTTTTACCCCTCTTGCCTTTTATACCTTATGGCAAAGTTTTCGTGCTTTTGAATTTCGTTATTTTCTTCAACGTTTGGCTATATTCTATGGCCGCAAACCAGGTAAGAATGGGATATGGATTCATGCAGCTTCTGTTGGTGAAGTGAATGCAGTAATCCCTTTAATTTTAAAAATTCGCGAAGATAATCCGTCACTCACTGTTACGTTGACTAGCAACACCGTTACAAGTGCAGCAGTAATCAATAAACAATTACCAAATAATATTCAACACTATTATTTCCCTTTGGATTACCGCTGGGCAGCAAAACGCATTATCAAACAAATAAATCCCAAAGTTATTTTTATTGTTGAAACTGAATTTTGGCCGAATTTATATACCGAGTTACACAAAAAAAATATTCCTTTAATCATTATCAATGGCCGAATCTCTGAAAAAACATTACTCGCTAAAGATTGGCTAAAAAATATCTATACCCAAATTCTCCCTTTAATCACAAAAGTGTATGCGCGCTCTGAAACCGACCAATCACGCTTTATTCAACTGGGGCTAGAGCCGGACAAAAGCAAGGTACTCGGTAATATAAAATTCTCTTCCATAACAGAACTAAAGATTGACCCCATAAAATTTGACCGACCATATGTGCTGGCTGCCTCGACCCGCGAGGATGAAGAGAAAATTGTTGTTGAAGCATGGTTAAAATCAAATCATCAAGATCATCTGCTCATTATCGTGCCCAGACACCCTAACCGCATTTCAGAAATACTCACCCAGCTTAAATCTTTAAACCTTAATATTGCGGTTCGAAGCAAAAATGATCCCATTACAGCAACAACAGATGTTTATATTGCAGATACCATTGGCGAACTTAAAGCGTTTATCGCAGGTTCTGATTTTGTACTCATGGGAGGTTCTTTTGTGCCTAAAGGCGGACATAATATCCTGGAAGTGGCACAATTAGGTAAAGCGGTTATTTTTGGCCCAGATATGCGTAGCTTTGAAGATGAAGCAGCACTTTTTTTACGGTCTATGGCAGGCATACAATGCACATTGGAACAATTACCGGTAAATTTTAATCAGCTCTTTAATAAGAGAAAAGAGCTTGAGAAGAACAGTAAAAGTTTAATTGAACAAAATAAAAATATTGTTGATGAGTATTATCATAATATAGAAAATATAATAAGGCTTTAAAATGACAAGAAAAACTAAAGGAATTATTTTAGCCGGCGGTTCAGGTACTCGACTACACCCACTTACTCATTCATTAAGTAAACAACTTATACCTGTTTATGATAAACCCATGATTTATTATCCTCTATCAGTATTAATGCTGGCGGGTATACGGGATGTGTTAATCATTACTACACCACATGATCAGCAGTCATTTATTAATCTACTCGGTTCAGGCAATCAATGGGGCATGAATTTCACTTATGAAGTCCAACCAAATCCTGATGGGCTGGCACAGGCGTTTATCATAGGTAAAGAATTTATTGGTAATGATAATGTTAGCCTAGTGCTAGGTGATAATATTTTTTACGGCCACGGTATGGATAAGCTTTTGAAAAGCGCCAAAGAAAAAGAAAAAGGCGCAACCGTATTTGGTTATTATGTAAAAGATCCTGAGCGCTATGGTGTGGTTGATTTTGATGACAACGGCCAGGCAATAGATTTAGAAGAAAAACCTGAAAAACCAAAAAGTCATTACGCGGTTACAGGTTTATATTTTTATGATAATGATGTCATTGAAATTGCAAAAAGTATTAAACCTTCTCACCGTGGTGAACTTGAAATTACCGATGTGAATAAAGCTTACCTCAAACGAGGTGACTTGAATGTCGAATTGATGGGACGTGGTTATGCATGGTTAGACACCGGTACTCATGCATCATTGTTGCAGGCAGCAAATTTTATCCAGGTAATGGAAGAACGCCAGGGTTTGAAAATTGCCTGCCCTGAAGAAATCGCCTATGCACAAGGTTATATTGATGCAGCCCAAATTGAAAAGTTGGCAAGCCCGTTAGCCAAAAGTGGTTATGGTCAATACTTAATGGATTTACTTAAATAGAGTAGCCATGAAAATACTTACGACAAATCTTCCCGGTGTTATTGTTTTTGAACCAAAAGTATTCGGCGATAAACGTGGATTTTTTCTAGAAACCTTTCGTGAAGATATATTACAAGACGCAGGAATCAATGCCCGCTTTGTACAGGATAATCATTCCCGCTCAACAAAAGGCGTTTTACGGGGTTTGCATTACCAGATGATACATACTCAAGGAAAACTTGTGCGTGTCGCAACAGGTGCTGTTTTTGATGTTGCTGTAGATATCCGTCATGCTTCTCCAACATTTGGGCAATGGTATGGCACGCAACTAGATGAAGATAATATGCGCATGATGTATGTTCCACCAGGCTATGCACATGGTTTTGTTGTTTTGTCTGATATAACTGATTTTATATACAAATGCACAGATTATTATCATCCCCAATCAGAACAAGGCATTGCCTGGAATGACCCGGACATTGGAATCAAGTGGCCAACTTCAGACGTTGCTCTTTCTGAAAAGGACAAAAAAAATATCCTTTTAAAAGAGCAATCATCAGCTAATTTACCCGCTTATCAAGAATTCAAGATATTAACTGAAAAATGAAACTCCTTATTACAGGTGCACAAGGCCAGGTTGGCGCTGAACTCGTCCGCATTGCAAGCCAGCATGATCATGATGTTATTGCGGCTTCACGATCTGAGCTGGATGTGACTAATAAAAAAAATGTCATAGAATGTATTACGCAGCATCATCCTGACATTGTCATTAACGCAGCAGCCTATACTGCCGTTGATAAGGCAGAAGAAGAAATTGATACTGCTTATGCCATTAACCATACTGGCGCTGAAAACCTGGCGTTAGCTTGTACAGAATTAAACATCCCCCTTTTCCATATTTCCACTGATTATGTTTTTGATGGTTCAAAAACGACATCATATTCCGAAGATGATGATATTTCACCTCTTGGTGTTTATGGCAAAAGTAAATGGGCCGGGGAAGAATCTATTCGTAAACAAATGGATCAATTTATTATTCTGCGTGTGGCGTGGGTATTTGGCGCACAAGGAAATAATTTTGTTAAAACCATGTTGCGACTTGGAAGAGAACGTGATGAGTTAGGCATTGTCGCTGACCAATTTGGTGGTCCTACTCCCGCAGTTGCAATAGCAGGGACATTAATTTATCTGGCTGAACTTTACCAAAAAGAGAACACGCTTAAATGGGGCACT
The DNA here is from genome assembly GCA_026197095.1 of Gammaproteobacteria bacterium. Taxonomy (GTDB): domain Bacteria; phylum Pseudomonadota; class Gammaproteobacteria; order UBA6429; family Thiohalophilaceae; genus JAGLTQ01. The sequence goes on from JAPHTF010000080.1 coordinate 19,916, forward strand.
TATCATTATTGTGGTACTTCAAAGACAAGCTGGTATGAGTTTGCTAAAGAAATCTTTCATCAGGCACATAATACAGGTCTTTTAAATAAAGAACCTAACATTAACTCTATTACGACATCTGAATACCCGACTCCAGCAAAAAGACCAATAAATTCGATGCTGGATTGCACCAGGATAAATAATACATTCGGTATTAAAATGCCTGAATGGCGTATTGCTTTACATAACATTTTATCTGAACTTAAATAAACATTTGGTATTAATAATGACTGCAAAAAAATCGTATGAACCAAAACGACTACTTATAACGGGTGGAGCGGGTTTTATTGGCGCGAACTTTGTTCATTATTGGTTAAAGACCTATCCAGGCAATCGTGTTGTAGTACTCGATGCTTTAACTTATGCAGGAAATATTGAAAATCTTTCTTCAGCAAAATCTAATCCGGATTTTCGTTTTGTGCATGGCAATATTCTCGATTACGAATTGATGGCCCGTTTACTGCGTGAAGAGAAAATAGACACGATTGTTCATTTTGCTGCTGAGTCTCATGTCGATCGCTCTATTACCGGCCCCGATGCATTTATAGAAACAAATGTAAAAGGAACCCATGAATTATTAAAAGCAGCCAAAACCGTTTGGCTGGATGAAAATCCAGGTATGCCGCATTTGTTCCAGCATGTTTCTACCGATGAAGTTTATGGCACACTGAAAGAAAATGATCCTCCTTTTAGAGAAGATACACCCTATGCGCCTAACTCACCCTATGCTGCGAGCAAGGCTTCATCAGATTTTTTTGTTCGTTCTTATCAGGAAACATATGGCCTTAATACCAATATCTCTAATTGCTCAAATAATTATGGTCCATACCAGTTCCCAGAAAAACTCATTCCTTTAGTTATTACAAATATTTTAGAGAGTAAAGCATTACCAATTTATGGTGATGGCAAACAAATACGTGACTGGTTATACGTTGATGACCATGCCAGGGGTATAGACCTTATTATTCGAAAAGGCCGGACTGGTGAACCTTATAATATTGGTGGCATAAACGAATGGGCCAATATTGATATTGTTAAATTAATTTGTGAGCTCGTTGATAAACGCATAAAAGAAGATCCTGCTTTACAAAAACAATATCCTGATGCGCCAGTTTGTCAGGGTAATGTTGCTATCGATCTTATCAGACACATAAAAGATAGACCCGGACATGATCGCCGTTATGCCATAGATCCATCTAAAAGTAATAAAGAAATTAATTATCAACCAGAAGAAATTTTTGAAACAGGTATAGCAAAAACTGTAGATTGGTATTTAACGAATGAGAATTGGTGGCGCTCTATTATGTCAGGAGAATATCAAAACTGGATAAAGCAACAATATACAGAAAATGATTAATTTACATAAAATTATCAACTATCTATAAGATATCATCCCAACCATAACCTCGTAACAGGGAACGCCAGTTCTCTTCTAAAAAATAAAATACATCTTCATTCATGGCTATTTTATTTAAAGACCGTTTCAGTCTGAGTAAATTGTCTTTTTGCCATTTCAACCGGGGTTTTCGAATTCCGCATTTGTCAAAATCAATCAAATAACAGCGCCCACCGTCATCAAGCATAATATTATTTGCATTCAGATCCGCATGATAAACACCATCTTCATGAAAACGGCGTATTACACTTCCAATAGTAATCCAATATCCCTCAGCAAGCTCCTCGGTCATCAATATATTCATTAATGTTCTTGAGTGAGGAATCCTGTGCATCATAATGTCTGCCCTGTAAAAAATGCCTTTTCTTTCAACTTGTATAGCAGCAGGTACTGGTACAGGCAGGCCTTTTTTCTGCATTCTCTCAAGTAATAACCATTCTCTCCATGGCCTGGAGAGTTTTAGCCCTAACCATAGATATTTTTCATTTGATATTTTCGAGACTAATCCACCACGTTGATAATGTCGTAAAACAAAATCTCTTCCCTGATGTTGAACAAAAAATGTCGTAGCTCGACCTTCTGCAAAGCCTACAATAGCTGAGCGCTGTGCCCATACACGTGAATTGAAACTCACATCATCAATATTATTAAAAATATCTGAGTCATAACGGATATGTAGACCATTTTTGTGGCGTTCAATCTTGTTCATTTTAGGTATAATTTCTTAGTTTATAAATACTTCTGTATTATAATGCTAATTTCATTAAAACCTAAAATAAAAATATTTGCCTGATTTGTGATGCCTGATTTTACAACTGAACCCAAAAGTATTTGTATATTGAGATTATCGGCAATAGGCGATATTTGTCATACATTACCCATAATGCGGACGATTCAAGCTAACTGGCCTAAAACAACGATTACATGGATCATAGGTAAAACTGAATATGAGCTAATAAAAAGTATTCCTGACATCAATTTTATTGTATTCGACAAGAAAAAGGGCTTTAAAGAATATTTAAGAATACGAACTCAGCTGAATAATATTCAATTTGATCTACTCTTGCATATGCAAATGTCATTAAGAGCAAGTTTAATAAGCTTAATGATAAAAACAAAAGTAAAAATAGGTTTTGATCGTAAACGAGCAAAAGATGGGCAATGGCTCTTTACAAATAAAAAAATAAACCCTGGATCTCATCAGCATGTTATCGATAGTTTATTTGGCTTTTCGGAAATATTAGGTATTAAAGAACACAAACTCATCTGGGATATTCCCATCCCAGAAGGTGATCGAATTTCTGCAAATACTTTAATTAGTAATCGTTCAAACTATATCATTATCAGTCCTTGCTCCAGTAAAGACTACCGCAATTGGAATACTCAAGGTTATGCATCAATTGTAGATTACATAGCTGAAAAATATCACTACGATATTATATTAACAGGCGGAAACTCGGAAACTGAAAAGAGGTATGGAAATGAAATTATACATTCCTGTAAGTTCCCTCCATTGAACCTGATTGGACGAACAAACCTTAATGAGCTCTTATCAATAATCGCTGGTGCCAAATGTATGATTAGCCCAGATTCAGGTCCTGCACACATGTCTACAGCTGTGGGTACACCTGTTATTGGATTATACGCAACAACCAATCCAGATCGTGCCCGCCCCTATTTAAGTGCTGAGTGGGTGATTAACCGTTATCCTGAGGCTATTTATAAAAAATATCATAAAAAAGTTAACGATGTTGCCTGGGGGACACGGGTTCGAGATGACTGGGCAATGAATATGATAACAGTTGAAGATGTAAAATATATGATTGATAAATTTTTTAAACAATTACCTGGGTCAAAATAAATACGAAGTTAATTATGAAAATCTGGACAGATAAACAAACCTGGCTATCTAAAAATGCGCGGCAAAAAGCATCTACTTTAAACGCTGAAAATATTACGCGGATTGCGGTAATAAAGCATGCCGGGCTTGGGGATATGTTAGCGACTCGCCCCTTGTTGAATGTCCTTAAAGAGGCCTTTCCAAATGCGATTTTAACACTAAACGTTACTTCAAATTATATTAAAGGTATACCTGACGATATTGTTGACCGCGTGCATATTTCAAAAGGTAATGATAAAAAATATGGCTTTTTTGAAGCATTGAGAAGCTTCAAGGAACTTGGGCCACAAGATATTATCTTTGATATCACGATGACGAACCGTTCATTTTGGATAACGTTATTAAATTCTGCCACTCTTAAAGTTGGTTTTAAACACAAAGGATTAGAACGTTTTTTATATGATATTGCTATTTCCCGTTCATATTACAGATTTGAAGCAGAATCATTTCTTGAGCTAGCAAATATCATCGGCATTCAATATAAATGGCCTCCTAATTACGATTTCCCTATTGCAGAAAGAAGTTATCAAAAACCTTATATTATCTATTTTCCTACCTCATCCACGCCCGAGAGGGGATGGCCATTAGACTATATGGCTGAACTTATTAAACAAATGTGTGCTAAATATCCTCAACATGATCATCTTTTATTAGCTGGTTTAGCTGATTGGGAACTAGAGGCGGCAAAATCTATCGCCAATGAAGTAGGTACAGCTGATAATTTCAAAATGCTCAATGCCGGAGCAGATGATTTTTCATTGATTTGTCATGCGTCAGCGTTGGTTTCGACTGACACGGGTTTACGTCATCTTGCGATTGCTGCAAACACCCCTACAGTATGTTTTTTTCGTGAAGAATTTAATATTCAACGATATTTGCCAATATTTGGAAACCACAAAGCAGCCATAGCGGATGAATCAGGGCCGGCTTCAGTTTCTGTTGCTGCAAAAGCAATTGATGAGATTTTGTCACAAGAAGCTTAATCTAAGCATCACGTTAAATTAGGGCTTAATTTTACTTAAATTTTTTAAATATTAAGCATTTATAGTAGAATATATCCCTATTTATTAAAAAATATATCAGGAACTGAACTAAATGAAAATTGTAGTTGTTGGCACAGGCTATGTAGGACTTGTTACCGGAGCATGTTTTGCTGAACGTGGAAATCGAGTCACCTGCGTTGACATTGACGAAAAAAAAATCAACAACCTGCATAAAGGTATTCTTCCCATTTATGAGCCCGGCCTGGAAGAGCTGGTCAAAACCAATGTTGAGGAAGAACGATTATTTTTTACTACATCAATAGCTGATGTTATTGATGGTGCAGACTTAATATTTATAGCAGTAGGAACCCCTCCTGGCGAAGATGGTTCGGCTGATCTTCAATATGTATTAGGTGTAGCCAGTGATATTGGCAAACACATGACAGACTATGCTGTTATTGTCGATAAATCGACCGTTCCCGTCGGAACAGCGGATAAAGTCACGGCACAAATTCAATTCGAACTTGATAAACGAAAGCTTGATATAACATTTGATGTTGCCAGCAACCCTGAGTTTCTTAAAGAAGGCGCGGCAATTGAAGACTTTATGCGCCCTGATCGTGTTGTTATCGGCACTGCAACCGATAAAGCTGCTGAAATGATGCGTGACTTATACAAACCCTTCGTACGCAATCATCAGCACATCATCATTATGGGCATCCGTGATGCTGAAATGACGAAATACACCGCTAATTCAATGCTTGCGACCAAAATTTCATTTATGAATGAAATTGCCAACCTCTGTGATATTTTAGGTGTCGATGTTGAAAATGTCCGCCAGGGCATTGGTTCAGATAGCCGGATTGGCTTCTCATTTATTTACCCCGGGTGTGGCTACGGTGGCTCTTGTTTCCCTAAAGATGTTCAGGCGTTAATACGCACCGCAAACTCCGTTGATTACGATGCCATTATTTTAAAAGCCGTTGAACAACGGAATAATCAGCAAAAATACCGTTTATTTGAAAAAATCGTTGATCGCTATGGTAAAGATCTCAGCGGTATGACTTTCGCATTATGGGGGTTGGCATTTAAACCCGGCACGGATGATATGCGTGAAGCTCCATCTAAAGTCATCTTGCATGAACTTATCGCAGCCGGTGCCAAAGTAGTGGCGTATGATCCCGTTGCCAGCGAGATTGCGCGTGAAGAGTTACCCAAAGAATGGTTTAATCATGGGCATTTAAAACTGGTTGAACACCAATATGATGTATTTCCTGATGTCGATGCACTTATTCTGGTTACTGAATGGAAGCCGTTCAATAACCCTGATTTTGAAAAAATGAAAACGTTAATGAAGTCTCACGTTATTTTTGATGGGCGTAATCAGTACGAACCTAAACTTATGCATAAACTAGGATTCAGTTACTTATCAATAGGACGGGACGCTACAAATGGATAATTATCATCGCAAGCGTATCCTTATAACAGGTGGCGCAGGTTTTTTAGGCTCACACCTCAGTGAGAGGTTATTAAAAGAAGGTAACGAAATCCTTTGTTTAGATAACTTCTTTACAGGCACCAAGGAAAATATTGCTCACTTGATGGATGATCATAACTTTGAACTCATTCGTCATGATGTGGAATTTCCAATTCATCTTGAGGTTGATGAAATTTATAATTTGGCCTGTCCCGCTTCGCCCCCCCATTACCAGCACAATCCTATTCATACTAATAAAACCAGCGTGTTAGGTGCCATCAATATGCTTGGCCTAGCAAAACGCAATAACGCCAAGATAATGCAGGCATCAACCAGTGAAGTTTATGGTGATCCTCATGTACATCCTCAAACTGAAGACTACTGGGGTAACGTAAATCCAATCGGCATTCGTTCTTGCTATGATGAAGGTAAGCGTTGCGCAGAAACTTTATTTTTTGACTATCATCGCCAACATAATTTAAAGATTAAGGTTGCGCGGATATTTAACACTTATGGCCCGAACATGCATCCCAATGATGGCCGTGTAGTTTCGAACTTTATTCTGCAGGCACTAAGAGGAGAAGATATTACGATTTATGGCGATGGTTCACAAAGCCGTTCATTTTGTTATGTTGATGAACTTATCGATGGTTTTATCCGTTTAATGGCTTCAGGTGATGACTTTACCGGCCCCGTCAACCTGGGTAACCCGGTTGAATTCACGATAAAAGAGCTTGCTGAAAAAGTTATTGAAATGACTAATTCAAAGTCCAAACTCACTTTAAAACCTTTACCTCAGGATGACCCAAAACAACGTCAACCTGATATCACTCTTGCTAAAAAAGAATTAAGCTGGGAACCAAAAATCAAACTAGAAGAAGGTCTCAAAAGCACTATTAAGTATTTTGAAAAATTCTTATAACAATCTATCACTGCCTGGCCAGAAACTTACATGACATACTTTACAAATAAAAAGCCAGGCATCAGTGTCGTTATCCCTAATTATAACGGCAAGAGTTTACTTGAACAAAACTTACCCAGCATATACGTGGCCCTTGAACAAGCGAACGTGGAGTATGAAATCATCGTCACTGATGATTGCTCATCCGATGACAGTATTGAATTTCTAAAAAGCACCTACCCAGATATCAGAGTTATTTCTACAGAAACAAATCTTGGATTCTCTGGCAACTGTAATAATGGTATTAAGAATGCATCACTAACACTAACATGTGTTACAAATACTGATGTCAATTTTGATATCAACTATTTTAAAAATGCATTACCTTACTTTGCTGATGAAAATCTCTTTGCTGTTAAAGGGAAGATAGTAAATTATGAAGGTGACCCAGAGAATATCACCACAATAAATGAAACCTGTCTAACCTACATAAAACGCGGCATCATCCGCTTTAAGTGTGACATTGAACCAGACAATAAAAAAATCAACAAAAATATTGGTGGACAATATGTCGGTCTTGGTTGTTGTTTTGTAGCAAATACTCATCACCTTAAATCAATAGGCGGCTTTTATGAAATATTCTCCCCGTATTACTGGGAGGACTCAGATCTTGCAATTACAGCTTTAGAATATGGCTATAACTTAATTTATGAAAAAGATTGTGTTATATATCATAACCACGGTTCAACAATAAGCAAAACTCAAGCAAAGTTAAAAAGAAAAATAATTTCCAATAGAAATAAATTTATCTTTACATGGCTTCATCTTAAAGGAATCAAAAACTGGATAATAAATATTTTATTTATTATTTTAAACCTTTTTACCCGATGGATTGTTCTGGATATAAAATACTATATCAGCTTATATTCAGCCATTATAAAATTCGTAACAAAGCAACCCCGTACTTCACTACTCTAGGAATTTTATGGATACCGATAACAACAGTAAAATTTTAAATCTTGGATGTGGTAACACAAAAAAAGAGAATGAAATTGGAGTAGATATAATAAAAACTGATGCTGCTGATGTTGTCTGCAACCTAGATAAATACCCATTACCTTTTGCCAGTAATTCTATCGATAAAATATATTCAAATCATTGTTTTGAACATATTAATGACCTTGTTGCTTTAATGACAGAACTTCACCGCATTCTCAAGCCTGGTGGAACACTTGATTTCACCGTTCCTCATGTAAGTAATATTGAATACTATCGAGATCCAACTCATAAAACACCTTTCATATATACAACAGTAGATTATTTCATTAAGGGCATGAAACCACTTGAATATACGAAAGCTGACTTTGAATATATAGAAAGGACAATGCGATTTGGCCGGGGATTAAAAGGAAAAATTGGAAAATTGCTTTTTAAGTTATCACCACGAAAATACGAAAAGTATTACACATGGCGATATCCTTGTTATGAAATTAACTTTAAACTTAGGTGCTTAAAGTAATATATTATTAACCAAAAATAGCTCGCCATAATCGTATAAAAATATTCTTTTTAGGTATTTTATAATGGTCAACCATCATTTCACCAGTTGAAATTGTTTTAATTTTTTCATGTTTACCCTTTTCTAAAACGATCATACTGTCGTAGTAATGTATAGATTGTACCGTTTTAGTAAAATCACTAACCTTTAACCTTGAATATTTTTTTGCATTCCATGCATTTAACATATCAATAAAGTTTTTGCTGTACTCAATAAATGTCCCTCTTCTTTTATATCCACCTCCATGTCGCCTCCAATATGATGTATGTAAATCTTCACAAATATAAACACCATCATCTTTCAAGCAAGAGAAAATTTCTTCAAATGTATTTTTTTGCTGCCTCATGGAGTGCCCTCCATCATCAACGATAATATCTACTTCACCAATCGTATCTGCTACACTTTTTAAAAAACTTCTATCTTCCTGATCACCTATCAATATTTCGATATTATCAGCAGCTAATTTTGCACAATTTGGATTAATGTCTACACCATAAATTTTTGTGCCTTCTCCAAAATATTCTTTCCACATATTTAATGAGCCGCCTTGATTTACACCAAACTCAATAATTTTTACTGTCTTACCTTTATATTTTGATAAATGTCGTTCATAGACATCAAGGTAAATTTCATATTTTGTAATTAAGTTTTTTTTATTATTTTTAATAAAATCATAAAACGAATTCATGTTATTTAAACCCCGTAATTGCAATCAAGCTGATTGATAATTGCATCTAAATTTTTATAATGTAACTCTTCTGAAAACTGTTTATCTGCGTAATTTTTTCCATTTTTTGCCAGTCTATTACAAAATTCTTTGTCTGACACTAATTTGTCCAATGCCCTTTCTAAACCTACGGCGTCATCAGACTCAAACAACAAGCCTGTTTCTCCATCAACAATGATTTCTGGTACTCCACCACAATTTGAACCAATCACAGCAGTTTCGGCTCGCATTGCTTCAGGTAAAACTAACCCAAATGTTTCACAGCGGGTTGCCAAAACCACAACATCAAAACATGACATGATACTGGTAGGATTTTCATGAAAACCAAGAAAGTGTATAAACTGTTTATTACTTTTTATATTCGCTAAATTCTCAAGTTTTTTATAATATGCCTGATCCATCACGTGTCCAATAATAGACAGGCTAATATTGTTTCTATTTTGGTATATATTTTTGACAGCCTGAATAACCAGGTGCTGCCCCTTACCTTCCTCTACCCGTCCGAATATCGCAACTTTAAATGAGCTTGGATCCACACCTTTTCCACCCAGGTAATCTTTACATGAGTCGCACCTGGTTCCCTCCGGTACGCCGTAGTAAAGCAGGTGAATTTTTTCACTTTGTAGAGGAAGAAATTTTATTGCATCATTATATAGTGTCCTTGTTATGACCTGGTATGCATCAACATTTTTATAAAGGAATGTATGATAAATATCCCTTTTATGACGAGTAAGAGCCATTTGTCTCATATACATTATCTTCACTGGTTTCTTACAAAATGTTTTTGCCAAAACAGCCAGGAATAAATCCTTGCCCCAATGGACATGAATAATATTTATATTTTCCATATCCAGCAATTTAGCTAGCTTATAAGCGGCAATAATAGGGATATGTCGATTAATAGTCTTTAAGTATCGTTTTTTGATCGACTGGCTGCTTAATTTCTGATCGAGAAATGAGTTCTGCTTTAAAACAGCCAGAACATCATATTTTTTACTGGATAAAAAATAGTTGGTTACTTTATTGACATAAAGCTCCAAACCACCATAACCAGATGATAAACATAGCTCAAGTATTTTCAATGACATGCCCATTCATGATTAACAAAAATCAGATAATTTTTTAATTATACTGTAAAATCAACAAATTAAGTTACAAATTTACCTCGAAACTATATAATCCGTCCATTAAAATCAAATATTGGTTTAACAAATGACAATTTTGATCACTGGAGGAGCAGGTTACATTGGCTCCCATACATGCATAGAATTAATCACGGCCAGTTATGATATTGTTGTGCTTGATAACCTCTCGAATAGTCAAAATACCGTTCTGGATCGAATTAAAAAAATAACTAAAGCGATTATCCCTTTTGAAAATGTCGATCTTCGAGACACAGAAGCATTAGAAGCAGTTTTTAAAAAATATAATATTTCTGCTGTTATTCATTTTGCCGGATTGAAATCTGTAAATGAATCCATCAATAAACCAATTGAATATTATGATAACAATATCGCAGGAACTATAAACCTTTGTAAGGTTATGCATCAATTTGATGTAAAAAAAATGATATTTAGTTCATCGGCTGTTGTTTACGGTAATCCCGAAACTGTACCCATAAAAGAAAACTTTCCTCTAAGCACATTCAATCCCTATGGCCAGTCCAAGTTAATGACTGAACAAATTCTGAATGACATATTCATTTCAGATAATGATTGGCAAATAGCTTTGCTCAGGTATTTTAATCCTGTTGGAGCGCATAAAAGTGGGTTAATTGGTGAGGCACCAGGCGGCATACCCAGTAATTTAATGCCCTACCTTTCCCAGGTAGCCGTTGGAAAACTCGATAAACTACATGTCTTTGGTGGAGATTATGATACCCCCGATGGTACCTGTATACGTGATTTCATTCACGTAGTAGATCTAGCTAAAGGCCATGTAAAAGCATTAGATTATTTTAAGAACAAGAAAAAAGGTGAGGTTTTAACATTAAATCTGGGAACGGGAAAAGGCTATTCAGTACTCGAACTCATACATACTTTTCAAGATATTACAGGAAAGAAAATTCCTTACGACATAGTAGACCGTCGTCCAGGTGATATAGTAATAAGTTATGCATCACCTGAATTAGCTGAAAAAGTACTTTCATGGAAAGCAGAAGAGAGTCTAGAAGATATGTGCAGAGATACCTGGCGCTGGCAGTCACAAAACCCATCCGGTTATGAATAAAATTAACTCCAAATATTCAAATACAGCAGTTATATGCCTTTCACCTTTTCATGGTGGAATGGAAATGGATGCGGTAAGAATAGCTAAATTAATTTCATCAGATGTAAATGTTTACCTTATAGCAAAATCAAATAGTCCTATCAGCAATAATTATTCAGATGAACTATATAAAAACAGTATAGAACTAAAAACGATACAATTTAACGCTAAATATAGCCTTGCAATCGCTTACAAAACACGAAAAATACTTAAACAACATAATATAAAAAATGTAATTTATTTAGGTGCTTCAGAGCTACATGCCTTAAATTTAGCATTTTCAGGTTTAGATATTAATCTAATAATTCGCCACGGCACAACAAAAAGCAGACCTAAGAAAGATTTCCTGCACCGACTAATTTATAAGAACGTAAATTACCACGTTGCTATTTGTGAGCATCTTGCCAAAAACATTAAATACATCTTCCCCTTTGGCAAACATACAAAATTAAAAACTATCTACTCATCCTTGCGTAATTTGCCAGAAATAGTTTCGAAACCTGCTCGAAGCAATAATCAGATAATTAAACTTATCCATGTAGGCAGGATCATTGATGTTAAAGGGCAAAAAGATGCCGTTGATGCCTGTGAAGTATTATTCGAAAATAATATTCCATTCGAACTGAATCTTTTAGGAGATTTTGAACCCGGTTGTAAAGCAGATTTTATACAGCACCTAAAGTCAAAGCCCTATCATAACCAAATTCATATCAAAGGTTTTCAAAAAAACCTGGCAGAATACTATAGTCAAGCTGATATTTTATTGTTTCCAAGTTATGGCGAAGGACTCAGCAACACTTTTATTGAAGCGCTGAGTTATGGGATTATATGTTTATCGTATAATAATACTTCATTTCCAGAATTACATGATCTTGGCTTTGAATTTTATATAGCAGAAAACCTTAATATTGACTCACTAAAACATAATCTATTAGAGGCCAGTGAGTATTTGAAATCTAAAAAACTACCCATAAATAATAATGTAAAACTTGCACAGTCATTATTCTCACAACAGCGTGAGCTTTATGATTATCTGAACCTATTAAAATAACTAAACAACATAATTAAATATGAAAAATATAATTAGAAGCATTAAAAAACGTTATAACTGGTTAACCAAAGTTCGTTTTGATAAAAAATCTGGCTTTTATTTTTATCTTCAATACGGCAAACGAATATACATACGTCACCCAAGACATTTTTTACCTGAAAGTGATATTTGTTATTTATGTGAAACAATTTTATTCCACTACTACACTCCATCAAATGAAGACTTTATTGTAGATTTAGGCGTGGGTTATGGTGATGAGGCAGTTTATTTGAAAAATATATCGCCTGATGTACATTACCTCGG
>JAPHTF010000111.1 GCA_026197095.1 Gammaproteobacteria bacterium
AGTAAATGTGTGATTCTAATAAAAAGAATTTTAGAAGACCTAACACTGTGCTTAAAAGCAGTTCCTGAGTAGCCCGCTACAGTACATATGGTACAGAATAATATTGATACAGGAGTAAAGCGTTGTGAATAAATTATTTAAATCTCTATGGATCATGATGATTGCAGCTTTGGTCGTGACCGGCTGTGCCGATTATCGAAAAGCTCAACTTCAATCTGGCAGTGACCCGGATCAAGCTATTGCGGAAATTTCGCAGATAATGGTGGATGCGCAGGAAGATCAGCTTGATGTGTTAGCGGATAATCAATACACCAAGGGTACTGAGTTCCTGTCTAATGCGAAACAGGCGATGAAACAGGGACAAGCAAGTGAAGATGTGATGGAAAAGGCATCTATAGCAAAAGCCTTTTTTCAGGATGCGAAAAAAACAGGTAATGTAAGAAAATCATCTGCTCGCCGAATCCTCATGGCACGAAAATCGGCTCTTTCTGCGGGTGTTCGAAAAAGTGATGCGCTGGTTGAAAGCATGATGAAAATTGATGATGACTTAAAAAGTGAAACAAGCCAGTTTAGTAAACCACTTTCACCAGAAGATTTTTCAGAATTTCAGAAAAAATATCTTGTTTTAGAAGCCAGGGCTGTCCAGTTCACTCAACTTAATAGTGCTGATACAGCCATTAACCAGGCCATTAAAAATGACGCTGAAGATCTCGCGCCTAAGTCGTTAAGGGACGCATCGTTGGATTATAAAACAGCACTCAATATGATTGAGCAAAGCCCACGTAGTCCTGATGTCTATAAAAATAGTGTGGATGAAGCTTTAGCCAGTACAACGTTACTATTTGATGTAATGAATGTTATTTTAGGTGCAAAAGGTACTCCTGAAAATATTGCAGTACAAATTGTTAAACAAAAACGTGCATTAGGTGAGTTGTCTTCAAATGTAGGCAAGCTGGAAGCGAATCTTAAGACAACCAAACAATCGCTTGAAGAAAAAGAAGGTGTGCTTAAAACACAGGAAAAACAACTTGAAAGTGCTTCAACACAAGTTAAATTTCAACAAGCAATGGATGAAGCACAACAGGTTTTATCTCAGGACGATGCGCTGGTTTATCAACAGGGTAAAAAACTTATCTTTAGACTTAAACGTGTTAACTTCAAGTCGGGTGCTGCTGTTATTCCCAGGGATTCAGAGCAATTAATTTCAAAGGTTGATGCTATTATTAAAAAACTGGACGCGGATAAAGTTGTTGTTCAAGGGCATACCGATTCGGTTGGTTCTGCCACGGTGAATAAAAAGCTGTCGAAAGAAAGAGCCGCGGCTGTAGCGAAATATCTTTCTTCTCTTCGAGGTGGATATAAAATTACCTATTCAGGTTATGGCGAATCTCACCCGATTGCCTCTAATGAAACAGCAGGTGGACGTGCAACAAATCGTCGTGTTGATTTAGTATTGTCTGTTAAACAGTAAAAAATGTTGAAGGTAATAAAAAGGGCCGGAGTGATTGAATCACTCCGGCCCTTTTTTATTGCCACTTTTATTTAAAAGAAAAAATACTAATCTTTATTATGGACTTTGCCTTTGTGCTTTTGTACAGCAAACTTTAGTTCGGCATATAAACCGGCATGATCGGAAGGCCACAGTCCTGAAGGTGATTTATCTTTCACTTCTTCACCGAGTATATCCATTGTAATATCTGTTTTATGAGCAAGTGCTGTCGTATCACTACGATAGAATATGTAATCGATACGCTCATTCATTTGGGATAAAGCATTCCTGAGATCTTCTGCCTGGCAGCAGGTGTAACCCGGTTTGTCTGCTTCATCGCCCCCATCTATCTGCAACCATGCGTCTAAATAGCCAGCCCACCCTAGTTGTTTATAAGGAGGAACGATACCACTGACAGGATCGATAGGATCAGCCGGTGATGAATTGAAATCCCCCAGCAAAACGACCGGGTGAGTTTCATTTTCTAGCAGTCCAATGAGCTCTTGTGCTTGCATCGCTTGTACTGCTGTTACAATACCTTCACCTTTTACTTCAAGATGAGTATTAACCACGCGATAGGTAATACCCTGTACTTTAGCGTCGACGGCGGTATATCCCCGAGTGAAAGGAATTGTCCCTCCCGCGATGGGTAACAACAGGTTCACCTGATAATTGGCTGAGGCGGGGTTTGATGTTTTGATACCCTTGCGTGCCAGGATGACATCACGATCACTGAGCCGCACATCGATAAACTGAGGGGTACCATTTGCGTCAAGCCCAGTGACAGCCGGCACTTCTACATCGGCATTATTAACGGTTGAAACAATAGTGTAATGAAGATCACGGCGTTCAAGTGCAGCCAAAAGGATATCAAGATAATCGTAAAGCACATCTTGTGCATTTTGTGGATTACCAATGAAATAATCGCTGGGTGACTGAAGTCGAATTAACGAGACTTCTTGCAGTCCAATGAGATCGGGTTTTTCTTCTTTTATCTGGTCGGCGATCGATTCTGCCCGTTCAATAAAATTAGTCTGTTTAATCATTGCAAGTGTTTGTGCTACTGCCACCGGTACTTGTTCTGGGCTACCCGCGGTAACGACGTGCATTAAATCAGCGCCAACATAAAGATTTTGTGTCATGACTTTGATCTTGCCGCGTCGATTGTCAGTATGATAATTATCGGCATAGCTAACAGTTGTTGAACAGATGAAGAAAAGAACAAGCAATATTTGTGAAGGTATTTTTTTTATATCCATAATTTCCCACTCCCTTTTTGATTTGTATTATCCAGTCTAAAGCCAAGTTTAAAATATGGCAAAGCCATACCACAATTAAAATTGAAGTAATCAATTTATCAGTGCAATTTAAAATGATTATGCTGAACTTTATATTACAGTCTTCGCTAATATAGCGTGATAAGTTATTATTTAGAAATATCAACGCGAGCCTGTTTTATCCATCATGAAAACAAATATTGAACTATGTCCATTTTCAAAACCCATTTTAGGGAGATGGTGTCAGTGCAGACATGCAAAACTTGTAGATCGTTGTTCGGGTAAAATGTCCTGTACACGTTTTTATGATCTGAAGAAGTCTTGCCATGAGCTCGATGATGCGTTTAATAGAAATACGCGGTTTATTTTGGGTGTAAAAAATGAAGATAGCGAATTAACCCATGCCCATCTTATGAAAATTCGCTGTGGTGGGTTAATCGGTATGCAACGTGTACTTCATCTGGATAGTGAGCAAACTATTAATGTACCTGATGTAATTGAGCGGGTGAATAATAAATACGGTAGCATTGAACAGTTTCCGTATAATGAAATAGTGCAAGACATTAAGAACTTTAAACATCGGAAATAATGAATAAATTTTTAAGAGTAAGTATAGCTATGAAAACATTAACTATTTTTATCAATGATCAAGTTGCCCATGAATATGATAAAGAGACCGCGTTAGATGAACAGAAATTAGCATTTTTTAATAATATGGATGCTGATATGGAAAAAGGGATTAAAGTTCAAGGTGAGTTAATCACTTCGCCAGACCAGAAACAGCGCGCCAAATTTGTTGTGTTGAATCTTATCAAAGCATTACAGCAAGATAATGATGCCATCATATCTGCATCATGTGCCTATTTAGTTAATCGACTTCCTGCCTTAATTGAAGTGCATGCTAATGATCAGGGCTGCGTGATTAATATTGAGTTTGTGGATGAACATTAATTTTCTTAAAAATCAGGCTAGCTTGTTTTTTTCTGCCTGATTTATATAACCCTACATACTGACCGTTGATTCATCATCTTGTATTGAGTACTGTCGCAGTATTCTATATGCGAAAGAGCAAATATTTTTAAGGATTAATATGAGTAATTCTGATGAAGTGACGGGTGAGACGACTAATATCTGGAAGCATCACATTTCTGTTCCTGATACGCCTGAGGGATTTACGGTTAGAACCACGTTCCCTATAAATCCTGATGGGGCGGAAGTCATGTTAGAACGTTGGCAGGCGGGTTCTGCAGAACCGCCTCATTCACATCCCGGTGATGATATGACCGTGCTGGTTGAAGGGAAAATGTCGGTTCAGTTTTACACCAAATCAAATAATGAACTTATTGCTGATGGTGCTGAAGTGATTCTAAACAAAGGTGATACCGGCTATGTGAAAGCAGGCCGGATTCATGATGCTAAATATCTTGAAGACTGTAAGCTCGTTTATGTTCATGATAAAGCTTTTGGCTTTACGGCTGAAAACTAATTATTGAGTATTTTTAAATTTAAATGATCTGACATCAGGCCAAAAAATATATCAACACCTGGTTCTGCTTTATTCTCTTCTATTTTATTTTCACAGAATAGAACAAAACAGAACAGAAAATAAGGATTTACTGAACTCTTTACATAATATAATTCGCATTTATTTCACCTTTTTTATATTTTATAACACAGGTAAAATGTGCATAAGTTCAGTGGTATTTTAACTGTCCATTTTATAGGGGCAAGAACAAGCCACCCCTTTTTACTTAAAATATCCCGATACTATCCTGGAGATGAAGAATGACCCAACACGCATTTGAGCAAGCTGTTACCTTGATGGATGCAGCGAACAGTGAAGACCCAAATATTGAAACCGCTGACGGTAAAGAGTGGCCGAAAGAGTTGCTTTATTCACATCGAATGGCTGAAATGCTTGAGCGCTATAAACCTGAAGCAGATCATGTTGTTCAACTGGCAATACGTGGACAACATATTCAACGTTGGAAATCTCCACGTGATGCCTATCCAATGGATCGAAAAGGCTACCATCAGTGGCGAACACAACTGTATACGTTCCATGCTGAGACGACAGCTGAATTGATGGCAAAAGCAGGTTTTGATGATGCCTCGCTCGAACGCGTGCGACAAGCGGTCGGGAAAAAAGGCATCAAAACAAATGCAGATACGCAGGTACTTGAAGATGTTGCAGCTTTAGTGTTTATTGAACATTACATGTTAGCGTTTGCGGAGAAACATCCTGAGTATGACGAAGCGAAGTGGATTGATATCATTCGCAAGACCTGGCGCAAAATGACTGAAGACGGTCATGAATTTGCTTTGTCAGGTAAGTTGGTCTTACCTGAGCCGTTAGTTCCGCTTATTCAAAAAGCTCTGGCTGCAGATTAATCGTAATAGATAGGGTAAGAGCGAAATAATGCGTTTCGCTTTTACCTTTTCAATACAAATTTTATCATTACGCTAAAATTCTTCCTGTCATATTAATTGCTGATTTAACTTGTAAATCAGTATTTAATGCCTTACTAAAGAGTCATGTACTCTTTCTATCCATTATTATTACCGGCTAAGACATTTTTTAGAACGTGGGTGCTGCTTATTGGCTGTATATTATTCGCCGGCCCTGGTTTTGCGGATGGCATGGATGATCTGTCTGAGAAATACGAAAAAATTGAAAATGGCCTGCTGGACAATACTTATGGTATTCCGATTTACCTGGAATCTGATGGCGAAAAGGATTTAATGCAAGGGGAAGTGTACGGCATTATTTATCAGCCGTTTAAAAGATTGAGCCAGTCTCTGAGCTCAATTAAAAATTGGTGTGAAATTATGCCGCAGCACCTTAATATTAAAGCGTGTACTTATGAATACCTTGAAAATCAATGCAGGTTAACTTTTTACACTGGCCGAAAACATTACAAGAAAGCCGATAATGTATACCGGTTAAAATATAAATTTAATGTGACAGCGTTGAATGACGAATACTTCAATGCCACATTAAAAGCTAAAAATGGCCCGCTTGATACTAAAGATTATAATATTCGCGTTGCTGCTATCCCGCTTGGCGACGAATCAACATTTTTTCATCTCTCTTATGAATATCGCAATGGTTTTATGACACGGATTGCCATGTCGACATATTTAGCGACAATCGGCCGTAATAAAATGGGCTTTAGTATTGCGGGGAAAGATGAGAATAACCAGCCTGTTTATATTCGGGGCATCCGTGGTGTTATTGAGCGAAACACAATTCGCTATTACTTTGCAATTATATCTTATTTAAATACGCTAGCCGATAAAAAGGATAAACGTTTTGAGTCCAGAATTAGCCACTGGTTTGATTTAACTGAGCGATACCACAAGCAACTATATGAAATGGATAAAGCCGACTATCTGAAATATAAAAGGATGGAAAAACAGGATCAATTACGTTTACAAAAAGCGATTAATCCCGTACCAGATATTGAGGCTAAATGTATAAATAATAGTATCTGAATTCATTTTCTTAATTTAATAAATAATAACTTTAGAAGTATTTTGTACCTTTCTATAGTCTATTATTTGAATAGATAGCGTACCTGTTAATTAGTCTATTTTAGTCATAGTATCTGATTGTTTTTGTATGTTAATAAGTTATTGATATAAAAGGGAGACGATAAATGAAACCGATAATAATTGTTGTTGCTGATAGTACCATTGCTCGAATTTTTACTGCAGATTCTTCTCATTCGCAGTTAAATGAAGTTGAAACACTGTCTCACCCGGAAGGGCGCATGCATGAGCAGGATATGGTGAGTGATATGCCAGGGAAAGGTGCCAGTAAAAGCGGTGCTGGAGGCCACGTTTATGATGAAAAAATTGAACCAAAGCAGCAAGAAATGATTGAATTCGCCAAACGAATTGCAGATTATTTAGATGATACACGTAAAGAGAACAAACTGGGTAAACTAATGCTGATTGCTGCACCTAAATTTCTTGGTGAACTAAGAAATCATCTCTCCGCTGAAACAAGTGAAAAAGTATCATTTGAACTGGATAAAAATCTTGCACAACATAGCGTTGAAGATATACGCAAACATCTACCATGATTTTTAATGAAGACGATTTGCCTTTCAGATTAAATACACGCTTTAAAAGAGTGCTGTTGAATACCCGGTAGAGATATCAACAACAAGTGTAAAATGGGAATGAGTTCTATCGCCATTAATTTAATTCTGCTATATATTGTCGTTTGTAAGAGTTGTCCTAAACTCAACGCATGAAAACGATGAAATATAATTAATTAAAGGGGATTTCAATGGGTATCGTTTCAAAACTTCTGCTGGTTATTACTGCCTCAGCACTCTTTTTTAGCACCGCTTCGGCAGAAATGGGTATAGAGCATAAAGTTGTTATTCAGGTTAGTACTGCGGATGTAAAAACTCAGACAATAGCTTTGAATAATGCAGTTAATATTCAAAAGCATTTTGAACCCGGTGAAGTAAAGGTCGAGATTGTGGCCTATGGTCCAGGTTTAAGTTTATTAACTGAGAAAGGAAAAAATAAGCTTGCTAAACGCGTCGCCAGCCTGGCAATGTCAGATATTACGTTTAGCGCCTGTGATAATACGATGAAAAAAATTGAAAAAAAATCGGGTAAAAAGCCGGTGCTTATTGATGGCGTAAAGGTCGTTCCGGCAGGGGTCGTTCGCATTATGCGATTACAGGAAAAAGGATATTCATATATTCGGCCATAAGAGCATAAGACAGGTTGTATTTGCTGAAAACCGGGGCTCGCCCCGGTTTTTTATTGCGGGATGAACCAGGTCAAAGACCACTATTTATCCTGTATAGGACAGACTTTTACACCTTTTGCTTAAATAAAGAGAAATTAGTACTTGTATTTATCCAATTTACCCCTATAGTAGTGCGTATATGGTGATACTGATAATCAGTGGCATCATGTACGGATACATTTCATCTTGGTTCTTGTCAGTAGTAGTCTAGGTTTTCTCCTGTTAATTATCTCGTAAGATTTGTAACACAATATTTTTTAATACTTTAATGAGGTAATTTATAATGGCAACAGGAACCGTTAAATGGTTTAACGATGCAAAAGGCTTTGGCTTTATCACTCCAACAGATGGTAGCGCGGATGTTTTTGCACATTTTTCAGCAATTGTTAGCGATGGATTTCGTTCACTGGCTGAAGGACAACAAGTGACGTTTGATGTTGAATCAGGTCCTAAAGGTCCACAAGCGACAAATATTAAGATCTAATTAATCTTAATTTAAAGCGTTATCAAAGCCCTGCAATTTATTGCGGGGCTTTTTTTTTACAATTTAAGAAGGGGGGCTGGCCTCCATTTACATTAATAAAGACATCATCCTTCATCTGGTTATGTTACCCTACGCCAATCGACTTACCGAGCAGTTATTCTCATATGCTCATCTATTTCCTTAGCTTTCCCGGCTAGTTGATACATTTCTGAAATATCTATAGTTCATCACCTTTTACCTGGTTAATGAGCTAGTTATTCAGTTCGAATCTTATTGTTTGTTCTGTGCTCCTTATTTTTCGTATCAGGAGCTCCACTGTTCATTCAATTATTATTAATTATTGAGTTCGGTAAACCCTAATGCATATAGAAATAATCACTACACCCAATGAATCTTTAAAAGAAAGTGGATTTGGATCATTAAACACCTGTAACCGCGTTTTAAATGCAATTAAGAGAATCGGTTATAGCGTCAGTCTCAAAGTGTGTAAGTCAAAACATGATTTGGATGAGGTTGTTAAAAGAGAACCTGAGCTGGTGATATTAGCAGTAAAGTATATTCCTGTTATGAATGGCGATGACATTTGGTTGTCAGATTACTTTATGCAGCGTGGAGTCAATTTCACAGGCTCAGTAAGAGATATATTAAAGTTTGACTCTAACAAGGTCCTTGCTAAAACACATTTAATTGAAAAAGGCATTAAAACAGCAGATTATTTTATTGCTATTCCCGGGCAGTTTAACCAAGAAAGTGATTTACCTGTTAGTTATCCGTTGTTTATAAAACCGTTAGATGCAGCAAATGGTAATGGTATTGACGATTTATCATTTGTAAATAACTTTGCAGAGTATGAAAGTAAAGTAGCTTCATTATATAAGACATTCAATCAACCCGTTTTGGTTGAGCACTATCTTGGTGGGCGTGAATTTACGGTTGCGATTATTGAGTCAACTAATAATCGATTAATTACTTCAGCTGTTGAAGTTATACCCCCTACATCGACTAATGGACTTAAGATTCTTGGTGCGCAAACTAAAAAAGATAATTCGGAAAAACTGGTTGTTATTGATGAACAAGAACTAAAAAGTAAAGTAACGGCGCTGGCTATTGAGGCGTATAAGGCATTGGATATCAGAGACTTTGGACGTATCGATATTAAAACAAATAAAGAGGGAGAGTGTTTCTTTATAGAAGCAAACCTTGTGCCGGGTATGACTTATGGCTCAAGCTATTTTCCTCAAGCATGTTATATTGCACATAAGTTTGATTACGATAAAGTCATTGAATTATTAATAGCACCGGGTCTTGCCCGTGTTTATTCAATTATTCTTGCTAATATACAACCTTATACTGAGAAAAAAATAGCGGCTGTTTTATAAATCATCTGTTAATAAACAGTCATACGTATAAGTATATTTTCTTTTTTTAAATCAAATTTATCAGTTAAAGCCTTTGACGGAGTTCTTCAGCAACCATAAAGTGTCTGCTCAGTATTTTTCAAAGCACAACTATGTTTTGAGGTATTTTTTGTATGGTAAATGAGCTGTTAGTTGAAGTTACCCGAAATGGAACTGTAGAGAGTCGTCACTTTGGTGTAGCCGTTGTCTGTGATTTTAAGGGACAGGTTGTGAAGAGCTGGGGTGATATAGATCAATTAGTATTTCCACGCTCTGCTCTTAAGCCAATGCTTGCCATTCACCTGGTTGAGAGTGGTGCGAGTGAACACTTTTCCTTAAGTGATGCCGAATTATCGTTAGCGTGTTCATCTCATCAGGGTGAACCCATGCATCAGGAACTGGTGGAGTCATGGTTAGAACGATTAGGCTTAACTGAAGATGATTTAGCCTGCGGTGCAGTTCTGCCTGAACATACTGAAAGTGCTCATAAGTTGCTTGCCTCAGGTCAGCATGGGTGTCGGGTTCACCACAATTGTTCTGGTAAGCATACTGGATTTTTAACTACCGCGTTACATTTAGGTATGTCATTACATCAATACCATCATGTGGAACATCCATTACAACAACTTTCTCTGGATATACTCTCTGACCTTGCGGCTGTAGATCTTAAACAGTACCCGATGGGAATCGATGGTTGTGGATTACCTGCACCCACCATGCCTTTACGACAACTGGGGCATGCAATGGCGCGCTTTGCTAAGCCCGTAGACTTATCAGATAGTCGCGCGCAAGCAATTTATCGTCTGCATAAAGCCATAACGAATGAACCTCTTTTTATTGCAGGTCATGGATCAGTGGTGAGTGAATTAAATGAAATTACAAAAGGATTTGTATTGGCTAAAACAGGTGCGGAAGGTGTTATAACCGCGGCTTTACCTAAACGTGGCCTCGGTATAGCAGTAAAAATAGCCGATGGTGGTGAGCGTGCACGTGCGGTTGCATTATTGGCTATTCTAAATCATTTAGGGGTCTTAACTGATCAAGAGAAACGCCAACTTCATAATCATAGTGCGCCAACGTTAATCAATTCCAGGGGGATTAATGTTGGAGAAATTTGCCCTGCCAGATCCTGGTTGCAGGAAAACGAATAAAAATCAGGACAGAGTAAAAATTATTTATAATTATTCGTTATCATCTTTAAAATTAAGAGAAGCAATAATACGATTGAGTTGTCCTTGCGCACTTGTATCTGCAGCTGCGGCGGCATCGTGATTAATTACTAGCTGGTTTTCTCGCGCAATGCGTTCGATATACTGCTGGGTGCATTCGATAATTGATTTTTTTAATTCTTCAAGTAACGGGGCGATCTCATCAGTAGTTCTAACCCATGTATTAATAAAAAGACCTTTCTTTTCTTCAATGGTTGCTGATGAGGACAGTGTTGCTAAAATCGTATTAAAGTCTTTACACCATTGTATAGGTGCTTCATGTGAGAGCTGAAAAAAAATATCGATATACGGTTCTTTTCTGATAACAGGTGGCCGGGTTTCATCTACGCCGATGATTTTAATATCACTAATGCCTTGCATGACGTTTACTCCTGAATATGGAACATAAAAATATTAATATGAACTGTTAAACAATAGATTTCTTTAGGTGGATAAATTATGTCTGTCGTTGATATCGCAGGATTTGTCCTTTAAATGGCAGCGTTAAGTACTCTATGTTTTCAGGTTTGCTCTGGCTATGTGTATACCCCAGGGATACCATTTTTTTACTAAAGCGGGCATGGTTTCCCCGTCCCGGATCAACAATAATGACTTCGCAGTCCGATTGAGTGTGTTGATCAATAAAGCTTGAAAGCATAGCAACGTGTTCACTTTCATATAAAATATCACTGCCAATAACAACATCAAATTTTCCCATACCAATATCCGTATCTGCCCATCCGGTACGGAAGAAAGGAATTTTTTTCCCATCGTTAAGCTGAATGTTTTTTAGCAGAAAGCTTTCAACTTCTGGATGGTAATCTGTTGCGGTAATATCAGCTTGTCTTTGACTGAGCATCAGGCTCGATAAAGCAATTCCGCAACCTATTTCGAGAATTCTTTTACCTTCAATTTCATAGTCAAACATGACATTTGCGAGTACTTTACTTGAATCCCAAACGACACCAAATAAAGACCAGTTCGCTGAAGAAATTCCTAAGTTTTCAGCAATATCATCATCGTCTGAGTATTGTTGTTTATCGCGTAAAGTTCGTAAATGAATATCAGATTTACCAAACTCGATAGTTTGGTATTGAAAGCGTAAGGAAGACATAGATACCTACTCGGTTAAGAACACAAAGTTTACTTACCACAGAGCAAGGTATGCTGAGCAGACTGTCTACTGTACAGGGTTTAACACTAATTAACTAACAATCAATATCATTAGCTGGTATTTAAGTCTAAAAGGGTGAGGATTCATTTTTAGACCAAATACAATACGATGGCCAGGTAATGGCTGATACTACCGGCTAATACGAACAGGTGCCAAATGCCGTGGCCATGGCGTAATTTCTTATCATAAACATAAAAACCAATACCTCCTGTATAAAATAACCCACCGAGAGTTAAGAAAAATATTCCACCATTTTCAAGGTTCTGAGTGAGAGGGTACATGGCAATAACAATCATCCAGCCCATAAGGATATAAATGATTAATTGTAGTGTTCGTTTGCCATTTCGATGCAGGCTATCAAGCACGATACCCGTAATAGCTAAGCCCCAGACGACACCGAATAATGACCAGCCCCAGGGACCACGTAGCGTGATCAGTGTAAAAGGGGTGTAGGTACCGGCGATTAATAAGTAAATAGCAATATGGTCGATTTTTTGTAAAAAGGCTTTCGCCGGGCCACGCCAGCTGTGATAAAGAGTAGATGCTGCGTAGAGCAGGAAAAGTGTTGCACCATAAATGCTAAAACTAACTATTTTCCAGGGATCCCCCTTTTGTGCAGCGAACACCACAAGCACAATTAACCCTACCAGCGAGAGTGCAGCGCCAATCAGGTGGCTAATACTATTGAATCTTTCACCTTCGTACATGTCTAAAGTTTAGCACTATTAAATAATGTTGTTGTGGCTGTCTTCGCAAAAATTAGCAGTGGAATATATCAATTAAATTTGCATTATAGCTACAAAGAGAGGAGGCTGTAGATATCACAATTAAAAACCATTATGTTTATTATAAGAGAGAATAAACATATTTTACCTGTAACTCATTTTATTATTTTTTTGGAACTACTTTGCACATATCAAAGTATGAATAGCATGACTGGGAAGCGGATAATTGAAATTATATGATGAACCAGGCGGGTAAATAATGAGCTTAGAAATAAAAGACACTATAAGAAAAGCTGAAGAGCTTGATGATAAACCAAATAGCAATGAATCTGCTGATAAGTATAAAGTGAAATCAAATTTTAATGTTATGAGTATTGAAAAGACAGAGACACCGGAAGGTATGGGCGGTGATAACTGGTATCAATATATTATTGGTAAAGGCTCATCAGAAATTCAAGGTTTAAAAATGGGTTCGTTGAAAGAAGTGACGGCACATGCCAACAATGTAGCCAATGATCTTAATGATCGATCAAAAGGCATAAAAACAAGTACTAATATGAACAAAAAAAAGCCTACTCCACCACCCGCATAAACAGGGTATAATTTTGTGAGTATATTACGGGGTGCTTCATCCTGTTAATAAGGGTTAATCCTTTTTAGACATTACTATCCCATGCTTAATAAATAATAATAAAAATAAATAACAGGTATAGCTATGCCACATATTATTATTGAATACGCAGAACAAGTAGCAGATAAAAAGGAGATTGATGAAATGCTACAGGCAATTCATCACGCCATTGCTGAGAGTGGTTTATTCAAAGCGGATCAAATAAAGACACGTGCTTATCCGTTTCGTCGATTTACCCATGCAGGCGAAAATGATCCTTATATCCATATTCAGGCTAGAATAAAAAGTGGTCGTGATGCAGATAATAAAAAACAATTTGGCAAAGTGATTTTATCCGCCTTTGATTCATTGGCTGTTCCTGTATCAGTCATTACAGTTGAAGTTATAGACATGGATCGGAATTCTTATGCCAAGTATGTGCCTGATAAATAGATCCAGTTCGAATTTTAATAACCCAATAATTTGTTGACGATTTAATCCCCGGTTTTCTGCTTCTTTAATGTTTTCGATTATGTCTTGTGAGTGTGTTAGAACGACATGCTTCTAAGGAATACGTGATTACATTCAGTAAATTAAATTATATTTATTAATAAGGCATAGGGTGTTCTCGTCTTATTTTCTCTATCTCTTCAATAACCTCTTGAGATAACGTTACTTTAATTGAATCTATATTTGTTTTTAATTGCTGCATGTTGGTGGCACCTATTAGCGTCGAACTGACAAAAGGGCGAGCATTAACAAACGCTAATGCCATTTGACATGGATCAATAGCATGGTGCTTTGCCAGTGCAACATATTTTTTAGTTGCCGCTTCAGCTTGCGGATGATCGCGATGATCAGGGCGGGTCTCAATTGTTAAGCGTGAGCCTTCAGGACGCACACCATTAAGGTATTTACCACTTAATGTCCCTCTGGATAACGGTGACCAGGCCAGTAAACCACAGTCTTCATGCAGTGCTATCTCACTGAGGTCAGGTTCGAAATAACGGCACAGTAAAGAGTACTCATTTTGAATTGATGCCATGCGCGGCAAACTATGTTGTTCAGCAAGTTGCAGCCATTTTGTCATGCCCCAGGCCGTTTCATTAGATAAACCGATGTGACGAATTTTTCCGGCATCGATTAATGATTGCATGGTCTGTAATACTTCCAGGAAATTTTCTTCTTCTGCTTTCACATCAAACCTGGGGGCGTAATCCCAGCTTTGTCCAAAATGGTAAGAACCCCGGTTAGGCCAGTGTAATTGATAAAGGTCGATATAATCTGTTTGTAATCTTTTCAGACTACTCTCAACAGCAAGCTGAATATTTTTTTTGTCAATTCGGTTTTGCCCATCTCGAACCCAGGGCAGCCCGGGCCCGGTAATTTTAGAGGCAAGAATAACTTTGTCGCGGTTGTGTCGGGCAGTAAACCAATTACCGATAATGGCTTCGGTTTTTCCAAAGGTATCAGCACTTGGCGGCACGGCATACATTTCTGCCGTATCAAAAAAATTAATACCATGTTCGAGGGCATAATCCATTTGTTCAAAACCTTCATCTTGCGTGTTTTGAAATCCCCAGGTCATTGTACCCAGGCCAATGAGACTAATATTTAAATCTGTTTGTCCTAATTTTCTATATTCCATATTTATCCTGTTAAGCTAAATTAGAAGATTGACATACTGCCAAGTGGTTCATGATCTTGAGGCCGTTGTATGGTTTGTTTTACCTGCTCTTTAAATGAACCAACAAATACTGTGCCAGGCTTTAATGACGTTGCCTGTAAATAAATATTTAGTGCAATGCTACTCGTTTTAATATGAACATATTGTTTAGCACGTTGGCCATACCTTTTTGCTCGAGAAGCGATGTATTGAGAGATAGTCTATACTTTTATTGATAATAATGACAAACAGGGAGATAGCCTTATGATAAATATTGCAACCATTCTTGCTGATGAAGCAGTCTCTATGCTTGAGCACTCATGTACCGGCATACCTAAATCAGTCATACATGCACCGGGGCCAGATTATATAGACAGGATTGTCGCTCATAAAAATCGGAAACCTGCTGTGTTAAGAAACCTGAATGCACTTTATAACCATGGTCGCCTGGCGGGAACGGGTTATATGTCATTGTTGCCGGTAGACCAGGGCGTGGAACATTCTGCTGGTGCATCCTTTGCACCTAATCCTGCGTTTTTTGATCCAGAAAATATTATTAAACTGGCAATCGAAGGTGGGTGCAATGGTGTGGCTTCGACTCTCGGAGTCTTGAACAGTATTGCGCGTGACTATGCACATAAAATCCCGTTTATCGTCAAGATCAATCACAATGAATTACTTAGCTATCCTAACCAGTACGACCAGACATTATTCGCCAGTGTCAATCAGGCTTTTGATATGGGCGCTGTGGCTGTGGGGGCGACAGTGTATTTTGGGTCGGAACAATCACGCCGACAGATACAGGAAGTCAGTGAAGCTTTTGAACATGCGCATGCCCTCGGCATGGTAACTGTCTTGTGGGCTTATTTACGTAACAGCGCTTTTAAGCATGATGGTACGGATTATCATGTGTCGGCTGATCTTACCGGGCAGGCTAATCACCTCGCAGCAACGATCGATGCGGATATCATTAAACAAAAACAGGCGCAAAACAATGGCGGCTTTAATGCCATTCAATTTGGTAAGACACACCCAAAAGTGTATTCCGAACTGACATCGGATCATCCCATTGACCTGACACGTTACCAGGTAGCGAACTGCTATATGGGACGTGTTGGTATGATAAATTCTGGTGGCGCATCCGGTGATGATGATTTACATCAGGCAGTACGTACGGCGGTGATTAATAAACGTGCAGGTGGGATGGGACTGATTTCAGGTCGTAAAGCTTTTCAGAAACCTGTGGCGGAGGGGGTTGCTTTATTAAATGCGATCCAGGATGTCTATCTGTCTAAAGAAGTTACGATTGCATAGTTAAAAACAGGCATAAATGTATAAGTGGTTCAATTATTGATATCGGAAATAGTTTTTGTTCTATAGAGTTGTTTGACTAATTGAACTCGCTTTTTATTAACGCCCAGATCGCTGCGTCCTACTCGTGAAGCAGAGCGGAAATGGGTCATGTTTTGAGTGCTATCGATCCTGATTTCAAGATCATCAACAAACCCAAAAATAGCAGAAGTAAACGTGGCAGCTATGTAATTCTTTTTTTCAAGCTGAATAGTGCCTCCCATATCCCGGACAATATCTTTAAGCATAAGAAGTGTGTCCGCGATTGAATAATTTTTTTGCGTCAGGCTGATTGGCGTTATGTAATGATTAATATGCTGTTCATTCTCAGAACTTACACAATTAGGCGTATTCGGGCAATTGGCTAGGTGATTCTCTGTTAAACCCGGTGCAACCTTAGATTTCGAATTAAATCCAAGGATGAAAAAATAGATAACAAAAAGCGAAAATAACAAAGCTAATATGATTAAGGTTGTCTTCATTAGTGTTTTTATCGATTAAGTTATTCTCACAGACTCATTTATACTATTTTATTCCGCAGAGTGTGCCGTGGAGATTAATAAATCCATCATTAGTGCAGAAGCACCAAGATGGGATGAGATTTTAATATTAATATCCGGGTAGTTTTGTTTAGTATCGTTGACAATATTCGGTATGTCTTCAATAACATGACGTCCTGAATTTAGAAAATAGGGTAGGACGGTAACAGAAGAGGCGCCATCATCAATACACATTTTTATTCCATCCGGTATGAGTGGGTCAGCAAGTTCAAGAAAGGCCGCATGAATAATATTATATTCATCCGCACATTGTTCTTTTAACTTTTCTGCCAGTTCCTTAACTTCCTCATTCGATTGAGATCTGCGGCTGCCGTGTGCGATAAGTAATAGTGATTTCATATTTATCCTGGATTATTTTTTACTTAAATATCATTTACCTTATCAGTTTAGAATAAATGAGCTGTTAGTATTATAGGTCATTCTGACTGCCATATTCAGCCATATAAAATTTAAGATATTATTTATATTAAAACATAATATTAGTGTTGTTAAAATTTTGTTTAACCTTTAACGCGTTTTTGTAATCTATACGATATACTTGCTGACGAGTATTCTGGATAGAGCAAGCAGAGGAAAGTACAAAGATGGATATGGATGAATCAGTAAATGTATTAGGTGAGCCGTTGATGGTGTGTGGTGACAAACCACTAACTGGTTTTTTTCGCGATAGCAAATGCAATACCTGTAAAGACGATGTGGGTTTACATACGGTATGTATTGAAGCCTCTACTGAGTTTCTTGAATATTCTCGTTTTAAAGGTAATGATTTATCGACACCTGCTCCTGAGTTTGGCTTTG
The DNA here is from genome assembly GCA_026197095.1 of Gammaproteobacteria bacterium. GTDB lineage: Bacteria > Pseudomonadota > Gammaproteobacteria > UBA6429 > Thiohalophilaceae > JAGLTQ01. The sequence continues at coordinate 17,513 of JAPHTF010000111.1, forward strand.
AAGGTGTGAAACCAGGCAATACATGGTGTTTATGTGCTGCAAGATGGTTAGAAGCGCATGAAGATGGTATGGCACCGCGTGTATATTTGACGCGCACACATAAACGAACCCTTGAAATCGTACCTTTCGATTTATTGAAAAAGTTTGCTGTTGATTTAAATTAATTCAGTTATATAGACAACCCTAAAATTTAGTAAGGTAAAAAATTATGCTCGAACAAAATCAAATCGCCCCTGCATTTAGCACACCAAACCAAAATAATGAAATGATCAATTTGTCTGATTACAAGGGGAACAAAAATGTTATTTTGTATTTTTATCCAAAAGATGACACCCCAGGTTGCACCATAGAAGCGAATCAGTTTACAGAACTTGCCAGCGAGTTTGCAAAGGCTGATACGGTGGTTCTGGGTGTTAGTAAAGATTCATGTGTAAGTCATCAGGCTTTTATTGATAAGTTTGGACTTAAAGTGGATTTACTAGCGGATACCTCGGGAGAACTTTGTGATGCTTATGGGGTATGGCAAGAAAAAGAAAAAAATGGCGTCAATAAAATGGGCATTGTGCGTTCAACATTTGTCATCAATAAAGACGGTGTATTGGTTGATGTAATATATGGAGTGACCGCTGACGGCCATGCACAAGAAATGCTGGATAAAGTTAGTCAACTATAACGAGCAATAAGCAACGATGTTATATTAAAAACGGTAAAATTGTTTTTAACTCGATATAACTTTGTCACTCGCAGTTTGAATGTTTGTTGAGACTAAATTGTGATTCCAGTTTTTACGACATTCATTCTCTTGCCTATTCGAACTATAAATATAGCGTAGTGGAAATGACATTCGAGTTCTGGATAGATTGTTTTTATTGAGTATATTATAAAGTGATGCGTTATTTATATTCATAGTATGATCAGAGCTAATATTTTGAATGTCATCTTTCCAAAGCTTTGCACCAAGCCGCAAATATAAGGATATCGCGGCAAGACTGGTCGAAGAGCCTAAAATACCCTCTACTTCGAAGCGTGAGTAAGCTTCATGATTGACATGTTCGACTAAATGGGTACCGAGTCCATTTTTTCTAAAGTCTGGATGGACAATTACTCTTGAACCAATTGCAAAATTATTTATTGATAATGAATGTGCCATTTCCTTCGCCCATATAGGGCTGGTGATTAAATTATTTACCAGCAGTAACTGCCTTGATGCGATTAAGGTTTCATTGAACCTCATACGATAAATATATAGTTGTTCATAATCTGGATAACGGTCAAATATATTTTCTATATTCCAGTGCGGATAACTTGTATTTAAGAGTGATAACAATTCTTCTTTTTCGACTATTGAAAGGGATTGAGCCTTTACAAATTCGCTAGTAATTTTATCTGAATAGTTTTCAAAGTTTAATTTGATTAAATTACTCATAAACAATACCTTGCCGATTTCTTAGTTAAGCAGAGCTTATGTAAGCTCAATTAAAAAAATGTGGCAAAAATATGAAAGTTTTGTTAATGAGGAAAAATTTATTATTCAATTATAGAAGCTGTTTAGATTAATATATAAGAATATTAATAATTACATTGC
>JAPHTF010000126.1 GCA_026197095.1 Gammaproteobacteria bacterium
ACACTGTTATAGCCATGAGTTTTATCTTTTAATATTTCCACAATATCTTCAATGGACATATTTTTTGCCGCTTGAACACCTTTAATGCCTGTTTTGTGACTTCCTGTTGCATAAGCACCTTTGAAGCCTTTGTAATCCCAACCATGACATTCTTTGCAACGCCAGCTTGCACTACCTTTCTTTTTTGCATTAGCAGGATATGAACTATGTGTTGTACCTGGCTCATCAACTTTAAGTTCTTTCCACCATTGATCATAAAGGCGGCCGCCTTCTGCAATAGCATCAAGATTTGCAATATCAGTTTCAGTCAATTCATTGGCAAATAAATTAAAAGATGAAAGACTAATAAATAATATAAATTGTATTTTTTGTTTCATATTTGCTTACTCAGGCACTAAGGGTTGCTCTTCATATCATTATATTGTGCAATAGAGATGATTTTTTGATTTTTTTCATCCCATAGAATGAATTTAAATTCTTTAAATATATCACGTAATCTAATTCGTTTAACATCATCAAATAAATGAGCATATTCTCTGTGAGCACGAGCAAGATTATAATTTGGAATGCTTGCTGATAGATGATGAATGTGATGGAAGGCAATATCAGCACCAAACCAATTGATAACTTTAGGAAATGTAAAAAAACTGGTGCCTTTTAATGCGCCTTGATAATAATCCCAGTGCGCAGTATCAGCTGCATAAGCGTCTTCAAAGTTATGTTGCAGAGTGAAAATCATCAAGCCGGCTGCACCTGCGAGAGAAAGACTAATAATATAAATCGTGAAGAAAGTTGCTGCACCAAAATATATACTTGCTATGAGCCAAATGCTTAACAAAACTATATTGTTTAATGTCATGTGTAGATATTCTTTACTGCTCTTCCAAAAACGTGATTCCTGATTGGAAATAATACTTTTAAAGGTCTTGCCAGGATTTTTTAATTTGTTCTTTGTTACAGCATATGCGAATTGCAGACTACCGAGCATCCAGTTAAATCTTGGGTTGAAAATGAAATACATAAATGCACCGAGTGGTGCGAGTAAAACGCTGCGACTTAATCGATATTTATTTTGTTTACCCGGGGATAGCTGTGAAAACTCATTAACTGATAAAATGTTTAACGGGCCACGATATTTTTCCCAGTTACCATTTGTTGAATGATGATAGTTATGATGCTGAGCCCAAACATACTGTGGCATGCCGACTAAAACACCAGTAAAAAAACCACCGAGGGTATTAAAAATCTGAGTACTAAACATACTTTTATGCCCACAGTCATGCATGAGCATAAAAATTCGAACAATGAAAAAGGCTAATAATAATGTGAAGCCCACTGCTAGCCAGTACGATTGTGATTGCATGCTTTCCATTGCCAGGTAGAAAAGGGCAAAGTAAGGGACGAGCGTATTGATGTTTTGAAACCACCCTTTTGCATTACTTTTGTGTGAATATTTTTTAATTATTTCAGGGGCTATTGCTTTAAGCTGGGCGGGGGTGGTCATTTAAGTATTCCTGCAGGATGATAGTGATGTCTACACCCTGATACGCTGATGTATGTACATTAAAAAGTAGCCGACATTATAGAGCACTTCAAATCTAAAGATAGCCGAAAGTATCGTTTTAATAGTGATTAAAGCGGCAGATTTGATTCACTAAGACCGGTATTTTAGCTCTTTTCGGAGGATCTTATTTTCTTAATTGCTTGAATACGTTGTTTGCTCAATTCATCTTTAATTGCTTTTCCCTTGAGCCCCTGGCTGACCAGTGCTTTTGCATCGATTGCTTTAGCTGCGTTGAAAACGTTGCGGTAAATTTCCGGCTGCTCAAAATATTGATCTTCATAACCGGTTCGACCACGTGAGTCTGCTTCACAGGCCAGTAAAAATAGCTCAAAACGTGCAGGGCGACGAAAGGCGTCTAATGATTCCAGTGTCTTTAAAAATGTGCCATCACGTAACTCGGCGGCACGATGGTAATGCAAGTGATATTTAGCCACGATAACCCCCAGCTCACGATAGTCATTAGGGATACGATAGCGATCACATAATGCTTCAACGAGTGGCACACCGCGTGATTCATGATCAATGTGTTTAGGCCATTTATATTTTGGCGTGGTGCCCTTGCCAAGGTCATGTACTAAAGCCGCAAACCGGACTTTAGGATCATCAGATAATTTTGCTGCTTGTGTTAATACCATCATGGTATGGATGCCGGTATCAATTTCGGGATGATGCTTTTCTGGTTGTGGTACCCCCCATAACCGATTAATTTCCGGGAAAAGTTTTTCTAATGCTCCGCAGTTACGTAACACCTCAAAAAATTGTGCAGGTGTTTTTTCGGTTAATGCCTGCATTGTTTCTTGCCATACCCGTTCGGGCACGAGTGAATCTACTTCGCCATTGTTTACCATCTCTGTCATGAGTTGTTGTGTTTCTTCTGCAATGGTAAATCCCAGGTCGGCGAAGCGTGCGGCAAAACGTGCAACACGTAAAATGCGAACGGGATCTTCGACAAAAGCGGGAGAGACATGCCGTAAAATTTTTTTCTTTATATCGGCCTGGCCATTAAACGGATCAATTAATTCATTATTATCAGACAATGCAATCGCATTAATGGTTAAGTCTCGACGGATTAAATCTTCTTCTAAAGTCACTTCGGGCGAAGTGTGAAAGTTAAAACCAGTATAACCAGCGGATACTTTTCTTTCGGTTCGTGCGAGTGCATATTCTTCATTTGTTTTAGGATGCAAAAAAACGGGGAAGTCTTTACCGACTTGTCGAAAACCTTGTTTGAGCATTTCCTCTGGCGTTGAGCCTACAACCACCCAGTCACGATCCTTGGTTTCTAGCCCGAGTAATTGATCGCGTACATAACCACCAACAAGATATGTTTTCATTATTATTGTCTTTCTTTCTTTTGTATATTTTTTACAATTAACATTTGTTATACATCGTAAACTTTAATCTTCATTGTATAGACAATTTGAGCTGTGATCACACTTTAGTTGTATGCCATTAATGCAATTCGCAAAACTATAATTAATTAAGCTATAGTTAGCATACATAATATTTTAAGGAGTAGTGTATGAGTTTTGAAGTGATTAATCCCGCAACGGGCGAGAAAGTCACCGAAATTCCAGTGTGGGATTCTCTGCAACTCGAATCGGGATTGGCTGCGGTTGCGGCCGCCTCACCCGTATGGCGAAATACACCAATGAGTGATCGTTGTTTACTCATGCATAAAGCGGCCGCTGTATTGCGCGCGAACAAGGAAAAGTATGCGGCAACCGTTACCCAGGAAATGGGCAAATTAATTAATGACTCACGTGCTGAAGTTGAAAAATGTGCCACGGCCTGTGATTTTTATGCAGACAATGGGCCTGTATTTTTAGCTGATGAAATGATTGACTCAGATGCGGGCAAGAGTTACGTGGCTTATCTTCCTTTAGGAACGGTACTTGCGGTAATGCCATGGAATTTTCCATTGTGGCAAGTTTTTCGTTTTGCTGCACCTGCACTCGTTGCCGGTAACACGGCTGTTTTAAAACATGCCTCAAATGTGCCGCAATGTGCTTTATTGATAGAAGATGTCTTTAAAGAAGCTGGCTTCCCAGAAAATGTATTTCGTTCATTAATGATTCGCGCTTCTCAAGTTCAAGCCGTCATTGAAGATCCGCGAATACATGCAGTGACCTTAACCGGTAGTGAACCTGCCGGACGACAAGTTGCGGCAACGGCTGGCGCTAACTTAAAAAAATCTGTTCTTGAGCTCGGTGGTTCTGATGCATTTATTGTTTTAGAAGATGCGGATCTTGATCTGACGGTACAAAATGCCGTGGTGTCCCGGTTCTTGAATACAGGACAAAGTTGTATTGCTGCTAAACGTTTTATTGTCGTTGATGCCATTGCTGAAGATTTTGTTGCTCGCTTTAAAGCCGGCGTTGAAGCCTTAAAAGTGGGGGATCCAATGGATGAGTCAACAACGTTAGCGCCTATGGCACGTGAAGACTTAAGAGATGACCTCCATATTCAGGTGGCGGATACACTGGCGGCAGGTGCTGTTGCGGTAACCGGTTGTAAGCCCGTCGCGGGGCCGGGTGCTTTTTATAAAGCATCAATTTTAGATCGTGTTGAACCGGGAATGCGTGCCTACCATGAAGAATTATTTGGTCCGGTTGCCATCGTTATTCATGCCAGGGATGAAGAAGATGCTTTGCGTATCGCTAATGACTCGCCTTATGGTTTGGGGGGGAGTGTCTGGACACAAGATTCAAGCAGAGGTGAACGTCTTGCAAGGCAGGTTGAATCAGGGTGCACATTTGTAAATGGCATGGTGAAAAGTGATGCACGCTTGCCCTTTGGCGGAATAAAAAATTCAGGTTATGGCCGTGAACTCTCAAAACATGGAATTCGTGAGTTTACCAATGCAAAAACACTCTGGATTAAATAATTAAGCGGAGTGGGTGTAACTATATTGATGGCTTAGCCGAAAAATAGCCTTGCCCCCATGACACGCCTAACTCACGTAACACATCCAGTGTTGCCTGATCTTCAATGTGTTCTGCAATTGTTATGAGATCCAGCGATTCAGCTAATTTTTGTATACCGCTAATGATCTTCCGTGCCCTGTCTTCATAAGCAACACGTTTGATTAATGCACCATCAAACTTCAGATAGCTGATAGGTAAATCTGCGAGGTAAGTTAATGATGAATAGCCACTGCCAAAATCATCAATAGCCAGTTCACAACCAAACTCAATAAATGGTGCAAGGAGTTTCTTTACTTCTTCGATATCATGTAACAATTCTTGTTCTGTAATCTCAATAACAAGTGGTTTGTTTTTTCGCTCCGAGAGACCATAAGCGATAAATTCTTTACGCGCAAAATCAAAAATATCTTTAATCAATTCAGGACGGCGTAAAAAATCAGCAGATATATTAACAAAGTGTGGAAAATTAGTTTTATTATCAGCAGCATTAATACAACAGCGTGTTATCGTTTGTCGTATTACCTGATCATCAATTCGGTGAATGAGCTGAAGCCGGACTGCAGCATCAATAAAATGATTCGCTTCTATTAAATCGCCATTATCTTCCTGTATGCGAGCGAGGGTTTCTTCTGCAATCTGCACACCATTTTGAATATCAAATATTGGCTGGTAAACCGAAATGATTTTTTGATTTTGTAATGCTTGCTCTAGTTGATTGCCAACGGTAAAGATACTGCTAATTAATCCTTTACTGCTATTAACCTGGTTGCGCCCATTTTGCTTTGCTTCATAAAGTGTAGCATCGGCTATACAGAATAATTCTTCAGGGCATGTGCCATCATTTGGGTAACTGGCTATGCCAATGCTGGCAGTTAAAAAAATTTCACGCTGATTTAAATGGAAGCATTGCTTATTAATACATTGATGTAAACGTTCAGCAACGATTGCCGCTATTGCAGGATCTGCATCTGGCAAGATACAGAGAAATTCTTCACCTGCCCATCGACCAATGGTATCTTTGTCTCGAATAACAAACTGTATGCGTTCAGCAACAAGCTGTAATAATTGATCTCCCGTATCATGGCCATAACGATCATTGATTAATTTAAAATGATCTAAATCAAGTAAAAGTATTGAGTATGTTTTACCTTGCGATTGAGCTGAGTCATGTAAAGTGTTAATGATTTTTTGCAGGGCATTGCGGTTAGACAGATGTGTTAAAGGATCATAATTAACCTGGTAAAGTAAAGGATGATTTTTATTTGTGAGATCTTTTTCTAACTGGTGGAACATTATAATAGCCGTGTTCCCATCCAGAGGTGAAATACTAAAATCGATGTGCAGTTTTTTATTGTTTTTTGTTTTAATAACTTGCTGGGCAAGAGGCGCAATTAAATGGCCAGATTTAATTATATGCTGTATGAGTTTTAAATTAAGTGTCTCAGAAGAATCATCCGAGAGCTGAAAAATTTCTTCAAAAGGTTTGTTTTCAGCATCACTTTGTAACCAGCCAGTGAGTTTACAGGCCGTCTTATTTATAAAATTTATATTGCCATCTTTATTAATGCCGACTAAACCATCACCAAAAATGGGCAGGGTATCATCAGGTTGAATAGGTAAAGGATTTTCTGACGAACCTGAATGGGCCAGGTTTGTAGCGTTCTGAGTACTAATGCCAGTAGTGTGTAAATGGTCACTGGCTCGTTGACGGGGGTTGGTCACTCGTTTGCCTGTTATTATATTCTTTGTATACGTCGAAGTTTAACATAAACTTATTGTTAAAATGTTAATTGTGTTGCAGGAGTAATAAAAAGTTAATACTGAAAACAAACTAATCAGGCGTTTGTCGTTACCCTTACTGATTTTTTATGGCATTGGTACCATTCTGGGTGCCGGTATTTATGTGCTGATAGGAAAGGTTGCGGGTGAAGCGGGTTCCTTTGCTCCCTTTTCTTTTGTTTTTGCTTCTTTGCTCGCCGGTTTTTCCGCTTTTTCTTATGCCGAGTTGGCCGCTCGCTTTCCACGCAGTGCGGGTGAAGCCATTTACATTGAAGAAGGCTTTGGTATTCAGAAACTTTCGCTGGTAGTTGGATTGATGATTGTTTTAGTCGGTATTGTTTCTACGGCGACTTTAGCTCATGGTTTTATCGGTTACTTAAATGTTTTTATTTCTTTTTCACAACCAGTCGTCATTACTGTTCTTATTATCTCTCTTGGATTGATTTGCGCATGGGGAATTGGTCCATCAGTCATGATTGCGTCAATTATGACGGTTGTTGAGATTATTGGTTTATTAATTATTATTTATATCGGGCGCCATTCCTTTGCGTTACTACCCGAACAGTTACCCGCATTGACACCTTCTTTTGACGTATCAATCTGGGCCGGCATTGTGATGGGCAGTTTTATTGCTTTTTATGCTTTTCTTGGTTTCGAAGATATCGTTAATGTCGCAGAAGAAACCATTAATCCACGCCTTAATATTCCGCTCGCGATAATCATCTCACTCGTTATTACAACAATTTTTTACGTTTTAATTTCAGTTGTGACCATTTTGTTGTTATCAGCAGATGAGCTATCTGCAAGTGATGCTCCACTCTCGTTGTTGTATGAAAAAACAACAGGGCAATCACCCGTCGTCATCACTCTTATAAGTTTAGTTTCTGTGATTAATGGCGCCTTAATTCAGGTGATTATGGCTTCACGTGTTTTATATGGCATGAGTCGAAAACAATGGTTACCAGAAAACCTGGGAGCCGTTAATGCAATTACACATACACCTGTGATCGCTATAGCCGTTGTTACCATCACAGTTTTAGTATTTTCTTTGTTGTTGCCTTTATTAAGCCTGGCCAAAATAACGAGCTTTATTACATTAATTATTTTTATGTTAATTAATTTTGCGTTAATAAACATAAAATATTCTAAACGAGCGCATCGTGGTTTTACCGTTCCTTTTTGGGTTCCTCTTACGGGCGGCGTGAGCACTTTACTATTTATTCTATATCTAATAGTGACCTTATTTTAAAGCATGCTTGAATTATTTATTTCATATATAGGGTTAGGTGTTATTGCCGGCTTTGTTGCCGGACTCTTAGGGGTGGGTGGCGGCTTGATCATTGTTCCTGCTTTAATACTCATTTTCCAGTCAAATCATTTTGATCATGCTGTTATTGTCCATATGGCTATTGGGACTTCTCTTGCCACAATTATATTTACTTCACTATCATCAATATATGCACATCACGTTACTCATAAAGCAGTACGCTGGGATATTGTAAAAAAATTAACACCGGGAATTATTGTCGGTGCATTATTCGGCGCCATTATTGCTGATTATATTTCAGCAAAAATATTGCAACAGTTTTTTGGTTTTTTTGAGTTGTTTGTCGCATTTCAAATGGCCTTAAATATTAAACCACATGCATCACGTAGCTTACCTGGATATACAGGCATAATAACTGCCGCTACGGGCATTGGTACAATTTCTTCTATCGTTGGTATTGGCGGAGGAACACTGACCGTGCCTTTTCTTGTTTGGTGTAATATTAAAATACAGCAGGCCGTTGCAACATCAAGCGCATGCGGTTTACCGATAGCTGTTGCGGGCTGTGTTGGTTTTGTTATAACTGGTTGGAATGAAAGTAATTTACCTGAACATTCATTGGGTTATGTTTATTGGCCAGCATTTATCACTATCGTTATATCAAGTGTGTTGCTTGCACCGCTGGGTGCATGGCTGGCACACCGGTTGTCTGCAGCAAAATTAAAACGCTATTTCTCGTTAGTCCTGTTTATCTTAGGGTTGAAAATGTTATTCAGCTAATTAGGAATTAGAGTTTAATTAATATATAGCCTAACGCAACATAGTCATTTATCGTTGCGGGACCTGCCGCAGTAACATCCACATAGTCTGGAAACTCTTCTTCAGTGACATTTTTCCAGCCTGCATAGGTACCACAAACATGCAGAGGTACATTATCTTCCTTTACCAGTTGCTGAGTGAGAGAGTGGATTTCTTTAAATTTTTTATTATTTTTAGTTTGTAAGGCAAACTGTTCATTCCCATGTGTGACAATTGCTATCTCAAGTTCCGGGAAACGGCTACGTAGTTTTTTTATATATTGCTGAACCCTGGGTAAAGCCCAGTTAAGACTATTTGCGCTACCTGTGACAATTTCAAAAACAACACCTGTTGGTGCTTCTTTTTGCGCAAGGACGTGGTTAATAGTTTGCTGTGTATCAGCGGCAAGGATTGCCGGCGTTATAAGAAAATTTGAAAAAATAAGTATAAAGATAAGAGTTAATTTATTTGGCATTGGCATTGTCCTGTAATTTCAATCACTCCCGACTTATCTTTACCCCCCTGTCATCGACATAAAACGAACCAGTTTCTGGGGATTGTCACTGAACTCATGTTTTTCGGGTTTAATATCGATGGCATTTTGTATGTGCTGTTTTAGCTCATCATCTGTAATGCCAGCGCGCATAAGTTCACGTAGTGGATAACTATCATCTTGACCTAAGCAAAGGTACAAAGTTCCATCAACAGATAAACGAACACGATTACAGGTATCACAAAAATGTTGTGACATTGGGGTGATATAACCAATTCTGAGTTCGGTTCCTTCAACACGAACATAACGCGCTGGACCACCGCCATTCATATTCGCTTTAACTAAGTTATATTTTTTTGCCAGGCGATCATGTATTTCACTTAAAGGAATATATTGTAGACTGGCTTCGCGGCCGGTATTTCCCATGGGCATGGTTTCGATAAAGCGAAGCGTAAAATCATGATCTATACAGAATTGCACCATGTCTTCTACTTCATCGTCATTTACGCCACGCATGACCACCATGTTAATTTTTACAGGATGAAATCCGGCTTCTTTTGCCGCGAGTAAACCATTAATGACTTTTTCCAGTTTACCGCCACCTGTAATCTGTTTAAAACGGTCAGCACGTAAAGTGTCGAGACTGATGTTAATGCGTGAAATACCGGCTTTTTTAAGCGGCTCGGCTTGTTTTTGCATCCGCGTGGCATTACTGCTGAGGGAAAGATCTTCAATACCGGGTAATAGTGAAAGTCTGGCGGCAAGTTCAGGTAAATTTTTTCGCACAAGGGGTTCTCCACCTGTGATGCGAATGCGCCGAGTACCGAGTTCACCAAATACCCGGATAATACGTTCGATTTCATCAAACGTTAGCCAGTCTTCAGGTTCACCAAAATCTTTAAAACCTTCAGGCATACAGTAATTACATCTTAAATCACAACGGTCAGTAACTGACAGGCGTAAGTATTCAATGTTACGTCCGTACTTATCTGTTAATTGTGCTGTCATGTAAAAACCCTATGTCGAGGTGGGTTTAAAGATTGTGAAACAGTATTAGAGTGCATCAATTATAACTGATTGCAAAGAAGGTGTGGGCAGGTAAAGCGTTTTATTTTGTGGATAACTTATGAAGCGAAGGGGTTAATTGTGTATTTCTTAATTAGGTTAGCCGTCATTAGCTTCTAAAGACGCGCGAACAAGATCGGCAACGGACGAAACGGCCATTTTGTCCATTACATTAGCGCGGTGAACCTCTACGGTTTTAATGCTGATCTCAAGCTTTTTGGCAATATCTTTATTTAACATCCCTGCGACAACATGATCCATCACTTCCTTTTCACGTTGTGTTAAAGATTGAATACGACAAAGGGCTTCGTTGTGAGAGAGGTTTTTTTCACGATCTGTTTGATGCTTGTTTACTGCATTATTAATGAGATCAAGCAGATCCTGGCCTTTAAAGGGTTTTTCCAGAAAGTCGAGTACACCGGCTTTCATTGCTTTAACCGCTGTGGAGACATCTCCAAAACCACTGATCATAATAACAGGTAAATCGATATTTTTACCGGCGAGCTGCTGTTGTAATTCAAGTCCACTAATACCGGGTAAACGCAGATCAAGGACTAAACAACCAAGTCCATCATCATTATATGAATTTAAAAAATCATTTGCGTTATCATAAGTTCTGGATTTGTAATTTAACGTTTCTACCAGCTCACTCAGATACCTCAGCATGCTGGGGTCATCATCTATGATGTATATAGTTGTGTTTTGATTATTCATTATAATTATTATTCTTTAATTAAACAGCGAGAACAGCGGTCGTTTCTCACTTATATTTTTTACAGTAGTCATCCCTAAATACTTGTAAATCACATTTTAATCTCAAGGGGGGAAAGGGAGATTACTTTGATATAGCGCAATGATATTTGGTATTTGCTGCTTATCATATTATGATCACTATTTAATGGTATTAGGGTATTCCCGTATTTTAGTAAATTGCTGCACAGTTTATGTGTACTTATAAGGTATTATCGGCATTTAGTGACGGGTGTTTAATTTAAAAGAATTTAACTTTATCTATGTCGATCAGGTCTAAATAAATATTTATGGAAAAACAGTATTCATTTACCGGTAATTTGAAGGTAAAAAATCTTGCTTGTTGGCGTAATGATCGGGTTTTATTTGAAGATCTCACTCTGACATTATCCTCTGGAAATGTATTATTTCTGGAAGGTGAAAATGGCAGTGGCAAAACAAGCTTTTTAAGAATTCTTTGCGGCTTTCGTTTAGCAGACGAAGGTGAAATAAGCTGGGATAATGAGTCTGTTTCTTCTTTTCCTGAGTACTTTCAAAACATATCTTTTGTTGGACATAAAAATGGTATTAAGGATGAACTTACGGTTGAAGAAAATCTTAATTTAATGCGTTCAATGGCAACAGCATCGGATATCAAAACAGAAGATGTTTTAAAACAAATAGGGCTTTTTAAACAAGCAGATGTTTTAAGTCGTCTTTTATCGGCAGGTCAAAAACGTAAGCTTGCGCTGGCGCGTTTAATGATGACAAATAATTCTTTCTGGGTTCTTGATGAACCGTTTACATCATTAGATAAAGCGAGCGTTGTTTTTTTCGAAACACTGATAAAGCAACACATTGCTAAAGGTGGTATGTTAATACTAACTTCCCATCACGATATTGATTTATCAGGTTTACCTGTAAACCACTTCAGCTTAAGTAAATAAAAATATGTTTAATGCCTGGTTGCAAATATTAAAGCGAGATTTATTAATCGCATTTCGCCGACGCTCTGAAATTATTCATCCCCTGATTTTCTTTGTGATGGTTATTTCATTATTTCCATTAGCTATTGGCGACGATAAAGTTTTATTACAAAAAATTGCCCCCGCTATTATCTGGGTCACTGCTTTATTGGCAACGATGTTATCGCTGGATAACTTGTTTCGTTCGGACTTTGAAGATGGAAGTCTGGAACAAATGAACTTACTTAAAATTCCATTGTCATTGATTGTGACTGCAAAAATCACAGCACATTGGTTAATTACTGGGTTACCTTTAATATTAATAACCCCGTTACTTGCAGTGTTACTTTACATGACTGCAGATACGACAACGATGTTATTACTGACTTTATTATTGGGTACGCCAACATTAAGTTTAATTGGGGCGGTAGGGATTGCGCTAACAGTTGCGCTACGTCAAGGCGGCGTTATTTTGTCCTTGTTAATCTTACCGTTATATATTCCTGTACTGATATTTGCGACGTTGGCATTACAAAACACGGCGCAAGGATTCTCAGCTGAAGCACAATTGGCTATGATGTTGGCAATTTTAGTACTGGCAATAACTTTAGCGCCATTTGCTATTGCCGCTGCCTTAAAAGTGAGTTTGAATTAACAAATGAATATTAAGCGCTTGTATCACCAGTTTGCTTCTCCCCCTTATTTTTACCGAATCTCGGGCTTATGGTTACCTTATATAATGGGACTTTTTGTCTTATTATTTGCAGCAGGTTTATATGGCGGACTGGTTACTGCACCAACGGATTATGAACAAGGCGAAGCCTACCGAATTATCTTTGTCCATGTCCCCGCCGCCTGGATGTCACTCTTTATATATATGGTGATGGCAATATCGGGGGCAATTGGACTGATCTGGCGAATGAAACTCGCTGAAATCGTCTCTATTTCAAGTGCACCTATTGGTGCGAGTTTTACTTTTCTTGCGCTGGCCACAGGCTCGATATGGGGTAAACCGATGTGGAATACCTGGTGGGTGTGGGATGCACGCTTAACATCGGAACTTTTACTTCTGTTTTTATATCTTGGCGTGATGGCTTTGTATAATGCGATTGAAGACAAACGAACGGCAGCACGTGCAGTGGCTATTCTGGCGTTAGTCGGCGTGGTGAATATCCCGGTTATTCATTATTCAGTTGAGTGGTGGAATACCTTGCATCAAGGGCCAACAGTGACAAAATTTGATAAACCCTCTATTCATCTCTCAATGCTCATCCCTTTATTAATTATGGCTGTTGCTTTTAAACTTTATTACATTGGAAGTTTATTTATGCGTGTGCGTACAGAGATAATAGTCCGTGAGCAAAAAAGTAAATGGGTAAAAGATTTGGCAGAGGAAAGTTAATATGGAATTTCTGGATTTTGGAAAATATAATTTTTATATCTGGGCATCTTACGGGCTGACCTTTCTTGTTTTGATTTTTAATGTTGTTTTACCGTATATGGAAAAAAAGAAACAACTGAATAAAATCAAACGTCAACATTATTTAAATCAATAAATTAAAAGAGAATAGCTGTGAAACCTGCACGTAAAAAACGATTATTTTTTATTATCTTTCTGGTTACGGGAATAACGGTTGCGGCTGGCTTTGCGTTGTATGCCTTTAACCAAAACCTGATGTTTTACTTTTCTCCAGCAGAAGTAAAGCAGGGCAAAGCACCGGTGAATAAAGTATTCCGCATGGGTGGCATGGTCGTAGAAGGTACTTTTAAAAAAGAAAAAGATACACTTAAAGTATTTTTTGACCTGACTGATTATGAAAATACAGTGACTGTTGAATACACCGGACTATTACCTGATTTGTTTCGTGAAGGTCAGGGCATTATTAGTCGGGGAAAATTAAATGCTGAAGGTGTTTTTGTCGCAGAAGAAGTGCTGGCGAAGCATGATGAAAATTACATGCCGCCTGAAGTTGCGGAATCTTTAAAGAAAAACAAAAAATAATTCTTACATCAAATAAAGTAAATAACTATGATTCCTGAACTCGGTCACTTTGCATTAATCATGGCGCTTGTAATGGCGCTTATTCAATCCAGCTTACCTGTTATTGGTGCGGCAAAAGGGGTTAGCAGCTGGGTTGCCATGGCAAAACCTATCGCACGCTTACAGTTATTCTTTATGTTAATTTCGTTTTTTGCTCTGGTTTATGCTTTTGTAGTGCATGATTTTTCAGTCGTTTATGTTGCGAGTAATTCAAATACTGCATTACCTTTATTGTTTAGAATCTCAGCTGTTTGGGGTGCACATGAAGGATCTTTGTTATTGTGGGCATTAACCTTATCTATCTGGACGGGTGCGGTTACTGTATTCAGTAAAAGCATTCCAAAAGATATGTTAGCTCGTGTTATCAGCGTGATGGGCATGGTCAGTGTTGGTTTTTTACTTTTCATGTTGCTGACATCCAATCCATTTGATCGCTTGGTCGTTGCTCCTGTTGAGGGTCGTGATTTAAATCCATTACTACAAGATTTTGGTTTGGCTATTCACCCACCAATGTTGTACATGGGATACGTCGGATTCTCTGTTGCTTTTGCATTTGCTATTGCCGCGATGATTGGTGGTAAGTTAGATGCAGCATGGGCACGTTGGTCTCGTCCGTGGACAAGTGTAGCCTGGATATTTTTAACCTTGGGTATTTCTCTTGGTAGCTGGTGGGCATATTACGAATTAGGTTGGGGTGGCTGGTGGTTCTGGGATCCTGTTGAAAATGCATCATTTTTGCCCTGGCTGGTGGGTACAGCATTAATGCATTCCTTGGCTGTAACCGAAAAGCGCGGCATATTTAAGGCGTGGACTGTGTTGTTAGCTATTTCGGCTTTCTCTTTAAGTTTACTCGGTACATTCCTGGTGCGTTCAGGTGTCTTAACTTCGGTTCATGCATTCGCCACAGATCCAGAACGAGGTGTATTTATATTAATATTCCTGGTTATAGTTATTGGTGGTTCGTTAATGTTGTACGCATGGCGTGCACCAAGCATCCGCAGCACAACATCATTCCAGCTCTTTTCACGTGAAACAGCACTACTGTTTAATAATGTTATTTTGGTTGTTGTAGCAGCCAGTGTTTTATTAGGCACATTGTATCCGTTATTACTTGATGCGCTGGGTGTTGGAAAAATCTCCGTTGGGCCTCCCTATTTTAACAGTGTATTTGTTCCGTTAACGATTCCATTAGCCATGTTGTTAGGCGTGGGCGCGTTGATGCGTTGGAAGCAAGATAAGCCTGCACGATTAATTAAAGCGCTAGGGCCATTGCTTGTTATCAGTATTGTTGCAGGGCTTTTATTACCACTGTTCGCTTCACATTATGAATTCGGCGCAGCAATTGGTTTAATCTTGGCAATATGGATAACTCTGACGACTTTGCAAGGTTTGCGTTTACGGTTGGCGAATAAAGATTACTCATCGCAATCATTTGCCAGCATACCACGCAGTTTTTATGGAATGAGCATTGCGCATATCGGTGTTGCAGTCTTTATCGTAGGTATTACCTTAACGTCAATCTATAGCGAAGAAAAAGATGTACGTATGGTGCCGGGTGAAAAATTTGTTTTAAATGGTTATAGCTTTGAATTTAAAGGTGCGGAATCGAAGCAGGGGCCGAATTACACTGCGCAGAAAGGACATATTGTCGCTTCAAAAGATAATCAATTGATTGCAACTTTGTACCCGGAAAAACGTATTTACCATGTTAGGCAAATGCCAATGACTGAAGCCGCAATTGATGCAGGTATAACGCGAGATCTCTTTGTTGCATTAGGTGAGCCTCGAGGCGAGGATGGGGCATGGAGTTTACGCCTTTATGTGAAACCCTTTATTCGCTGGATCTGGCTAGGCACATTAATTATGGCATTTGGCGGCTTACTTGCCGCAACTGACCGCCGTTACCGCATGGCGAAAAAAAATAATCAACTGAGTGAGCATGAGGTAACAGCATGAACCGTGCGTTGTTACCTTTAGCTGCATTCGTTGTACTGGTTGTTTTTTTAGCGATAGGCTTAACCAAAGATCCGCGAAAACTACCATCACCGTTCATTGGTAAAGCCGCACCTGCTTTTTCGTTACCATTATTGCATCAGCAAGAGAAAATATTTGCGCCGAGTTTTATGCTTGGCAAAGTGTGGGTTTTAAATGTATGGGCATCATGGTGTGTTTCATGTCGCGCGGAACACCAGGTTTTAAATGAACTGGTTAAAGATAATAAAGTTAATTTAATTGGCTTAAATTATAAG
Source organism: Gammaproteobacteria bacterium (assembly GCA_026197095.1). Taxonomy (GTDB): domain Bacteria; phylum Pseudomonadota; class Gammaproteobacteria; order UBA6429; family Thiohalophilaceae; genus JAGLTQ01. The sequence goes on from JAPHTF010000126.1 coordinate 15,878, forward strand.
GATGAAGTGATCGATGCGCGGCGTTGGTTAAGCCAGTATGGCGATCCATACCAACTCAGCATTAGTGATGTTGAAGGTTTGGTGGGTATAGATTGGGGTGTGTATGGTGTTCCGGAAACGTTTGTGATGGACAAAAAAGGTGTCGTGCGCTTGAAACATACTGGGCCCGTTACACGAAAAGATATTAAAGAAAAAATTATTCCTTTACTCAGCCAACTGGAGAAAGAATC